>JBIJCF010000048.1:0-18012 GCA_044344795.1 Bacteroidia bacterium | reverse complement strand
GCACATCAGGAAGTAAAGATGAATTCTTGAATGTACTGCAGCAATTAAAACAACCAATTCAGACTGCTACAAAACTTAACTGGCACAAACAGCATTTGCAACGCTGAATCATTTGAACCAGCCGGAATACATTACGTAGTTATTCGCGATGCGTTCCACTTCTCCTTGTGTCAATTCAGGACTGATCTCTTTGATTTTTTTTGCCGGAATCCCGGCATAAACACTATTGGGTTCCACTTTCATTTTTTCCGTAACAACTGCGCCTGCTGCAATAATGGTGTTGCTTCCAATTTCCGCATGGTCCATCACAATTGCGCCCATACCGATAAGCACATTATCGTGTATAGTACAACCATGCACAATTGCACGATGCCCGATGGAAACATTATTCCCGATTAGTGTTTTTGCCTTTTGGTAGGTGCAGTGAATCATCGCCAAATCCTGAACATTGACTTTGTTGCCCATGGTAATGGAGTTTACATCACCACGAATAACACTGTTAAACCAAAAGCTACATTGATCACCACACGTTACATCGCCGACAATTGTTGCATTATCAGCGATATAACAGTCGTTACCAATATTCGGCGAAATTCCGTTTACAGGAAGAATTAAAGGCATAGTTATTTATTTATGGACTTAACCACCGCCCGGACG
This sequence comes from Bacteroidia bacterium, assembly GCA_044344795.1. GTDB lineage: Bacteria > Bacteroidota > Bacteroidia > Palsa-965 > Palsa-965. The sequence goes on along the minus strand of JBIJCF010000048.1, from coordinate 17,355 downwards.
GCAGCATGCAGGTAATTTCTTTTGCGACTTCGGATCCGCTTTGACGCCATCAGCATCGTAACCAGATTTATTAATTATCTGCTTAATTTTCTCCGGAGTTATCTTTTCTTTATTGTAAATCACCGTGAGCACCATGGTATTCAAATCGAGTACTGCACTCTTAACTCCTGTTGTAATTCCGACTTGCTCTTCTATGCGCTTTTTGCACATATCGCATTCTGCACTGGTTTTAATTTTGATGGTATCCATCTGTGCGGTTGCTGCCAATCCAATCAACAGAAACCCTAGTAGTGCTAATATTCTCATTGTTGTTTTGTTTTTAAAATTTCATTCGTATTCCTGTATAAATAATGCGCCCGTCAGTTGGTGCATACACTAAGGATGCGTCAAATACCGGACCAAATGGATTATCAGCTCCTATAATAGGTTGGTGAAGCATGAAGTTACCAATATTTTCTGCTCCGAGATAAATATCGAACTTTCGGAATTTTTTCGAAATGTGCGCACTAAACAAAAAGAAGTCTTCCGTTAATGACTCTGTGTGCACAACATCTCCTTGCGCGGTTCTGCTGATTAAATGAGCCGGCATTCTTGATGCGCCAATCCATCGTGTGGTAAAATCAAACGTCCATTTATCGTAAGGCAACGCATACGCCAAATTGACAAATGCACGATGTTGTGGAACTAATGGTCGTTGCTTCAGTTTGTCCTGATAGGTAATTCGAACATCGTAATATTTGTATGCCATACGCACTTCAAAACGTTCTATTGGTTCAAACATCACATCGGCCTGATAACTGTTCGCGAAGGACAATCCGTCTAGATTATAAAAGCTTATCACTCCCGGCTGCTCAAGATCCGTTACAATTTGGTTGACAAAGTCGGTTCGGAAATAATCAGCCACCAACGTTGCTTCGCGCTTAAATAACTTGAAACGATATTGCAAACTACCTCCATAGTTCCATGCAATTTCTGCACGGAGATCATTAGCAATCTTAACTTCTCTTGAATTCGTAAACATGGTAGTGCTTTCCGAAAAAATATTCGCGTAACGAAATCCTCTTCCTCCGGATGCACGAATTACAATATTGCTGTCCAGATCATACTTAAGGTGCAAGCGTGGCGTATGTTGCAATCCCGCAAGATTGTGGTAGTCGATTCGATAGCCGGCAACAGCAGTGATTTTTTGGCTTAAGTATCCTGTATATTCAACAAAGGCTCCCGGAACCATTTCTGTTCTGCTGAAGTTAGTATCGTTGTAATACTGAACATAATCATCATAAACGTAGCTAAGGCCACCTTTAAACGTATGGTTGGTGCTTTTGATGTAATCTTGAAATATCGCAGTTCCATACAAACTGCGCTGCTCTCCCTGAAACGTTCTCCTGCCGAATTGCAAATCCTGATCGTGATAACGTGCAGAAAATATAGTACCGATACTACGACCCGGCTTCGAAAAAATGAATCCGGTTTTATTGAAAAACTCTAGTTGCTTATTGTAAACACCTATTCCGTAAAAGTTACTATTTAAGCCTTGTTCCGGCTTATAACCAAACTGACCGCTTACTTTATCATCAATCAGAAAACGAACACCAAACTGTCCTTCCATGCGATCGGCATAGCGCCAGTTCCAACGATTCATTACGTTAATCTGTGTGTACGTTGGCATGTCCAAAAAACCATCATGATTCATGTCGTTACGCTGATTCGCAATGCTACCATGCGCCAACAGAGTGGTTCCCCACGAACTTCCGATTTTCTGATTGTAATGTGCATTCAATTCATATCTGCCGCGATGATTCGCATAGGCGTTCAGAAAGAAACGCTCTTGTTGTTCTTCGGGAGGCTTTTCTAAATCAATGTTTAATTGTCCGGCAATAGATTCGTAACCGTTTATTACAGATCCTGTTCCTTTCGTAATCAGAATACTCTTAATCCAAGTGCCGGGTACAAACGCTAACCCGTATGAAGAGGACAATCCGCGAATAAGCGGCACATTCTCAAACATGATTTGAGAATAAATACCATCAAGGCCTAAAAGATTTATTTTTTTTGCACCGGACACAGCATCAGTCATTGCTGCATCAACAGACGGGTTGGTCTCAAAACTTTCGGACAGATTACAACACGCTGCTTTTAATAATCCTTTTTGTGTAATCTTCTCAGTCATGATGGGATCAAAAAATGAAAATTGACTGGCTGATAAACGTTCAACAATAGTTACACCGGCAAGTGTGTCAGTATTCTTAAGAGTAACTTTTATAAACGATGGAGTTGCAGCAATAAACTCGATTTCCTGCGAATTAAAACCAACGCTACGCACAACTAGTGTGTCCGGGAATTGCGTTGGCCATGCCAGTGTGAATCGTCCGAGTGAATCGGTTGTAGTGCCTTGTTTTGCGCCTTGCCAGAATATGACCGCGCCGGGAATGGCTTCAGCATTGGATGTGATGACACGCCCCGTGATTTGCGCCCTTAAATATGAGGAAACGCAAACCAAGAATAAGAGAATTATTTTTTGATACATATTGCTTTGAATTTGTGAATAGACTCATTGCACGTTTTATCAACGTCGCACGACAATTCAAAGCAATTCTTAAATATTAAATACGCAGAGTTTCGCCCTTGCAGGATCAGTAGGAGCGTATGGTTGCCCGTAGTTGTTAAGTGTAGAGTTGCTGTTGTCATCAAGAACAACATCAAGTGCGAAAGGTAATAGAACGGGAACAACTGCAGTCAACAGAACTTTGTCGAACTGGTTCGATTCTGAAGTAATGAAAGTTTCCTGCTCGATAGTAAGGTTGGAAATCTCACAACACTTTTCAGAAATAAAACTTTGGTCAGAAGCCTCGCCGGCGCAACAATCATCCATTACTCCCGGAAGAATAATCTCATTACCCGATTTGAGACAAATCATTTTACCCAAAACAAATCCTGATCCGCTCACGAATGTGATCACAGATAGAATGAATACAAGTGCAAAACGTACTGCCGTTTTCATGACAACAAATTTAAACCTATTTCTGCTAAACGGCCACAATTAGTTTTTTTTAACAGGCGGATAATCCAGACTGTAGTGCAATCCGCAACTGGATTTCCGTGCCAGAGAATGTTTGATAATAGTGTATGCCACAGTAATCACATTACGTAATTCACATACTTTTTGGGATACCGTAATCTTCTTATAAAGCGCTTCATTTTCCAACCACAATATTTCCAGTCGGTCGTGCGCGCGTTGTAAACGTAAATCCGATCTTACAATGCCGACATAATTACTCATGATCGTCTGTACTTCACGTAAACTCTGAGTGATGAGGACCATTTCTTCCGGAGCATCTGTTCCTTCTGCATCCCAATGTGGAATGCCCTCGCGGAAATCAATGGCCTGAATCCTTTGAATACTGTCTTGCGCTGCCGCGTGTGCGTACACAACTGCCTCCAAGAGAGAATTGGATGCCAATCGATTTGCGCCATGGAGCCCTGTGCACGAACATTCTCCTGCAGCGTACAACCTATCAATGCTGCTTCTGCCTTGCATATTCACCTTCACGCCTCCACACATATAATGCATCGCCGGAACTACCGGAATAAAATCTTTTCGTATATCAATGCCCAGCGATAAACACTTCTCATGAATGTTTGGAAAGTGTGTAATTAAATTGTCCGGATCAAGGTGCGTACAATCTAAGTACACAAAATCTTCACCGCGTATTTTCATTTCATTATCAATCGCGCGAGCAACAATATCACGTGGCGCTAATGATTTTCGCTCATCATACTTGTGCATGAATTCTTTGCCGTCTTGTGTTCGAAGAATTCCTCCGTGTCCGCGCATCGCTTCGGTAATTAAAAACGAAGGATGTTCTCCGGGATTATAAAGTGACGTCGGATGAAATTGAATAAATTCCATATTCTCCACTTTACCTTTTGCGCGATAAACCATCGCCACGCCATCGCCGGTTGCAATAGTCGGATTAGTCGTAGTGGCATATACGTGTCCTGCTCCGCCAGTGGCCATCAAGGTGATTTTTGCAAGAACGGTATCTACTTCTCCGTTATTCGTGTTTAAGACATACGCACCGTAACATTGTATGTCGGGAGTTCTGCTGTTTACTTCGAGACCTAAATGGTGTTGTGTGATAATATCGATCGCGAAGTGATGGTCGAAGATTTTAATATTGGGATGTGCGTTCACCTGAGCCAATAGCGCCCGTTCAATTTCAAAGCCTGTAATGTCCTTATGATGCAGGATACGTGGTTCCGTGTGACCACCTTCTTTCGCTAGCTGATAATTTCCGTCTTCTTTCCTATCAAATTGCGCGCCCCAAGCCGCCAGCTCCTGAACACGTGCCGTGCTCTCACGAATTACAAAACGAACCACATCAGGATCGCACAAGCCATCACCACATGCAATCGTGTCCGCAATATGTTTTTCGTAGGAATCGGGCTCGTACATCACAGCTGCAATTCCACCTTGTGCATATTTTGTGTTGGATTCATCTTCAGAAGCCTTGGTAATCAAAATAACCTTACCGTGGTTCGCTACTTTCAACGCATACGAAAGTCCTGCGATGCCGGATCCAATTACCAGAAATTCGGTGTGAATTGTTTTCGCCATACTATACTAAACAAAAGTAGGCTTTTCATGTTGTAATGATAGTCTTCAATTATTCCTTTCCTACCTTTGTGCCATGGAAACAACTGAAAAGAAAATTATTCCGATCGTTATATACGCTGAAAGTACACCGAATCCTGCAACGATGAAATTTGTTGCCAACCGAATGCTGATTGCAGATGCGGCTACAGCTAATTACACGAATGCTCAAGAAACGAAAGGCTCTCCATTAGCGACTAAGTTGTTTCAGTTTCCTTTTGTGAAGGGTGTTTTTGTTTCAGCAAACTATATCACTATTTCGAAAAGCGATTCTATAACTTGGGACGATATTCTTTTGGAATTGCGAGAGTTTATTCGTGAGCACTTGCTGCACAACGAGTTGGCGGTAGAAGAAGCGCCTCAAGCAGAGGTACATACGGACAGTTCTTTTAAAACAACAACTACTGTGTTTACTGAGCATGCTGTTCCACAAACTGATGCTGAGCACAAAATAGTAGAAGTGCTGGAACAGTACATTCGTCCGGCAGTAGAGCAGGATGGAGGACTGATTACTTTCAAGTCATTTAATGAAGGTATTGTAACCGTTCAACTGCGTGGATCTTGCCACGGTTGTCCGTCTTCAACCATCACATTGAAATCAGGGATTGAGGCGTTGTTGAAACGTATGGTTCCCGGTGTTACAGAAGTTGTCGCAGAATAGTTAGCGGATCAGGCTAACGTGACCAATCATCCGATGGCGCTTGTTACGCTGGTCGTTATAGGTGATTTTCCAAACGTAAACATCTTGCTGGCATGGATTGCCTTTTAACGTGCCGTCCCAACCTTTATTGATGTCATTCGACTGGAAAATCAACATTCCCCATCGATCAAATACCAATAGTTCAAACTCGTTGACCTTGGTGCCATACGCAAAAAACTGATCGTTAACGCCGCTGGCATTTGGTGTAAATGCATTCGGTACATACAGCGTAGTTTCTTCTTCAACAATTACCGTGATGGTAATGGTGTCCGCACAACCATCCGCATTGGTCACAATCATCGTAGCAGTGTAAATTCCTGCCGAAGGATAACTGTGTGTGATATTGCCAAAATTGCATCCTACCAATGAATCACCATCCCCGAAATACAAAATACAATCGGTTCCACCGTTGGATAAATCAGTAAATACAACTTCGGGCGATAATTCGCTTACTACAGAAGTGTTCACAGTTACACCCGCAACAGGATCAGGTGAAATGGTCACTGCATTCGTAATTACCAAAGTATCGGAACAACCACCGGCATTGCTGACAATGAGTGTTACGTTGTAAGTACCTGCTGACAAATAAACGTGACTTGGATTCTGTTGCGTTGATGTATTGGAAGGTGACCCCACATCGCCAAAATCCCATTGCCATGAAGTAGCGCCTGTAGATGCATCTGTAAATACAACCGTTGCCGGGGCGCAATTGCCCTCAATTGGATCAACAGCAGCAACAGGGGCTGGTGCGATGGTAACGGTAAAACTTTGCTGGATATTACATCCGTTGGCATCCGTAAATGTTGCTGTGTAAACGGTCGTTGCGGTAGGCGATACCGTTTGCGTCAATCCGTTCGGTAAACTATTGTCCCAGCTTACTGTATATGGACCTGTGCCACCTGCAGGTGTTGCCGTTATGGTGGTTTGATCTCCGGCGCAAATTGTATTGTTACCCGTAATAGTTCCGGTTAATTGAGTAGGTTGTGTTATTGTATACGTATACTGGGAAGTACAACCGGTCGCATCTGCAACATCGACCGTATATGTTCCAACACACAATCCGTTAACAGTTGCCGTGTTACCAACGTTGGGACTCCAAGTATACGTGAAAGGCGGATTACCACCTTGAGGTGTTACCGTTATACTGCCGTTGCAATCTCCAAAACACGTGGCGTCGGTTTGTTGTGATTGTGCTGCAATTGAACCGTTGTTCGCAATATTAAACACGATAGTATCAGGTACCCCGCAACTCGCCTGATCAGTTACCAAAACAGAATAGGTTCCTGCACACAAATTTGATGCTGTAGGTCCATTTCCTCCACTGGGCAACCATTGATAAGTATACGGCGGAATACCACCACTCATGTTAACCGTTGCACTACCCGTGCAGGAATTACAAACGTCGGGCTGATCTGCCGTCGTAAACGTAAACGCTGATGAGCAGGTTAAGAAATCAATTAAAACTCCTGAATCTAAAATGCAATCCGCTGCATCAGCAATAGCAATCTTAAAATGATACGACTGACACGGCACCATCCATAAGCGCGAGGTAATCGCTGTGGTCATGCCGTCATACATAATCCATGGTCCGCCTGTGTTGTTTACATAAAACTGGCAATTGGTACATGGACCTGCGTTGGCATTACCGTTATTCACGGTATTGATGGATACCGGCGGATTTCCCGCTACAGGTAAGGTTGCAATGTTTAGCGATGTATAATTTCCACCCGCCGGATTTGGACCTGTAACGAAAAAGCCAAACAAATCATTAATGGAGTTTACGAATGTTGGATACTCTTCCGAACCGAACACGAACCGAATTTCCAAAGAATCACATTGCGGAACAATGTCAAATTCCAGAATGCAAACGTCATTGTTGGCCGTAGGATCAATAGCAATTAAGTCCGGATCATTGGCAGTAGTTCCCCAACACTGACTGGCACTTCCTGTGGCGGGTCCTCCCACAGCAGCAGTTCCTGATGTTAAAATGATTCCGGAATTGATTCCAAGATTCGTGGTATTACCGTTGCTGAAGGTGCCAAATGCCCCCGCAGGACAATTCAACTGCACGTTAGAAACTGTAATTCCACTTCCAATTAGTGATTGAACCAGTTGGTTTGCGGTTACTGCAGTATTAACCTGTAATTGAGCACGCAACGCACTACCTTGAATGAAGAGTATCGCAAACGTGGTTATTAATAGCGCGTAAAATTTCTTTTTCGTAATCATTACCTTGAGTTAGCCGAATCAAATATATCGAAACTAACACATTAATTATCAGTGAATTTGAGTGAATTGCGTTAAACCGCTAATTGTGGTAAACGATTTATCAATTCAGTACTACATTTAGAGGCAATGTTAAAGCCCCGCATGATACTACTAATGCGGGGCTTTGGAGGCATAAGTTTATTGAATGGTAATGCTTATATCGCTTGCGGTGCCGGGGCCGTCAGGTCCTGAAGTTTTAATTTCCGTAATGTAAACTTTGGTTCCTTTCCGTAATGAACGTAATTGCCCTTTAAGAGTATCGGGAAACAGGTTTCCGGTTATTGTTGTCGCAATAACGGCTATCCCGTTCTGATAAGCTTCAATTCGAAAAGAAGTCGTACGAACCTTGGCATCTTCGAATTCAGTATTCGGATAAACCGCAATAATACCCGGGGAAACTCCTAATTGTGCTGCGGTCGCTTTAGCTCCTGTGACACCGCTAACTGTTACTTCGGGTTTGGGTAGCCGCTTTACTCGAAATTCCATTGTCCCCATACTTTTTTTCTCTCCGGATGGCATCGTTGCCGTTACCGTAACAATCGATTTGCCGGGTTGAGGAGCGTGTATCTCATACTTTCCATTACCTAACTTTACAAGTGTTCCATTATTGCAGGTAACATTTACATATTCGTTGGCAACTCCCGGTACCGAAACAGAAATCGGATTTTTTAAACCGGCGTACATCACGTTCATTTTATCCGCACTTACTGTTAATGATGGACGCGCAACAATGTAAGATGATGTGAACGGATAGGAGAGTTGTTTCCCTTTCGGCGTGGTCATTTTTATGGTTCCCGAATATTCGAAAATACCTTCTTTCGCTGTTTTGAATTTGTATTTACCCATTCCTCCATGAACAGGAATTTTCTCCGAATCTGATCCGTTTAATTGAACTTCCGGATTTAATGTTTTGTTAAAAGCTGCAAGAAAAATGTCCGCTTCATATTCTTCCCCCAGCAAAACATAGTCACTAGAACTAATAACACGAGCAGCAACAGTGTCAAATGGAATCATGTCACTCTCAGTTTCTCGCATCAATGCATTCAATACATCTTGCTCTGCGCTTTTAACATCATCTTGAATTTTTGAGAGAATAGTCACGCTCGCAGCGAGTGGTGTGTGATAAAAGGTTTTTAATTCCCACGTTTTTAAATCACCGCCATCTTTGGGATCTTCCGTATCGAAACTGAAGTGTATATCTTTCCTCACATCTTCTCGAAGCAAAGCGAGTAAATCATTTTGGAAGCTGTACAATTCTTGTTTCAAGTTCCGAGCTTCGCCTTTGCTGCCGTCTTCTGTTGCTCCTATCATAATGTTGGTAGGAATATCGTAGTTGTCTTTGGAATTAACATACTGCAAACGGATAGTGTCTTCTTCGTGATTAACATATCCTTCAGTCTCTCGGATAAGTCTTTTCTTCAAAAGATCGATACGCTCATTTAGCTTTGTTGAAAGTGCTTTCACACGTTGCGCTTTTTCCCAGGTAGGTTGCATACGCAAAGGATCAATACTTTTTTTCTGATCAAATTCAGAATAAAGCTGACCTATGCTTCGATCGAAGCTGGCTGCCGTTGTTTCCAACCCTTTGTTAACGGTAACAAATGCCTCCAGAATTTCTTTGGAAACATTAAGTGCTAATAGCGCAGTCAGTACCAGGTACATCATGCCTATCATTTTTTGTCTTGGAGAAAGTTTGCCGCCTGCCATAGTCGATAAGTTTTGATTTATCGTCCTAATGACAATCTGCAATAAAAGATACAGTCGCGAAAAAATTATTGCTTAATAAACGGCAAGATAGAAATTCCGCTCTGGGTTTCTACTCTCAACAGGTACATGCCGGATTGTAAATGCTCTAAGTTGATGTAGTTCGTTTGCTGCAGATCAGTTTCCGCTACAACCAACTTTCCGTAAATATCAAAAATGGAAACTTGTTGGATGTTTTGATCGGCGCGCAAGGTAATGCCGTTGGTCGCGGGGTTTGGATACAAACTAATATCATCGCCATTGCTATGGTCTGCTATTCCGGAAATATCTGTTGTGCTCTTTAGTATAGTTCCACCTGTGCCACAAATTATCGCCGTTGCAGCATCAATGTACGTAATGTCTAAAAGATTAATCGTCGTGTTCGAGTAAGTTTCGTCAATCCAGTTATTTCCATCTTCTGTACGATAAATAAACCCATTATCCCCAATAATAACCGCGCTTAGTAAATTGCCGGATGCAACCGAATGGACTGTATTTGCTGTCGGTATTGATAAGGATGTCCAACCTGAGGTGGGATGATATTTTACCGCAAACCCATAATCACTCACCGCATATCCCACAGTATCAAAAACAGCGATCCCGTTCCCCGAGAAAAATCCGAAATAGGGTTGCGCATATACTTGCCAGCTGTTACCGGTATCTAAAGAAGATGCAATAATCCCGCCCTCTCCGGATAACCATAATTTGTTGTTTTGATAAAGAAGTTGATTAATGCGAACGTCAAAAGCGGTGTCTGATGCATTCCAAGTTACACCGCCATCCAACGATTTGTATAGAGTCCCGTCAGCATCCCCGCACACTATGATGTCGCTACTGATAAATTGAGTAGCACTTAAATCTGTAGTTGTAAATGCAGTCTGATTCGACCATGTATCTCCGTAATCGGATGAGGTGTACACGCGCCCACTGTCGGCGACAATAATTGCGTTTCCGCCGGGATGCATCGCAATGTCACGAACCACTCCGACTAATGCAGCTTGATTTGTCGCCCAAGTTGTTCCTCCATCTGTCGTTCTGAGAACAAGCGAGTTGCCTGCGGTAGCGAGTTTACCGGCACTTAAACCAATAGTGGAATTAGCAAATGCTATAGTCGTTAGATCTTCTGTAGTTCCTGTTGGCGCAGCAGTCCATTGTGTATAACCAACGGTCTCACACAGTAATAGTATCGAGGTAAGGATTGATTTCATTGTTGTTATTTAATAATTCGTACTACACATTCACGTCCACCCGAATTCACACGCAGCAAATAAGTTCCAGTTGCTAATCCATGGAGTGTTGGTGACGAAATTACATTAATGCCCGCTATAAGTTGTATTTGTTCTGCGTTTATCAATTTTCCGTACAATTTATAATTGATTAACGTTACAAATCTTCTATTGATAGATAAAATCTGGATTGGCGATTATTCTCCAATAGAATTACGGAAAATGCTTGCCGCCAGAATAAAGCCCACATTTGGAATGCCGATTGTCAGATACGCATAGTAACCATATCTGACAGCGTTGTTAATTACAAGACCTTTTAAGTTCTCCATGCGCACCCCGTTCAATAATAATACACACGCTTCAATCTATGTTTGAGCCTGAAGAAGAGTTACGCCTGAAATAATAAACGCGGCTATGGTAGCGATTCTTTTAATACGAGTGTTAAGCGTGCGACAATATCGGCATTACAATTGGAGAATAAAAAAGGGCGGCTATTCGGCCGCCCATTAAGAGGTATTCAAGTTTTATTGTACAACAGCGCGTACGTGTGTTGATGAGTTTTCGCCAACGATGCGAATTTCATAAACGCCGGTACCATAGATACCAAGGTTGAGTTCTTTCTGCATGGAAGGTCCGGAAACGCTCAGCTGCTCACGATACACAATTTGACCAAGCGCATTGTGAACTTCGAGTACATACTTCGGATCTTTTAATTGACCCAGCGTCAACATCATCATTCCGTTTGTCGGGTTCGGATAAACTGCGAGTTGAGTTGTTGAAGCAGCAGCTTCAACAACTGTAATTACAACAGGAGCAGATTGACCGGAAGTACATCCGTTAGCGTCATATACCTCTACAGTGTATGAACCGGGAGTTAATGCAGTGGTGGATTGATTCACTTCACCAACAATTGGTACTCCGTTTAAGAACCATTGGTAAGAAGCTCCTGTAACGGTTGAAGTAAGCATGTTGCCATTCACAGTTACCGAAGGAGTTGCCGGGTTATTGCCGACAGAAACAGTTATTGTTGTAGTTGAAGTACATCCGTTGCTATCGGTTCCTGTTACGGTGTATGTTGTCGTTGTCACAGGGGAGACCGTGATAGTTGCGGTTGTTTGACCGCCGGGCTGCCACACGTACGAAACAGCTCCGCTCGCAGTAAGTGTTGTTTGCTCGCCCGGACAAATTGTTGCGTTTCCGGAAGCAGTTACAACCGGACCGTTGTTAACGTTCACGGTTACTGTTCCTAGGTTATCACAACCGTTCGCGTCTGTTCCGATAACTGAATAGGTTGTATTTGCTATTGGTTGCTCAACAATTGAAGATCCTGTTGCATTGCCCGGCTGCCATACATACGATGATGCTCCGGATGCAGTAAGTATTACGGTTGAGCCTGCACAAATTGATGCGGAAGAAGCTGTGGCTGTAACGCTAGGTAATGCATTTACGTTTACAGTAGCAGTGTCTGTATTGGCGCATCCATTGGCATCTGTGCCGGTTACTGTGTATGTTGTTGTTACAGATGGATTGACAGAGGCAGAAGAGTCTGTTAAGTTGCCCGGCATCCATGTATACGATGCTGCTCCGCTTGCTGTCAGGGTCGTACTATTGCCCACACAAACAGAAGTATTAGACGCAGTTATTGTAACGGTTGGTGACGGATTCACAGTTACTGTTAGCACCGAAGTATTGGTACAGCTATTCCCCGCAGTTCCGGTTACCGTATAAGTTGTAGTCGTTGCAGGCGATACGGTAACAGAAGCTCCTGTTAAGTTTCCCGGCGTCCAGTTGTAGGTCGAAGCTCCTGTCGCAGTCAGTGTTGCAGCGTTGCCTGCACAAATCGTAGGGTTTGATGCTGTTGTTGTAACCGTTGGTAACGCATTAACTGTAATGGTGCGCGTCGCAGTATTTGTACAGCCCGCAGCCGATATTCCCGTAACAGTGTATGTCGTTGTTGTTGTAGGTGATACGGTTGCAGATGTTCCGGTTAAGTTGCCAGGCATCCAGCTATAAGTTGACGCGCCACTTGCAGTTAGGGTAGTTGAATTGCCTGCGCAGATGGTTGTATTGGACGCGGTCGTCGCTACAGAAGGCGCAGGGTTTACAGTAATTATCAGCGTTTGCGTTCCTGTTCCGGAGGCGTTTGTAGCTGTGTGTGTTACTGTGTACGTTCCTGCCGTATTCCACACAACGCCTGTTGCGTTTTGGGTAGTAGCTGAGGCCGGTGTTCCACCTGGGAATGTCCACGACCAGCTTGTCGGACTGTTGGTGGAGTTGTCGGTGAAGTTAACCGGAGCTCCTGCACAAACCGTTGTTGTGCTGGCGGTAAATGCTGCATTGGGCAATGCAATAGGCGTTGAACTTGTCCAACTCGCATTCCATCCTGCTCCAACAGTTGCACAATCGGAACGAAATTCAAAAGTCAATGATGATCCACTCGATGTAATTGTTCCAGGATTCTGTGTGCCGGTGTAGTAACCTATCAATGGAGCATTAATCGAATTACCATCGTACACATACAAGTAATCCCATGTATTCTCCACGTTAAACGACGTGAAAGAAACCGTAAGACTCGCAGCATTTGCAGGGCTGATGGTCCAAATACGTCTTTCGTCGTTCGTGTAATTTCCCGTATTTCCGCCACTATCGTAAAAAGTTCCGCTGCTTGTAGTATAAACAGTAGCTGTAGGAGCAGGCGAGTTAACGAGTTGATAATAATAATTCCAATTCCAGTTAGCACCAGGGTCCGTATGTGTTTGATTGGGATAATGCTGGTGCCCTTTTACACGAGAGCAAGCGCCAGGTATTCCGGATTGGTTGTAGTAGGTTGTCGCCAACCACGGCCAAAATCCCGTTCGTTTCGGATTGATAGAATAATCGTTACAAATGTCTTTAACTAGCGCTGCCGACGATTGATACATGGCAGTCGTATACCATGCAGCATTGTTAACATAACCTTCGTGTTCAAGTCCTATTGTATATGGATTTTCGGAGCCCACATGCCATGCTTTGTTGCTTTCCAAAACCATTTGAGTAATTTGCCCATCAGATGAACGCAATACATAATGTGCCGATACTCCTGCGTTACAATTTTGAAACCACGATATACATCCCGCATAGCTGCCTTGAACGGTATGAATCGTAACTGCACTAACAGCAACATTATTTCGTGAACTATAGTTGCACGAACCTGCAGGATTCCACAACGCCGGACCGTAATCAGGAGATAAAAGTTGCGCATTTGCAGCGTTGCGTTCAACGCCTGCATTGTAACGATACTTGTATTGTTCAGAGTTTATAGTAGTAGCAGAAATACTTACCCCAGGAGAACTTAGTAATGCAAAGTTCTCATCGCCAAAGAACTCGCGAAGATTGATGTTGTGCAACTGAAAGCCATACAAACCTGCATATCGTTCGTCATTTAGAAAACTGAAAATAGAATACATCCATACGTCAAGCACATATTGTTTCTGGTTTCGCATAGTAGCATCTTCTGTCGCTAAGGGAAGAGGAAATTCAGACAAGGCTGTTAGTACAGAATAGATGGAAGTGGCGGACGAATTTCGTTCTTGGTTATTTGCTGTAGCTAACGCGGAATAAGCAGAAGCAAATGCTTTAATTGAATTTTGCCTGTCGTTTTTTATCTGCGCAGTTGTAATACCCGAGAGTGTGCTAATGCTCACAAGGTTTGCTCGAAACCAATCAGACTGCTCCACCAAACCGAACATGGTATAGTGTTTTGACATCCCCGTGCATGATTCTGCATCGTTATCAGTAAGATGCGACATACGCGTATTGGTAAATGCAACCGCCTCCAATACTCCCGACGGAACACTTGGATTTTGCTGATATGCAACCGCAAATTCATTACGAAGCACAGGTTCATAATACACAGACTGCGCCTGTGAACTGGTAATTTCGAATAGCAATAAAAATGAGGTGCAAAAGGCAAAAATTGTTTTCATGTAATCGGTGTTATAAATTATAACTAAGCATAACGCGTATTGTAGGGTTATGGTAAGGTTGGTGATAAGTGTTTATGGTATTGAAGAGTACTAATATTGAAGTAGAGAAAGATCCAAGCGCTTTACAATACCCGGCGCCCGCTAACAGTGCATCAATTGTAAAACTGCGCTCAGGTCGGTTCAGGTCCCAGTTGCTGCGTAATTTTTCATATTCTAAATATGCAAAAATGTTATCGAGAAAATAAACACGTGTCCACGCGCTGTAGCTCCAAATATGTGTTGCGAACAAATATTGATTGGGGTAATGAATACGCATGTAACGATAACTTGCACCAATTCCCGTAATCAAACGATCCGTAATACGATATCCAACTTGAGGCGAAAAATTAATAAACGTCGTATTACCAAACTGCAACCCTAACGACGCTCCATACCCAAGTTTGGAAACAAGTGATGATTTTTCAGATTTATTATTGTCAGAGGTATCTTGAGCGACACACAAACAGGTGGACAACACAAACGCGATAATGGTAATCTCTCTGAACATCAAACAAATTTAAAATATTCGGTGTTAAATCAATAATATTTTAGCTTTACCAACATGATAAAAACAGTATTAATCACGGGGGCTTCTCGCGGAATCGGTTTAGATGTAGCCATACAAATATTAAATCAGGGGCACCGGGTAATTGGTTGTGGTCGAAATCCCGCTAGTTTAGAAAAGCTACTCAATGCAGCACGCAAGTCTGGTAGAGATCAGCAATTGCTTTTATTAGAACTTGATCTCGAAAGTAACACGTCAATCGACCATGCTGCTGCTGCAGTTGCCGCATCCGGTTATCCGATTGATGTTTTGATTAATAACGCCGGTGCGTTGGTGAATAAAGATTTCGCAGCGATTTCGCCATCTGAATTGGAGCAGGTATATAAAGTAAATGTTTTGGGCCCATTTCGTTTAGTGCAACAGGTATTGCCTGCATTCAATGCACTAGCAACAAGTCACATCGTCAACATCAGCAGCATGGGCGGTTTTCAGGGGTCTGCTAAGTTTCCCGGATTATCTGCGTACAGCTCAAGCAAAGCTGCAATAGCTAACCTTGCGGAAATGTGGGCTGTCGAATTACAGGACAAAGGAATAAGATGTAATGCACTATCCATTGGTGCTGCGCAAACAGACATGTTGTCTGCTGCTTTCCCGGACTACGAAGCGCCACTATCATCTTCTGAGATGGCCGAATTTATAGCGTGGTTCGCGCTAAACGGCTCCAAATTCTTCAATGGCAAGGTGCTTCCTGTCGCAGTAAGCACACCATAACTTAATAAAGTGCTAAATTATTCTACCTGCTTATCAGATAGTTACGCTTTGTTTCATGAATTATTTAAGTTCAGGTGTTGGAGAAGTAGAAAGCGCTATTACATTTGCAGCCCCGTTAGAGAAAACGGAAACGTTCTTTACAAGTTGAAAACATCAAATTAAAAAATCTTTAAAAAAGATTTGGTCGTTTGAAATATTCAACTGTATCTTTGCAGCCCGTTTTTCGGGTACCGTTCTTTTCGACAAGAAAATTTTTGAAAAAATATTTCAGAAAAATTTGGAGAAGTGAAAATTGGTTGTACTTTTGCAGCCCGTTTTGCTCGAAAGAGTGAACGGAAGATATAAAGACTGATTGCTGGAGTAGTTCAGCTACATATATCAGAAAGTTCTTTGAAAATATTGGAAAAGGTAAGATAGCAAAGGAATCCTCTTTCGGCGAGACCGAAAGAAGAGTATCAAGATTTAGAGTAATATCCCAACACCCCGTTGGGAAAACAGATCAAACTTACAATGGAGAGTTTGATCCTGGCTCAGGATGAACGCTAGCGGCAGGCCTAATACATGCAAGTCGAGGGGCAGCGGGTGTAGCAATACATGCCGGCGACCGGCGCACGGGTGCGTAACACGTATGTAATCTGCCCATTACTAGGGGATAGCCCGAAGAAATTCGGATTAATACCCTATAACATAACGAAAAGGCATCTTTTTGTTATTAAAGCTCCGGCGGTAATGGATGAACATGCGCGACATTAGCTAGTTGGTGAGGTAACGGCTCACCAAGGCGACGATGTCTAGGGGTACTGAGAGGTTTCACCCCCACACTGGTACTGAGACACGGACCAGACTCCTACGGGAGGCAGCAGTAAGGAATATTGGACAATGGTCGCAAGACTGATCCAGCCATGCCGCGTGCAGGATGAAGGCCCTATGGGTTGTAAACTGCTTTTATACGGGAATAAACCCTCCGACGTGTCGGGGGCTGAATGTACTGTAAGAATAAGGGTCGGCTAACTTCGTGCCAGCAGCCGCGGTAAGACGAAGGACCCAAGCGTTATCCGGATTCATTGGGTTTAAAGGGTGCGTAGGCGGATTGATAAGTCAGTGGTGAAAGCCTGCAGCTTAACTGCAGAACTGCCATTGATACTGTCGATCTTGAATATGTTTGATGTGGGCGGAATATGACATGTAGCGGTGAAATGCTTAGATATGTCATAGAACACCGATTGCGAAGGCAGCTCACAAAGCCATAATTGACGCTGAGGCACGAAAGCGTGGGGAGCAAACAGGATTAGATACCCTGGTAGTCCACGCCGTAAACTTTGATCACTCGCTGTTGGCGATACACTGTCAGCGGCCAAGCGAAAGCGTTAAGTGATCCACCTGGGGAGTACGATCGCAAGATTGAAACTCAAAGGAATTGACGGGGGCCCGCACAAGCGGTGGAGCATGTGGTTTAATTCGATGATACGCGAGGAACCTTACCA
>JBIJCF010000024.1:0-50388 GCA_044344795.1 Bacteroidia bacterium | reverse complement strand
TTTGATATCGCGTATTTCCGCTGCATTCCGAACATGGTGGTGAGTGCACCGATGGATGAACCGGAATTGCGCAACTTGATGTACACCGCCCAGTTGGACAAGAATGTAGTACCATTCTCTATCCGCTATCCGCGTGGAAACGGTGTTACCATTAACTGGCGCACACCTTTCGAAGAAATCAAAATCGGAACCGGACGTAAAATCCGTGAAGGAAGTGATGTCGCTATTTTAACTTTCGGACATCCCGGCAATTTTGCGGTAGAAGCGTGCGAAAATTTAAATAAGCAAGGGATCAGCGCGGCACATTACGATATGCGTTTCGTGAAACCACTCGACGAAGTATTGTTGCACGAGGTTTTTGCGAAGCACGATAAAGTAATTACCGTGGAAGATGGCACTATCGTGGGCGGATTAGGAAGTGCCGTGTTGGAATTCATGGCTGATCACGGTTACTCGGCTCAAGTAAAACGTTTGGGAATTCCTGATCGTTGGGTGGAACACGGCGAACAGCCGGAGTTGTGGAAAGAATGCGGCTTTGATGCAGCTGCAATTGAAGCAACAGCCGTTAAGTTTTTCGAACGATCACGCGCTGCGGTTTTTGCTAAATAATAGCAGGAAATTATAATTCAAATAAAACATAAAAAAACTCCATGTGTAAGCATGGAGTTTTTTTGTTGGGGTTGTTGTTAGTGTGCGATGATCAACGGGGCTGTTTTTCTATAGCCGTCGCGGAAAGTACTTTCCTTCGGTACAGGAATAAAAATAGTGCGGATTCGTTGAAATGGCGTGTTGCAGAGCATCGAAGTTAGTTATTCTTCGTAGTAGTACGAATAATCGATGCCTTTCATGAACATCGTGCGATCGTTGATTTTATTCGTCAGTGCACTTTTGATGAGTTCCTTCAGCACTGTAGGATCCACCGTGCTGATGATCATCGCATTCATGTAGTGTTCCTTTTTAATGACGCTCCAGTCCACACATTTTTTCAAACTTTTCTTCAGCATCATATCCAGCCAAATTCGGGTGCTTCTGCCGTTGCCTTCCATAAACGGATGCGCCTTATTCATCTCGCTATACTTTAAAATAATGGCGTCCAACGTATCATGAGGCATTCCGTCGATGTGTTGTAACGTGCTTTTCAAATGTTGCGCATACACAAATTGATATCCGCCTTTCGAAATGCTCTTTTCTCGGATCTGACCTGCGAAATCGTACAAGCCGCCAAAAATATAAGCGTGAATTTGTTGCAAGCCTTTCGTTGTTCCCACCTCGAATTCTTCAATGAGATTACTTTCAAATAAGGTGTACGCCTTTTTCTTGCTTTGCCCGTCGATGCCCGATTCGCTGTAGAGAAACCAGTCTAAGAATTTTACCGATTTATTATTCGGAAAATGTTTCGCCAAGGCTATAACGCCGTTGCTGTCCAAAGCGTCAGCCAGACGAAGTTTTTGATCGGGAGCCTGCAATTTCAACTGGGTAGTGGCACTAACCAGTTGAGGATTTTCTTTCTTCAGTTTGACTTTCAGGTATTTCCAGTAGTTGCGGACTTTGGTGTAATCGTTTTCTTCGTTTAAAACGCCCACCACATCCAATACGCTAAACCACCATTTGGCGTGCACATCATCCCACACGGCGCGTACTTCCCGGTCGTTGAAAAATCGTATAGAAATTTTCTGTTGCTTACTCATGCGGTGTTCACGTTCAACTCGTGCTTTGAGCACTGTCGTTTTAAAGGTAAGCTTTTACGTGAAAAGAGCCGGGATGGAACCCAAACAACAATCAACAATCCCAATCAAAATTCAACAATCACAAATCAACAATCCTATTCATATTGCCAAAAAATCCCGAAATCAAAAGGCGTCCACAAGCAGGCTTTTTGTTGGCAAGCTTTTAGCGCGTTATTCGCCCAGGTGTTGCACGTATGGTGCATACTGTAACTGCCCACGCCTTCGTAAAACGCATCGTGCCGACCATAACGATACACCAACGCACGACCCTCTTCCAACGCTTCCCGCGCATACGACGACTGCGCATCAATATGCAGGAACGCCCCCGCGCGTGTTCTCAAAAATCCCGATTGCAGGTAACGCACCAGTTGTTGATACGCCCTTTTGCTGATGGTAATTTTTTTACACGATGCACTCTCCGTCATACCGTGATAAAACGTGGTGTGCATGGCCGCGCTGCCCCAACCGAACGCCGCATTAAACGCCGTACTCAGTTTCAAGTCGTCCCACGTAGGCGTTTCCAAATAAAAACCTTTATCGCCTCAACCAAACGCCAGGTACTGCGGAGTCGTATCCCGCGACAACGTATGCTCGTACTTCACCACCTTCGACCAATCCATAATTTCATGTTTCACCGGCACCACAATATCCGTATGCACTCCGTTGGTTTTAATAAAAATGGCAACCTCGTTGGAAGGAGTGGTGGTAGCGGGGATGGAGATGTGGGCACACACGAACACCGCAACAACATAAAGCCCCAACAACCCGATGAGCAGCAACAGCGCAACTGCGAGGTGAAGGAGGAGGGAGGAGAGGGAAAAACGAAACATGCGTGTGGTCAATTAATCTAAAACCTTAATAAATACACCAATAACTTTTAAGGTAATTGTTTCTTCGTCTCGAAGAACTATTGGCGAATATTCATTATTTGATTTAGGTAATAAGATTATCTCTTCATGTTTCCAGCCGTCTTCCGATGTAGTTTTTTTGCTGGAATATTCTTTGATAGTATAGTTTGAGCCTGTATCGGAGTCGGTGTAATCTGTCATTTCCACCAACGCAATTTTCCCGTTTCGACTACCTCCGGAGTACTTTTCAAATAAACAAATGGAACCGTTAGGAATTATTTTGTTCATGGATTCTCCAACGACCTTACATGCGAAATAATCTCCTTTCGCGTAATTTTCATTTTCAAGTTCTATATACTTGGTGTTCTCTCTCACCTGTTGAGTTGTAAAATTACCGGCTGCAATTTTAAGGTCGTAGTAGGGAATTGTTTTGTCGTTTGGACTATCGAGAACTATAATTAAAGGACGCTCAACTTTGTTTGATTTACCCTGTATGTATTGCGACAAATAGGCATTCAAATTTTTATTAACTGCAAAAATGTACGCTCCTTTAATTCCGCGTAATAAAATCGTTTTATATATGTTTATGATATAATCCTTTAAAACACGTTCATCAGTTATTGTGTTTTTACCGGCTTTATCTTTATAACGGTCTTTATAAACGACAATTTGATTATTATCAAAGTCGTAATCAATTTCAGGACCAATAATTACACCAACATAGTTTAAATCGTATCCCTGTGTAGTATGAATGCATCCTACTTCATTAATTGCGTTAGGCGAGTTCACCCAATCTACTGCAACACTATTCCATTTAAGTTGAACGTCGCCAATTTTTATGTCGAATTTGTTCTTGTCTTTTTTCGATACCCATTCCCAAGCGTAGCCTGCAACTATTCTTGAAAGCCCTTCGGATTGCTCTTTTAAATTGATTTCGTTTACAAGGTCTTCCGGGTTATCGAACAACTTTAAATCAAAATCTAAAGATTTAAACGGCACTAATTTATTTATATCCGCATCAAGTAAGTTATGTATGAAATTTACATAATTGATACCGCCTCTTGATCTAAACTGTGTTTTTAAAGTTTCAATTCTAGTGGTTTTTTCATTCTCTAGTTCTACAAACCTTTCTCTGGGCGCATCAGAGGGTTTTATGGATTGAAAGCGATCATAAAAGATCAGACATTTATCGGATTGATGTAAAACCCAATCAAGCTCAGAACACGTGTGTTTATCTAAACCAAATTTTTCGGAGGTGATGTCAAAAGGTTTAAAATATGGACCGAGGTTAACTCGTTGTCTTAGTCGATGCCCTTCATCAACAATAATTAAATCATATTTCTTTTTTGCAAGGTCAGACGGCCCAATGACCATATCCGGTGAAAGGCCTTTGATGTTTTTAAAAACCTTTGAAATAGTCTTGCGGAACGACGACATCGGGATAACCAACGCCATACTCATATTGGCGTATTTCAACTTTACCTGATGGACCAGTTCGAGCAATTCTTGATCTTCTTCCTCAAAATCTGAAAAATTGAAGTCATCAAGATTAGTTTTTAAAAGTTTAAATATAAATATGGCAAGTATAGACTTTCCGGTGCCTGCGCCTCCCTGAATTAAGCTCGTTTTGTAATTCGTATCTAAAAGACATTTTAGGATCAGCTTTAATCCGGAAACTTGTTCAGCGGATAAAGACTTGTACGGGGAATACTTAAACAGGTCAGAATTGTCTATATGTTCTAATGAATGCCGCGCAATTCCGAGACTTCTTAACTCGTTCCATATATCTTTAAAAATATCCCAGTACAGTTCTTTTTGCTGATAGTATCGATGGTTGCATATCCCTAGATTCGCATTTTGCAAAGTATATATTCCATCAGCAGAAATGTATCTGATTAAATATGATTCAAGATCTAATGCGGCAGACTTGTTAAATAGCTCACTTAATACAAGATGAACTCTGGTGTTTTTCTGTTTCTGATCGTTTTTCGAATGTACTTTTAGTCGGTTAATTACATCAGTAGTTTCACCAACGTATGCCTCTTGCGATTTGTTATTATTCAGAAAATAAACAATTGGCCAAGACAAGAAGTCTCTGTGCCTTTCAATCAATTCAGTTTCAATATGTGAATTGAAATCGTAATGGTGTATGGCGAAGTCCTTACACATTATAAATCGGTGTACTTATCAGCTTTGCCTTTTGCTTTGTCAACAGGGTATTTCACCCCATTTTTTTTGATTTTCTCTGAAATAATATCAAACGGATCTATACTGTGCTTATTAGCCAATAGAAAAGCGAAGGAGAGAATATCTGCTAGCTCCTCTTTTATTTTTTCTAAACTCACGCTTTCGCTTTCCGGCTTTTCTTTCCAAAGAAATAACTCGTTTAGTTCGGCGGCTTCAATAGAAATTGCCAACGCAAGATTTTTGGAATCATGAAACTGTTCCCAATTCCGTTCATCTCTAAATTTCAAAAGCTGTGATATTGTTTCTATATATTTTGAATCCATGCTTGGGTGATTTATTGGGTTGCGCTCTCTATCACTAATAGCTACTATTTATACGGAAGCTTTCAATATGTACTTTCCAATTCGTGACGCAACTGAAAAGTCATACTTTCTAGCACCCCAATTTACCCCAAATCCCCTTTCCATCCTCCTTCCACTTTTATTTTAATTAACAAAAACACTTATACCCGTTTGTAACCGTTTGATATATTGTTAATACCTTCTCGAACACTACCTTCGCCGGCCAAATTATTTTAGTGTAGTTTAACAGTTATATGCATGCGTATGAATGAGGTGATTGATCCGGCTGAGATGGCCGCACGGTTTATTCAACATACTCGTAAACCTGTGTTCCTTACAGGTAAAGCGGGTAGCGGGAAAACAACGTTCCTGAGAAAGTTGGTGGGACTAACTTTTAAAAATTGTGCCATCGTGGCGCCTACGGGCATTGCGGCTATTAACGCGGGTGGTGTTACGATACATTCCTTATTTCAATTACCGTTTGGGGCGTTTTTGCCTATGGAGGGTCCGCCGCCCGTGCCGGGATTTGTAACGCCTGCTACCTTGAGACGCGAACAACGCATGAGCGGGCGCAAACGTCGCTTGCTGCAAGAACTGGAACTGCTGATTATTGATGAAGTGAGCATGCTGCGCGCAGATGTGCTGGATGCTATTGACTTTATGCTAAAACTGGTGCGCCGCCAATACAACTTGCCGTTTGGTGGTGTGCAGGTGTTGTTTATCGGTGATCTGTCGCAACTGCCGCCGGTGATTAAAGAGCACGAATGGCAGGAACTGAAAGCGTTGTACGCGGGACCGTTTTTCTTTCAGGCTCAGGTGTTGCAACAACATCCTCCCGTGTACATAGAACTGGATAAAGTGTACCGACAGCGGGATGAACAGTTTGTGCAGTTGCTGAATCGCTTGCGGGAAAACATTTTGCTGAAAGAAGATGCGGAATTGTTGAACACGTTTTACCAACCGCAACAAACGGACGAGCGCATTCGCATGACCACACACAACGCCAAAGCCGATGCGATTAACATGAAACAATTGCACGCGCTGCCAACGCCGTCGCGTGTGTATAACGCCATCGTAACGGGAGAATTTCCGGATAACTTGTTGCCTTTGGATAAAGCCCTGGAACTGCGTGTGGGAGCGCGGGTGATGTTCTGCCGCAACGATGCTTCTCCGCAACGCATGTATTACAACGGGAAACTCGCCACAGTGGTGGAAACGGCAAAAGATCGATTAGTGGTGCAGTTGGACGGCGCAACGGATACGTACGAAGTAAAACCGGCGGAATGGAAAAACATCCGCTACGTGTTGAACGAAAGCACGGGTGAAATTGAAGAACAGGAGCTGGGTGTGTTTTTGCAATATCCGTTGAAGTATGCGTGGGCGATTACCGTGCATAAGAGTCAGGGTTTGACATTTGAACAAGCTGCGATAGATGTAGAAGAGGCGTTTGCGCCGGGGCAGTTGTATGTGGCCTTGTCGCGTTTGACGTCGTTGGAAGGCTTGCAGTTAACGGCGCGTATGCCCGAGCGCATGATCAGTACCCATGTACACGTGACGGAATTTACCAACGCACGTCCGGGTTCGGAACGGCTGCACGAAGAAGTAGAGCGCGCGGCAACAGTGTTTAGTGTACAACAGGTGCAACAAGCGTTTCGTTTGCAGGAAACCGCAGAGCAAGCCGCGCAGTTGCAGCAGTATGCGGCATCGCGTCAGAAAGGCGTGGTGCATAACGTGTATGCGGAGGAAGTCGCGCTGATCGATAAAGATTTAACCGAGTTGGCGGCGGTGAGTGCTAAGTTTCTGAACGAAATTGAAACGCGGCAATACGGCATTCCCGAATTGTACCAACGCGTGCGGGCAGGGAAGGAGTATTTCTATTCGCGCTTACTAAAATTGCGGGAAGCTTTGCTGTTATTGAGTTACCGACTGGATGAAGATGCGGGCGTGAAGCAATTTCAGGAAGAAGTGCAGTTGCTGGGCGAGTCGGTGACGCACCGTTTGATGAGTTTACACAAAACCGAGCGGTATTTGGCAGCCCGCGCTGAAGGTCGGGAACCCGATAAAAAAAGTATGCTGTTGGAACTTCCCGAAGTGCACATCAGCGCAGATGATATTATAGAATCACACAGCAAACGCAAGACATCGAAAACAAAAAAGAAGAAGTTCGTTTCGGAAGCCCCGAAGAAGAAGCGTGTGCCTACACAATACGCCAGTATTGATTTGTGGAAAGCTGGGAACGGAGTAGAAGAAATAGCAGCGCAAAGAAATCTCTCGAAGACCACTATTGCCGCGCATCTCGCGTTTGGTATTGAAAGAGAACTCTTGAGCGTGGAAGATTTAATGCCTGCAGATAAAATTGAATTAATTCAAACCGCAATTCGGGAGGAGTCGCCCAAAGACCTAAAAGACCTGAAGGAGCGCCTTCCGGATGATGTTACGTACGAGGAGTTGAAGTGGGTGCTGGCGGGGATGCGGGGCGCATAGACGGTGGTTTCGACAGGCTCAACCACCGGTTCCATGACGGTCGTTTCGACGAGCTCAACAACCGGATCCAATGAAAGGTGGTTGAGTTTATCGAAACCACCGACATCGTACATCGAAATCACCGTTATAAATATTTTAATTATTACATATTCACCATGCCCGGATACATGTACATCCTACGCTGCAACGACGGCAGTTACTACGTCGGCAGTACGAAATACTTAGAACTACGAGTCGCGCAGCACCAAGCGGGAGAAGGCGCGCGTTACACGGCAAAGCGTTTGTCTGTGGAGTTGGTGTATTACGAAGAATTTGCACGCATCGATGAAGCCTTTTACAGAGAAAAGCAAGTTCAAGGCTGGAGACGCGCAAAGCGCGAAGCATTGATTTATGGAAATCAGGAGCATTTACCGGAATTGGCGCGGAAGCCCAACGGTGGTTGAGTCCCGATGCTTCGGGAATCGAAACCACCGTTTTAATATATCGAAACCACCGTATATCGAAACCACAGTTTGTCGGCAGTCCCAGAATATGTATGCCGATCGAATATTCGTACTACATTTGAATATGAGAATTTTCTTAAGCATAGTATTGCTAATGGCGTGCTGCACGTTACACGCACAACAAACCAAAGTGTTGTTTCTGGGTAACAGTTATACTGCTGCGAACAACTTACCGCAATTGGTGTACGATCTGGCCTTGTCAGGCGGTGATACGATCATGTACGATTCCAATACTCCCGGCGGTTATACGTTTGAGTTGCATACGCAGAACGCGACGTCGTTACAAAAGATCAATGCGCAGAATTGGGATTACGTCGTGCTTCAGGGACAAAGTCAACAACCGGCTTTAGATACAGCGTATGTAGTAGCGAATGTTTTTCCGTATGCTGCGCGATTAGATAGTTTAATTAATGCTAACGACTCCTGTACACAAACCGTTTTCTACATGACGTGGGGTCGCAAGTTTGGCGATCAGCAGTTTTGCGCGACTTATCCTCCGGTTTGCACATACGATGGAATGAGCAATCAGTTGCGCGGGCGTTATTTACAAATGGGATTGGATAACGATGCTGTCGTGGCGCCTGCGGGTGCGGCTTGGGTCAATGCTATTGCAGGTGGTTTTGTGCCTGATTTATTTTCGGGCGATGGAAGTCACCCGAGTTTGCATGGCAGTTACTTAACCGCTTGTGTGTTTTATGCGACGATTTTCAAACGCACACCAGTAGGATTGACGTATTACGCGGGATTGCCGCAAAGTGAAGCCGCAGTATTGCAGCAATACGCGCACATAACGGTGATGGATTCATTGGATTATTGGAATACGTGGATTGATTATCCCGCATCTAATTTGAATAATAATCATATTAATGGTGGCACTTATCAATTTAATGCAAGTGCGGGATATTTAAATTATTTCTGGGATTTCGGTGATAACACTGCACAAGTTGGAACAGCAACGATGACGCATACGTACAGTCAGCCGGGAACATATATAGTTAATGTCACGATTTCAAATGCTTGTCATAGCATTACATTGCAGGACACTGTTGTTGTTACGACGGTAGGAATTAACGATGCTGGAAGTAATCCGGCGTCTGCGGTCTATCCGAATCCGGCTGCTGACTTCATCAATGTGGTAATCAACCCAATTGAAAACGGTCAGGTTCAGGTGCAGTTGTTTGATCTTTCCGGTAAAGCAGCTTCTGAGCAATTCGCATTCGTGGTTGCAAGCGATGTTGCCAATACCTTACAGGTAAATACTGCTAACGTTGCTTCAGGTGTATATCTGATGCGCGTAACCAACGGCGTACACACATCAGTTACTCGTGTTACTATCGCTCGATAGTTGAATTAACAGGATAAAACAAAAAACGCGGTTCGTATGAACCGCGTTTTTTTATGATACTAATCGCGCTTACAATTTACGCTTCATCTCTACCATTTCATAGCCTTCGATTAAGTCGCCCACCTGAATGTCATCGAACTTGTCAATGTTCAGACCGCATTCGTAACCGGTAGCAACTTCTTTCACGTCGTCTTTGAAACGCTTCAGTGAACCGAGTGAACCGTCGTGCAATACAATGCCGTTACGAATTACGCGCACTTTCGTGTTACGATTAACTTTTCCATCCAACACGTAACAACCGGCAATGGTGCCCACTTTCGTGATCTTGAACACTTCACGGATTTCGATGTTGCACACCACTTTCTCTTCAAATTCAGGTGCCAACATTCCGAGCATAGCAGCTTTCACTTCTTCGATAGCCTTATAAATGATCGAGTACAAGCGGATATCGATTTGTTCTGTTTCTGCCAGTTTCTTCGCGCTCTGTGAAGGACGTACCTGGAAGCCGATGATGATCGCGTTGGAAGCTGATGCCAACAACACATCGGATTCGGAGATCGCACCCACACCTTTGTGTACGATACGCACCTGAACTTTTTCGGTAGACAGCTTCAACAAGGAATCGGCCAATGCTTCGATAGAACCATCCACGTCACCTTTGATGATGATGTTCAACTCCTTAAAGTCGCCAATCGCCAAACGTCTGCCGATTTCATCCAGCGTAATATGCTTGGTAGTACGAATCTGCTGTTCGCGCTGCAATTGTAAACGACGAGTGGCGATATCACGCGCTTCACGTTCGTCTTCCATCACGTTGAACTTATCACCCGCTTGCGGAGCACCGCTTAAGCCGAGGATCAACACCGGAGTTGCAGGACCTGCTTCATCAATATGACCACCGCGTTCGTTGTGCATCGCTTTAACACGACCGCTGTAGCAGCCTGCTAATACGACATCTCCAATGCGCAATGTTCCGTTTTCAACAAGAACTGTTGCCGTGTAGCCGCGTCCTTTATCTAATGTAGATTCAATGATGGTTCCGTTAGCACGACGTTTCGGATTAGCCTTCAACTGCAACATTTCTGCTTCCAGCAATACTTTATCCAACAACGTATCAATGTTCAGACCTTTCTTCGCAGAAATTTCCTGACACTGATATTTACCGCCCCATTCTTCTACAAGAATATTCATCGCCGATAATGCCTCACGAATTTTGTCAGGATTGGCGCCGGGTTTATCAATTTTATTAATCGCGAATACGATCGGAACACCCGCAGCCTGTGCGTGGTTAATAGCTTCCACCGTTTGCGGCATGACACTGTCGTCAGCCGCTACCACAATAATGGCAACGTCTGTAACCTGAGCACCACGAGCACGCATCGCGGTAAACGCTTCGTGACCCGGAGTATCAAGGAATGTAATTTGTTTGCCGTTCTCCAGTTTCACACCGTAAGCACCAATGTGCTGTGTGATACCGCCGGCCTCGCCCGCAATTACGTTCGACTTACGCACGTAATCGAGTAACGATGTTTTACCATGGTCAACGTGACCCATTACAGTAACGATTGGAGGACGATCCAGCAAGTCACCTTCCTGATCCACTTCTTCCTTAATCGCTTCCTGAACTTCGATACTTACGAATTCTACTTTGTATCCAAATTCTTCCGCAAGAAGTGCAATGGTTTCTGCATCAAGACGCTGGTTGATCGAAACGAACAAACCTAACGTCATACATGTTGCGATAATTTTCGTTACCGGAACATTCATCATGGAAGCCAACTGATTCGCAGTAACGAACTCCGTTACTTTGATCACGCTCTTGTCTGCTTCTGCAGCTTCTTGTTGTTCCGCAAGACGTTCGCGAATTTCTTCACGCTTCTCACGACGATATTTTGAAGCCTTGGATTTACCCTGACCACTTAAGCGAGCCAGTGTATCCTTAATCTTCTGTTGGATTTCTTCTTCAGTAAGCTCAACTTTTGGTTCGTTTGCACGAGGTTTTCCACGCTGTGCTCCGCCACCACCGCCACCGCGATTACCTTGTCCGCCTTGCTGTTTCGCGAATTCATTCGGGTTAACAGGTCCGCCGGCTTTAGCAATGCGCTTGCGCTTCTTTTTCTTGTCTGCTTCAAATTGCGCTGAAGAAGAAGCAACAGGTTTTTTCTTGTCGTCTTTTACCGGAAGTTCGATACGACCCATGATTTTAGGGCCTTCCAGCTTCTCTACCGAACGACGGAATAAAGTTTCTTCAGGCTTTGTGTCTTCTGCAGCAGGAGTTACTGTCGGTTCTTCTGCAACAACTTCAGGAGTTGCAACAACTTCTTCCTTAACAGGTTCTTCCTGGGCAGGCTCTTCTGTTTTCTTTTTAGAGCGTGTTGTTTTTGCAGGTTTCTCTGCTTCAGGAGTTGGCTCCTCTTTCTTTTTGCCGCGCTTCGGTTTTGTTGCTTCAAGATCAATCTTGTCCACTACTTTAAACGAAACGGCCGGTTCAGATTTCACACGAACAACTTCTTCTTCAGCAGTTTTCGGTTCAATTTTTTCTGCAACAGGTTCAACTACCTTAGGCTCTTCCACCTTAGGCGGTTCAACAATTTTCGGATCTTCCTTCTTTACTTCTACAACCGGATCTTCCTCAGCAGCAATTACTTCTTTCTTCGGACGGGTAGAGAGTGCAATAAGTTTGGATTCTTCTTTTTCCTCACGGTCAATAGCAAATTCCTTCACCAACAGGTTATACATATCCTGGCTGATTTTACCGTTCGGGTTGCGATCAAGCTTGAATCCCTGTTCATCCAGAAATTCAAAAATGCGATCAAGAGAGACGTTGAATTCTCCCTTAACCTTACTGATGCGAATTGTTTTTTCTTGTTCTGTCATAATTTGCTGTCCTCTCGACAGCCGGTACAAATTTCGTAAAAACAAAGCGGACAGCCATACAATTGTCCGCTTTGTTAAGAATTACTCAAATTCAGAGCGTAAGATTCGCTTCACTTCGCGGACTGTTTCTTCTTCCAGATCCGTACGTTTCACGAGTTCTTCATCGCTTAATTCAAGAACAGCTTTTGCAGTATCGCAACCGATATTCTTGAACTCGGTAATAATCCAATCTTCAATTTCATCTCCAAATTCTGATAAATCAACGTCCTCCACATCTTCGTCAGAATCGCGGTAAACGTCAATTTCATATCCGGTTAATTTTCCTGCCAAACGGATGTTGTGTCCGCCTTTACCAATGGCAAGAGAAACCTGATCCGGCTTCAGGAATACTTCCGCGCGTTTGTTGTCTTCATCCAAACGGATAGAAGTGATCTTCGCAGGGCTCAATGCACGCTGAATCAACAACTGCACATTGGAAGTATAATTGATTACGTCGATATTCTCGTTACGCAACTCGCGCACGATACCGTGAATACGTGATCCTTTCATACCTACGCAAGCTCCAACCGGATCAATACGATCGTCGTACGATTCAACAGCAACTTTAGCACGTTCACCCGGTTCGCGAACAATTTTCTTAATCGTAATCAGGCCGTCATAAATTTCAGGTACTTCGTTCTCGAATAATTTCTCCAGGAATGAAGGGGCTGTGCGGGAAAGAATAATTACCGGAGTGTTGTTGCGCAAATCTACTTTAGCAACTACAGCACGCACGGAATCGCCTTTTTTGAAGAAGTCACCCGGAATTTGTTCGGTCTTCGGAAGAATCAACTCGTTGCCTTCATCATCCAGCACCATAGTTTCTTTTTTCCAAACCTGATATACTTCTCCGGTGATCACTTCACCAACACGCTCTCTGTATTTCTTGTAAATACCGTCCTTCTCCAGATCCAACACGCGAGAAACTAAATTCTGACGAATAGCCAAAACCGCACGACGACCGAAGTCTTCCAACATGATGCGATCCGTTACTTGTTCGCCAATTTCGAAGTCAGGTTCAATTTTGCGTGCTTCCGCTAATGCGATATGCTTGTTCTCGTCGTAATCGAAACTGTCTTCAGCAAATTCGTCGTCTACGATTTCGCGGTTACGCCAAATTTCTAAGTCACCACGCTCGGGGTTAACAATAACGTCGAAGTTTTCGTCTGAGCCGTATTTCTTGCGGATCAAACTACGAAAGACGTCTTCAAGAATACTCATCAGCGTAGTTCTGTCAATGTTCTTAACATCTTTAAACTCCGCAAAGGATTCGATCAAATTGATATTTTCCATTGTTGGTTATAGTTAATCGTTGTCTTAAAATTTAATTATGAGTTTTGTTTCTTTTACTTCTTCCAGTGGAAAGCGCAAATCTTCTGTAACGGTTTGCTTTCCCTTTTTACCTTCAATTTTTACTTTTTGTGTTCGCGTTATCACCACGTGGCCATCTTGCAGACCCACCAGTGAGCCGTCTACTTTTTGGCCGTTCTTCAACACTACGCTCACTTCCTTTTCCGCATTTTTCACAAACTGACGATCGACCTTAAAAGGCTGGTCAATCCCGGGCGATCCGACTTCTAATTCGAAATCTTCTTGTTCCCGGTCGAACTGCGCATCCAACCAACGGCTCAGTTTCACGCAATCGCTAATGGCCAGATGGTTATCATGGTCGATGGTCACGATTACTTTGTTTTTCGCAGAAACCGTAACATCTACCAAATAGTATTCCCTGCCCAACTCGGACAAATACTGTGTAACTAAAGCTTTAACGTTATCGACGTTCATTGTTGTGCAAAAAAACAGGGGACTCGTGTCCCCTGTACTTATCTCCAAATCGGGGGCAAATATAATCCGAAATTTCATAGAATCCAATGGTTTTTTCCGTAACCCTGAGTAATTATCGACGTACATATACTATTAGTCGTTCTTTTTAAGTCTTTACCCTCAGATTAACCCTGGAACGGCGCACATGTTAAACTCTAAAAAACCCGCAACATGAAGCCGAACAAACAAACTAACGGGAACGGGAGCATCCTGAAACGAATTTATGCTCTCACGCTCTTCGTGCTTGTGCAAACAGGCGCGGTTATGGCACAGGCTGCCACTAATCCGGTGAAGAAAGGCATTTCAGTAGGAGAGGTACTTATGTACGTAGGACTTATTGGTGGCGTTATGGCCGCCGCTTGGTTTTTGGTAATGGGCCAAAGCGGTAAAAAAGATGATGCTCCGGCATCTCCGTCCGCAAAAAGAAAACGCTACGATCATCCGAATGACCCGCATTTCAGACGGCTCAGAAAAAAGACTTCATAGGAAGGCAAACCCATGAAACACAAAAACCGCGATTATTCGCGGTTTTTTTATACGATCTTATTAAATCGAAAGCGTACTTACTGTTTAACGCCCTTTTTGTATTTCATCTCGGTTAACACACGACCATCAGGGCCGTAATAAATCCACTTGCCATGCGGCTTACTGATTTTACGGGTTTTGTACACCTTTTTGCCGTTGCCTTTCGTAAGTACATACTCTTTTACTTTCACCACTTTATGGCGCGTTACACTTTGCCTTTTACTGTCGGTGTAATAGTTGGTGGTTTTTCCATCGAGGCGACCCATGTCGTAGTGTGTTTTTGTTCGTAGCACTCCGGTTTCATAGTAAAACACCCAGTTGCCATGCAGTTTGTCTAATTTATAACTGCCGGATTCTTCTAAAATTCCTTTATCTGTCCAGGTTTGCCACCTGCCATCTTTTTTGCCGTATTTGAAACGTCCGGTTTGATGAATCTTACCGGTATTCCACCAATATTGCCAGTTACCGTGCTTAACACCGTTGACGTAACTTCCGGTGTAGTTGGCTTTCCCGTTGTAATACCAACCTTTCCACTCGCCAACCATTATTCCTTCTTTAAACGAGCCTTGATCTTTTAATTGTCCGTTATCATACCACGCGCTCCACATGTCATCTTCTTTGTTCTTCGCGTATTTGCCTTCTTGCAATTTTTGTCCGTTTTCGAACCAGAAGGTCCATGAGCCGTGCTTCAATCCTTCTTTAAAAGTTCCTTCTTTATATTTCTGTCCGTTCGGATACCAAAATGACCAAAGACTGTCTTCTTTGTCATTCTTATAATATCCGTCCATCTCTTTCTGATTGCTATCTTCAAACCAATATTGCCAGTGCCCGTTGCGGTGATCGTTCGCAAATTCACCAATCATTTCGGTTTGACCATCGGGTTTAAACCATGTCCATTCTCCGGTTTTTTCATCATTCAAATATTGCCCCTTTATGCTCACTGTTCCTGATTCGAACCAATGTGTTGTGCTGCCATTTTTTAATCCGTCTTTGAATTCATCTTTAAATTCCAATGTTCCATTTTGTCTCCAGAAGGTCCATGTACTGTCTTTTACACCATTGCGGTAGATGCCTTCTCCACGCTTTTGTCCGTTGTCAAAAACAATTACAATTTTCCCGTATCCGTCTTTAATAATTTGTTTTTTGTCTTCACTCCACATATTTACGATACGTTCTTTGCCTTTCGTAAAATCAACTTCTTGCTTTTTGCTGCCGTCTTCGTACCAATAGTTCCAACGCCCGTTTTTCTTGCCTTTCACGAATGCGCCTTGTTCCTTTTGTTTGCCGTTAGGAAACCACGCTGAATAGTTTCCGTGCAAGGTGTCATTCGCAAAATGGCCATCACTTTCCGGTGTGCCGTTTTCCAAATAATAAGCGAAACGCCCGTCTTTCCGCGAAGTCCATTTAAAGTTGATCCATAATATTTTGTAATTCTCGATGCTACGTACTTGGCCGTTTTCGTGATAAGAAGTCCACGTGCTGTCGGGCAAGTTGTCGATGTACTTACACGTTAATGCGGTATTCCCGTTTTTGTACCAGTATTTCGCCTGACCGCTCCGCATACCATTGAAATAACGCTCTTCTGCTTTCTTCTTGCCGTCTTCAAAATAATAAGTCCACAAGCTATCTTCTTTTCCCAATTTATAAGCGCCTGTACGCTGCAATTGGCCGCTTTGATACCAATAGCTGCATTTGCCGTGAAGCTTGCCATTCAACCAGTATTCTTCACTTTTCTTTTGCTTTTTCTTTTCATCGTAGAACTCTACTTTTTTCTCGGGCTTTTTAGCAACGGTGCGCGCCGGCTTATTACCGCCTTTCGATTCGGGTTGAACAGGAATAACTTGTGCCGCACTTTGTGCACAGATAAAAGCAAATAGAAGTGGAAGTATAAATCGCATGACGGTATAACGAAACTATAACGGGAAAGAAACACTCTTTCTTGTGGTTGACAACAAAACTAATTGTTGATCTACGTTGTTTCTTCGCAGTAAAGGAGAAGTAATCAACAAAGACGCGTGTGGAACTGTTAGTGATGTTGCTCGCGAAGCTGTGTAACGGCCATTTTGAAATCGTGAACGATAGGTTCGATATCGTCTGTTGTGTTGTTCATGCCGAACGATAATCGAATGGATGCTGCTGCTTCCGCTGTGCTCAATCCCATTGCGGTAAGCACATGCGAAGGTTCGGGAACGGCAGAGGTGCACGCGGAGCCTAATGAAAATGCGTATTGCGGAAGTTTTTTAATTAGATGTTGAGCAGAAATTCCGGGGAAACAAATATTGGCCGTGTTGTAAAGTCTGTTGCGGGTGCTGCCGTTGATGATTCCAAAATAATCTTCCGTTAATAATTGTTCAATGCGCGTACGAATGCGCGATAGACTTGAGCCCATTTCCCATAATTGACTTTCGCACAATTGCGCTGCTGCGCCAAGTCCCACAATGCCGGGTACATTAAGCGTTCCGGAACGCCTGCCGTTTTCATGACCGCCACCATGTAGTAACGGAAACAAATTAACGCGTGGCTTTTTTCTGCGCACAAACAAAGCACCAACCCCTTTCGGTCCATACATTTTATGTGCAGAAATAGAACATACATCTATGCCGAGTTCCTGCACATCGACTCTTATTTTTCCCGCAGCCTGTGTGGTATCCGAGAAGAAAATAGCGCCGTGATGATGTGTAATTTGTGCGAGTTCTTCAACGGGTTGAATTACTCCGGTTTCATTATTGGCCAGCATCACAGCAACGAGAATTGTTTGAGGACGCATGGCTTTTTTTAAATCTTCCGGATCGATTAATCCTTCCCGATTAACACGTAATAACGTAATCTCAAACCCGCTTTCCTGAAGGGCATTAAGTGTATCAAGAACCGCTTTGTGTTCAGTAACACAAGAAATAATGTGTTTCCCTTTGTCTTGATAGACCGTTGCAATGCCTTTTATTGCAAGGTTGACGGCTTCTGTTGCTCCGGAGGTGAAAATGATTTCTGCAGGTTCGCAATTAATTAAGCCCGCAACTGATTCACGCGCTTGTTCCACT
The DNA here is from genome assembly GCA_044344795.1 of Bacteroidia bacterium. Classification (GTDB taxonomy): domain Bacteria; phylum Bacteroidota; class Bacteroidia; order Palsa-965; family Palsa-965. The sequence continues at coordinate 32,650 of JBIJCF010000024.1, read as the reverse complement.
GCGGCTGCTGCGCTCCAACCATAAGCGTGTGTGTGACTAGACGCATTGCCAAATTGTTCGCGGTAAAACGGCAACATTTTTTCCAACACGGTTTCATGAACCGGAGTGGTGGCATTGTAATCAAGATATACTGGCATTTTCACCACGCAAAGGTAGAACATAAAAAAGGAGGATGCCTTTTACCTTTAGCATCCTCCTCTGAAGTCCGGTAAAACACACCAACCGGAATGGGTTCTTTATTTTGAAATCAAAATGCGTTTTCCTCCAACCATGCTGCCGGAAGAGAGTCGTACATAATACGCTCCTGCAGGAACAGACTGCACATTGATTGCATGTACTACAGATCCGGAAGTGGTTAATTGCTCCGTCATTACAACACGACCGGCGATGTCCAGAATTTCGATAGTAGTATTGCCGGCGATAGCAGAAAAGCTAACGTTGATGAAGTCTGTAGCAGGATTTGGAGCAATGGTGATAGCTGCTCCATTGAACTGTTCGCTGATGGATGAAGGCTGTACTACAATAGTCTGACAGGTTGAATCACAGAACTGCTGATTCTGATTCATAATAATTAAACATACATTGTACGTGCCGGGATTAGCGTAAGTATGCGATGGATTATTGCCCGTACCCGTGATGTTATCACCGAACAGCCACGACATAACATACGTGCCCGAGTCGCTGGTGTTATTAAAATAAACGGTGTTGCCGCTTACCGTATAAGTGAAAGAAGCGTTACAATTTTGTGCGTTCAGGCTAACGGTGAAAAATGCCCCGATAGTGAACAGTGGTGAAAGTAAGATCGTTTTCATAGTTGAGCTTTTTAATTGGTTTGATGAGGCAAAGGTGTTCTGCCCTTTTACGACACGCAACAGGATCAGGTCGAAATCTTACGTCTTCATGAAGTTGTTTTTGACGCCGGTTTTGCCGTTAACTTTGCAGCGCTCAATTCCAATTCATCGTGTCCCCAAAGACGACCAATTTTATTCTGTTGCATGTGATTGTCTTTATCTGGGGATGGACAGCCATCCTTGGCAAAGCCATTGAGCTTCCGGCGGTACAATTGGTTTGGCTGCGTATGCCCATCGCTTTGGTGGGAATATTTTTATTTCTAATCCTACGTCGTCAAAACCTGCGTATCGATTTGAAACAGGCTGCAAAGTATTTCGGAATCGGTCTAATTGTAGCGTTACATTGGATTTGTTTCTATGCTTCCATTAAAGAAAGTAATGTCTCTGTAACCTTGGCTTGCTTCTCCACAGGTTCCTTGTTTTCTGCTTTCATAGAGCCTTTATTCTTCAAACGTAAGGTGAGTGTGTACGAGATTATTTTCGGAGTGATGGTTGTTCTGGCGCTGACATTAATTTTTAGCGTGGAAATACGATACGTTTATGGAATTATTCTCGGCATTTTGGCAGCGTTGACGTCTTCCATTTTTGGTGTGCTGAACGGTGTGTTGATTCAAAAAGGACACAATGGTTCGGTAGTTTCATTTTATGAAATGTTGGGGGGATTTTTAGGAATGTCGGTTTACGTGCTTATTGCTAAACCTTGGGAAGGGCCGTTATTAGCGATGTCCACAACAGATTTGGTGTACTTGCTGATACTCGGAATTCTTTGTACCAGCGTGCCGTTCATGATTAGTATGCATATTCTGAAAACAATCAGTCCGTATACCGTGTCGTTGACTCTTAATTTGGAAACCTTGTACGGTATTGTGTTTGCTTACTTCATTTATCATGAGGACAAACAACTAACAGGATATTTTTATGTGGGATCGGCAATTATTCTCAGTACCATTTTCCTGAACGCATGGATTAAATTTCGCCAACGTTCGCTAAAAAGTGCTTAGCAAGGTGTTGCGTGAACCATTCTGTTGCAAATTTGTTCTGTTGTAGTGTAAATAAATCCGCCAATCTCCGCCATGAAACTCATTTCCCCATATGCTAATTCGTTAACAGAATATTCACGTTGGACGACTCGTGTTGTGCAGATCGGCGATGTGCCTTTGGGTGGCGGAAATCCTATTCGCGTACAATCCATGACCACAACTGACACCATGGACACTGCGGCTACTGTGGCGCAGTCGATACGCATGATTGAAGCGGGCTGTGAGTATGTGCGTATTACAGCTCCAAGTTTGAAGGACGCGGAAAATTTAAAAAATATTAAGAATGAGCTGCGCAAAGCGGGGTACAAAACGCCCTTGGTTGCAGATATTCACTTTACGCCCAATGCGGCAGAGTTAGCAGCACGTATTGTAGAAAAAGTTCGTGTTAATCCGGGTAACTACGCGGATAAGAAGAAGTTTGAACATATCGAATACACGGATGCTTCTTATCAAAGTGAATTGCAGCGAATTCGCGAACGGTTTATTCCTCTTGTTCGGATTTGCAAAGAATACGGTACAGCTATGCGTATCGGAACGAATCACGGTTCGTTAAGCGATCGTATTTTAAGTCGTTACGGCGATACACCTCAGGGCATGGTGGAGTCGGCTATGGAGTTTTTGCGGATTTGTGAAGATGAGGGTTACAAAAACATTGTCTTATCAATGAAAGCCAGTAATCCTCAGGTGATGGTGCAAGCGTATCGTTTGCTGGTACAACAGATGATGTCGGCAGGAATGAATTATCCTTTGCACCTGGGCGTTACCGAAGCCGGAGATGGAGAAGACGGACGCATCAAATCTGCTGCAGGAATTGGAACCTTGCTGGAAGACGGACTCGGAGATACAGTTCGTGTGTCGTTAACGGAAGATCCGGAGTTTGAAATTCCGGTCGCGAAAGCATTAGTGAACCGGTATAACAACCGTGCCGGACACGAAGCAATTCAACCTGTACAAACTTTTGAGGGTAAGTGTTCGTTGCCTTATTCTCCTTACGAATACGAACGTCGTCATACTTCTGCCGTCCTGAATTTTGGCGAGAAGAATGTTCCTCGTGTTATCGCAGATTTTAGTAAGCGCGATGTTATCACGCCTGCATCCTTGTTTGCGGTTGGTTATCAATATTCTGTTCCAACAGATAAGTGGAATTTAACAGATCAGGCTTGTGATTTTATTTACACCGGCGATCAAACCTTGAATTTCGAAATTCCCGGAACGCTCGGAATCATTGTGAATTCGGGTGTATATGAGTCGGTGAAAAACAAGGATCGTTATTACCCTCTGTTTTGTGGGAACGAGTTCTTCACTGCAGCTGCAACACACACACAATTAAATTTCGTAGCGGCCGATATTCACACGTTAACTCCTGATTTTATCGGCAAATTGAAAGTGCATAGCAATGTTGTGTTGGTGTTGGATAGCATGAATACCCATGCCATGCCGGAACTTCGCCGTGCCATGATGGTGTTGATGAAAGCGGGTTGCACAGCGCCTGTAGTACTGAAACGCAATTTTATGATTGAGTCAGCCGAAGAGGGCGTCCTCTTCGCAGCAACCGATTTCGGTGCGTTGTTGTTGGATGGAATGGGAGATGGCGTGTGGATGAAAACATCCGAAAAAATTCCGCAAATGACCGTGAACAGTTGTGTTTTCGGTGTGTTGCAGGCTACACGTACACGTATCTCTAAAACCGAATACATATCCTGTCCTTCTTGCGGCAGAACATTGTTTGATCTTCAGGAAACGACAAATAAAATCCGTAAACGCACCGAGCATTTGAAAGGTGTGAAGATTGGCATTATGGGCTGTATCGTCAATGGACCCGGAGAAATGGCCGATGCGGATTACGGATATGTAGGAACCGGTGTGGGCAAGATCACCTTATATAAAGGTAAAGAAGTTGTCGAGCGTAATATTCCCGAAAGTGAAGCTGTAGAAGCGCTTGTAAACCTTATCAGGAAGCATGGTGACTGGGTAGAAGCCAGAGAGTTAGCAGAGTAATCAACATTTACCCCTGCAAAACTTCATCTTTTCTTGATTTAGCCCAATAAGCGTCCGTTCTACCTTTGAACCGACTAAGACTAAACTCATGAAAAAACTGTCCTTTTTTACATTGGCTGTGGTGCTTGCATTTCCTGCATTAGCACAGATAACAGTAACTAATGGCGTTGTTCCTTCGCATATGCAAGGAATTAACGGGACCAACAATTCACGTACCCACATGTGGTGCTGGCTGGAGATTTCCGGATTAACTCCGGGCGCTACGTATCGTTATTATTCTACGGTTGATACGTTGAATGCAGCAACCACGTCAAATGGTGCAGGCAATCCTATCTTAATGAATATGACCAGCGGGACCGTTCGCAGAACAACAAATGCATCACTTACAAATAATGCCGGACACGATTCACTAACAGCTTCCAATGCCGGCACGTTTGCAGGATGGTTTGGTGTTGAACCTACGGGGAACGGACGTTTTACACCGGGTAATACAGTGTATCCGAAGATTATGTTGAATAACGGATCCGGAGGAACTACAGTGGCAACGCGTTTGGTGGCAACACAGTTTCCAATAACTGTAATTAATTACGGAACAGCATCCGGAAGCCCTATAGAAGGAACTGCTTTATATGATGAGGTGGTTGCTGCTCCAAAAAACTTTATTGCGGTATATGATAATGTTGCAGCAACGGGTCGTCCTGTGGCTATAAGCATTGTAGAAAACGATGGTATGGATTTGTATCCGGTGACTTCAATTGCGACTTTCTATCGTAACATGGTAGATACGAATGCCGGTTACTGGGGCGCAATTATTCCAAACGCCTTATCCAACGGCGTTCGCGCTTTGGTGGAACATGATCGTGCCACTGCAGCAGGAATTGATACGCTTTCCGATTCTGACGGATGGTGGTGCAGCGGTTTGAATACTGTAAATATGAGTGCTGGAACTATCGGATTATTTTTGAATTCTTCTTTTGTACTTGCATCTTCTGCCGTTATTCCGGATACGATGTACGTGAATATTCAAGGAAATTTTAGTGCAAGCTCGAATGATCCTTCCGCATATTACGTTTGGGATTTCGGAGATTCATCATTAACCGTTTCCGGCGCTAATGTTACGCATACATACGCTAATCAAGGGTTGTATCCTTTGACGTTGGTGATTACTAACGGTGCTTGTTCGGATACGATTACGCAAAATATCGTAGTAATGCTGGGAACAGGAATCGGAGCAACTCCAAGTTTCCTGATTTACACATCGCCGAATCCTACAGACGGACAGTTTACAATTGCAGTTTCAAACGATCACTTAAAGACAATTGAGGTGATGAACTTATTGGGTGAGTTGGTTTATTCGGGAGTGTCCAATACGGCACGTACAACAATTGACATCGCAGGTCAACCTAAAGGAATGTATTTGGTGCGCGTAACCGATCGTGAAACGAATCGTGTTGCAACCCGCAAGATTGTGCTTAAGTAAACCTGTTCGCCATGAACAAAAAAAGGTGATCCGAAAGGGTCACCTTTTTTGTTGATAGATCAATGAATTAATCCAATTTCAAAACCGCCATAAATGCGCTCTGAGGAACTTCTACGGCTCCAATCTGACGCATACGCTTCTTTCCTTCTTTCTGCTTCTCTAAGAGTTTGCGCTTACGGGAGATATCACCACCGTAACACTTTGCAGTAACGTCTTTGCGGATAGCAGATATATTTTCACGGGCTACAATCTTGCTGCCAATGGCCGCTTGAATGGCAATCTGGAATTGCTGACGAGGAATTAACTCCTTCAACTTTTCGCAAATCTTTTTGCCAAACTCATGCGCTCTTGAACGGTGAATCAATGCAGACAATGCATCAACCTGATCACCATTGATAAGAATATCCAATTTGATCAAATCAGATTGACGATAATCCAATGGGTGATAATCGAACGAAGCGTAGCCTTTGGAAATTGACTTTAGCTTATCGTAAAAGTCGAATACAATTTCTCCTAATGGCATTTCAAATACCATTTCTACACGATCCGTTGTAAGGTAGTTTTGATTCAACATCGTGCCACGCTTCTCCATGCACAACTTTATTATCGCTCCGACAAACTCAGCTTTGGTAATAATGCTTGCCTTAATAAACGGCTCTTCAATATTGTCCAACTTCGTCGGATCCGGCATATCACTCGGATTGTGCATATCAATGCGCTCGCCGGTAGTGGTATAGGCAATGTAACTTACGTTGGGAACGGTTGTAATTACGGTCATGTTGAATTCACGCTCCAGTCGCTCCTGCACAATTTCCATGTGCAACATACCAAGGAATCCACATCGGAATCCAAACCCTAAGGCTGCAGACGCTTCCGGTTCCCAGGTTAATGATGCATCATTAAGTTGCAGTTTCTCCATGGAATAACGCAACTCCTCATAATCATCCGTGTCCACAGGATAAATTCCTGCAAATACCATCGGCTTCACATCTTCAAAGCCTTGGATGCCTTGAGAACAAGGATTCTCAACGGTGGTAATCGTATCGCCAACTTTTACTTCACGTGCGTTTTTAATGCCGGAAATGATGTATCCAACATCGCCCGTGCGCACTTCATTTCGCGGTTCTAATCCTAAACGTAAAATTCCAATCTCATCAGCATTGTATTCGCTGCCGGTATTAAAGAACTTTACTTTCTGTCCTTTGCGAATAACGCCATTTACCACTTTGTAGTAGGCGATAATTCCACGGAACGGATTAAATACGGAATCGAAGATTAACGCCTGCAATGGCTTTTCTTCGTCACCTTTCGGACATGGGACGCGTTCAACTACAGCTTCCAAAATTTCAGGAACACCTAAGCCGGTTTTACCTGATGCTGACAAAATATCTTCGCGCTTACAGCCTAACAAGTCCACAATTTGATCCTTCACAACTTCGGGCTCTGCACTCGGCAAATCAATTTTGTTCAGAATTGGAATGATCTCGAGATCATGTTCCAATGCGAGATACAAATTCGAAATGGTTTGCGCCTGAATTCCCTGTGCAGCATCAACAATCAACAAAGCACCTTCACAGGAAGCAATGGAGCGCGAAACTTCATACGAAAAGTCAACGTGTCCGGGAGTATCAATAAGATTGAGCACATACTTTTGTCCTTTGTAGGTGTAATCCATTTGTATGGCGTGACTCTTAATGGTAATGCCACGTTCCTTCTCCAGGTCCATATCATCCAGCACTTGTGCTTCCATATCACGGGAAGACACGGTTTTCGTAATCTCCAACAACCGATCGGCAAGAGTAGACTTACCGTGGTCGATATGGGCGATAATGCAGAAGTTTCTTATGTGTTTCATAGTTTCAACGAGCCGCGAAATTACGTAAAAATAGGGCTTCTTTTTTTCGGGCTTTGATTTATGCGTGTTCTGTTTACTTTTGCACCGCATTAACCTTTGTAGGACATGAAAGTCACCGACCATCTTAATTCAGCGAAATCAACCTTATTTTCTATTGAAATTCTGCCTCCATTGAAAGGCAAGAGTATTCAGTCGATTTACGAGGGGATTGATCCGTTGATGGAGTTCAAACCATCTTTCGTGGACGTGACTTATCACCGCGAGGAGTACATTTACAAGAAACGTGACGGCGGATATCTTGAAAAAGTTTCCATTCGTAAACGTCCGGGAACCGTAGGTATCTGCGCGGCAATCATGAACCGTTATCATGTTGATGCCGTGCCTCATATTATTTGTGGAGGTTTCACCAAAGAGGAGACGGAAAGCGCCTTAATCGATTTACATTTTCTTGGAATAGACAATGTGTTGTTGTTACGTGGTGATGCGATTAAAACGGAATCGCAATTCGTGCCTGAACCGAATGGTCATCAATACGCCATTGATTTGGTGCGTCAGGTAAACGAAATGAATAGCGCACATTACCTGCACGAGGATATCGTGGACATGGCGCCAACTAACTTCTGTATAGGTGTTGCCGGTTATCCCGAAAAACATTTCGAAGCACCGAACATGTATGCAGACATGAAATTTTTAAAAGAGAAAGTGGACGCAGGTGCTGATTATATCGTAACGCAGATGTTTTTCGACAATGCGAAGTTTTTCGAATTCGTTGCGAAGTGTCGTGAAATGGGCATTAATGTGCCTATTATTCCGGGATTGAAAATTCTTACGCAGAAGAAACAGTTGATTTCTCTGCCAAAGATTTTCCATATCGACATTCCGCAAGACTTATACATGGCTGCAGAAAAATGCAAAACCGATGCGGAAGTGAAAGAAGTGGGAATTCAGTGGTGCATAAAACAATCGAAAGAACTGGTTAAGGCCAATGTACCTTGCCTGCATTTCTACACCATGGGAACCAGTGAAAGCACGCGCCGCGTTGCTTCTGAAGTATTCTAACTTTTTTGGCGATGATAAAGTGTGGCAATGTACTTGCCCACAATATCAAATTCAAGATTCACACTACTTCCAATTTGAATGTGCTGAAATGTAGTGTGCTCGTATGTATAAGGAATGATGGCCACAGAGAATGTATCTTCCGTGCTATCAACTACCGTTAAACTTACACCGTTAACACAGATGGAGCCTTTGGGTACTGTTACAAATTCGTTGGCTTTTGGATGACGGAAATAATATTTCCAACTACCGTTCAGGTTTTCCACATTAATGCATTCGCCAGCCGAATCTACATGCCCCTGCACAATGTGTCCGTCCAATCGACCATGCGCCGGAACACAACGTTCTAAGTTTACATGATCTCCGATTTTTAGTTGTGATAAATTCGTGCGATGCAGTGTTTCTGCAATGGCTGTAACAGTGTGGCTTGATTGATCGCACGCAATAACTGTTAAACAAACTCCATTGTGCGCAACGCTTTGGTCAATCTTTAATTCACCTGAAATAGGAGAGGTTATCGTAAAATGAATGTTACTGTTTTCTGATCGGACAGCGGAAACTGTTCCAAGCGTTTCAATAATTCCTGTAAACATAACTTAGAAAGTACGGCTGTCTTTGCCGAATAAATGAACGAAGCCTTTCAGCTGTCGCGGCACTATGCCTTGTAAACGAATTTCATTAACCTGACAGGTGTAATAATAAACACCGTCTGTACAAAGTTTACCGGAATTCCTGTCGCGACCATCCCACATTACATCCGGGTCAGTCGTTTCAAATACAAGCACACCCCAGCGATCATAAATTTTCAGATCAATACTTTCTACCTGACGATACGGGAATGGAATAAAGAAATCGTTGATGTTATCACCATTGGGTGTAAATACATTCGGCAACTCATACGTAGGGCAATTTTCCAAACAAATTACATTGCTCAACACACTTTGATTGCCGAAAGTATCCAAAGCTGTTACAGCATAACAACCGGCAACACTAAATAAATTGTCAAAAATCAAAGTAGTATCCGTGCTTACGATTATCGTCGCAATAATAGCCAAATCCGACGTGTCAGTTGCACTGTACCAAATATTATACGAAACCACATCATCTGTGGAACACGTACTCATATTATTCGGGTTGGTCCACACCAGCTGATTTAATCCGATGTAACAATCAGAATTAATCGCCAACACCGGCGGACATGGAGCGGTTAAATCTTGCGGATTGTCGCACTTACGCTGCGAGCGATTCAGCAACATTGAAGGAAGCGTAGCGTTGAAATAGGATCCGTGCGCTTTTACGAAGTAACAATATTGCACACCGTTCACGAGTCCTGTGTCGGTGTAGGTATTCGTTACCGAAAGCCCGATTGAATCCCAAGCAAGAGTTGTATTATTCTGACGGAAGATAGCGTACTCGTAATTCGTCCATGGCGTTGAATCTTGCCAAGTTAATATCACGCTGTTATCTGCAGGTTGCGTATACAGGTAAACAGACGATGCCGGTTGTGAATTACCGATGAAGAAACTGCCGTTATTGCTGAAGAAGCCCAATCGATAAGTGTAAGGTGTGCCCGCGGTATTCAGTGCAACGTCCACAAAACTATCCGGAAGTGTTGCGAATGAAGAAGCCGTAAGCGTGGTTACTAATTGTGGCGAAGTGCCAATAAGGAAGCCGGAATTACGCTCGATTATTATTTGATAAGGTGGCGGATTAACCAATGTGTCAAAATCAATTCCATTCGCTAGCGCATTTGCCCAACGCAAGTATATCGTGTCGTTACCGCCGGTGCTCTGAACATCAACATTGGTAATAACAGGAACATCGCGCTTCAATTCGTTGCAAACTTCAGGAGAAGCGTAACTCTCAGCGCCATCAAGGAATACGGCACAAACACGATAGCAGTAATCGATACCCGGAATTAAGCCGCCGCCATTGTTGTTATCCGTAAATACAGTGTCGTTGATGCCCGCATTGAGTGTTCCAATTAATTGAAACCCAGTGTAAGCCGGAACTCCTGTTTCGCATTGTGCAGGTGTCCAGCCACTCGGTCCGTTACGACGATAAATTTTGTATCCCTTTACCGGATTGCTCACCGGATTACATGGATTTGGCGTCCAGTGTACGTTCATCTGTGAACCTTGCGGATCCACAAATAATGCAGGCGGGCCGGGAGATACAACAGTAATTTTAAATGTTTCAATATCTAACAATGGCACCGTGGGGTCATCGTCTGTTGCTTTCATCGTAACAATCCAAGGCTGCACACGAATGTTTTCGCAAGTAGTTTGCCAATTAAATATGGTGGCGTACGGTGTGTTATTAAAGTTGTTGTTCGGGCTAATGGATGCAGCAGGATTTTCTAAAAATGGTCCTCCGTATCCTTGAATGCGAACTAAGTCAGCATTAGGATCTGACGTCACAAAACTGAAGTTAATCAGCGTACCCGCATCCACACACAAATCAGGAATCTCATCAATATCCGGATTGTCGTTGTTACAATCGTTTAATACATCTATTGACATATCACGGATAATCGTACTCACCTTCACGCGATTTCCGTTCGGCAATTTCTTCCACTCTTCAATGTAAATGCAAATGTTGTATTTACCCGCAACCTGAGGTGAACACCACGACAAATCTCCCGTCACCGCATCAATTTGCATCAAACCTCCGCCTGCAATGTCCGGTGTTACATATCCGCCAATCGGCAAGCCATTCGTGTCCAAACAAGCTCCAATTTTATAGGATAAACTGTCACCATCCGGATCAATTGCTCCGGGATTATGGTAAAAGCATTTTCCTCTGCAGGCTTTATCCAGAGGGATGTTCGTCAAGGTTGGTGTGGAGTTGCAACCAATGAATGGGTCAACAGTAATTGTTGTTTGCAAATAAAACGGAACGTTTACCGAATTCGGAATATTCAAAATTCCCGCAACGCGATTCGGGTCTTTAATGCTCACGTTATAAGTGCCGGCGCCGCTATAGGTGTGAACGCTTTTGTAATAGTTCACCTGTGTGTTCGGGTAATTTACGCCTAATGGAATTCCCATCGTTGCAGGGCTAGGACAAGATCCGATGGGCCCCAATGTTCTGTTGGCTAAACGCTCTGTGCCGTCTCCCCAGTCTACAACAAGTTCACAACGATCCGCAGGACTCGCTGAATTCGTATAGGTTGTTACCGTCGCTTCATACTGATTGCTTCCGATGCAACGAATCGTAATTTCTCCGGCAATATTGTGCGTTGCAAAAAGTTGTCCTCCTGTTATAAGTAGTACAAATAATGCGGCGATATGATGAACAACAAATTTCACTTATCGAATCAATATTTCACTGGGCGTTCGTACTACTTCACTTTTGTTGTCTCGCTGATCCAGCAGGAATGCGTTGAACTGAATGGTGTCGTATGGAATAAATGCTTTATTAATCGTAAGATAAATGTCGCCTTCCAAACCTTTTTGACCATCGGGTAACTCTGGAATGCGGTAGTTGTAAAATACGCTGTCATTTGGATCTACGGTTGTTGGATTATCTACAACAGCAAATGAACCGTCCGGCTTTTGATAGTACAACGTCAGAACCATATTGGAATCTGTACCGTTCACAGCTACACCGATATCACCATCGCCGTCCGTAAAAGTGAAAACTGCTTTCAATGTATCATTCGTGCCGCTCTGAATAAACTGTTTGAATTTCAACATCGGCTCTGCAGGATATACAGGCTCAGGCTTGCAGGAAACAAAATTCCAGACAACAGCAATCAGCGCAATAGAAAGAATACATCTCATAACCACGAACATTAAAGGTACTAAATTGAAGTTAGATTTCCTCTGATTTTGACATTCGGTAACAAATGAACGGAATGTGGTGGTTCAACCTCAATAAGCGATTTGCTGTTCTTCAATCATCTCCGGCAACACGCGCTCCTCGTATTGCTGATTACGCAGTTGAGGTTCAAAGCCTGCTTCTTCAATGGCTTTCATAATTCCTTTGTAAGTAAAACGGTGTGGAGCTCCTGCTGCAGAAACCACATTTTCTTCAATCATGATAGATCCGAAGTCGTTGGCGCCTCCATGTAAACACAATTGTGCAACTTCTTTGCCTACCGTTAACCATGAGGCTTGAATATTTTCAATATTCGGCAACATGATTCGACACATGGCCAACATACGAATGTATTCATCTCCGTTTACTGAATTGGAAACTCCTTTAACGCGTTTTAACAAGGTTCCATCATCTTGAAAAGGCCATGGAATAAAGGCAATGAAACCTTTGCTATTCGCCGGTTTTTCTGATTGTACTTGTCGCAGCCATACCAAATGTTCAAAGCGCTCGTAAATGGTTTCAATATGCCCGAACATCATAGTTGCAGATGTTGTTAAGCCCAACTGATGCGCAGCACGCATCACATCTAACCATTCTTTACCGCCACATTTGCCTTTCGAAATCAATCGACGTACACGATCGTTCAAAATTTCAGCGCCCGCTCCCGGCAATGAATCAAGACCGGCTTCCATCAATACACTTAAAACCTCCGTATGACTTTTCCCTTCCAGTTTCGAAATGTGCGCTATTTCAGGCGGCCCAAGTGCGTGCAATTTCAGATTCGGATATAACGATTTCAATTCACGAAATAGATCCGCATAAAACTTTAAACCTAATTCCGGATGGTGCCCGCCTTGCAAAAGCAATTGTTCACCGCCATAACGGAAGGTCTCTTCAATCTTACGTTTATAAGTAGGAATATCCGTGATGTAGCTTTCTGCGTGTCCCGGAATACGATAGAAATTACAGAACTTGCAATTCGCAATACAAACGTTGGTAGTATTGACGTTGCGGTCAATAATCCAGGTTACTTTATTGCTGTTCTTTTTTCGTTTTTTGCGTAGCTCATTGGCCACAAACATCAGTTCTGATGTAGGTGCGGTTTGAAACAATTGTATGCCCTCTTCAATGGACAAAAATTCATCATTCAGTGCGCGTTGTAATAGCTGTTCGTTGCTCATGCCGTAATGTTTGGGCTAATGAAATAACAACACATGAATGATTTTGTTGGCTAAACCAACGCTGTTTCACGTGTAATTAATAATTACTTTTAGCTGACAAAATTACGAAACATGATACGATTGAAGCGCGCAACAGTTGCAAAAGGTGGAGATGCACTGATAATAGCTACTTCCAAGGATGCAGATCTTTCTGTTTACGGTTTTAGTGCCGACGAAGTGAACCACATTGAACAGTCTTTCCGAAAAGAAAAGAAGCAAGTTTTATTTACAGGTCCGTACGGCACTTTATTGGTTCTGTTAAAAGAAGAGAAGGACGAGCAGTACCTTACATTAGAATACGCTCGTCGTGCAGGAGCATCAGCCGCAGGTCTTTGTTCCGATCATAAATTAAGTGAAGTGGAATTCTTGGATGCAGACAGCGATCAACAGTGGTCGTTGGCGTTTGCCGAAGGATTTTTACTGAGCGCCTATAAATTCGATAAATACAAGAAAAAGGAAAAGAATGTGAAGGAATCGGGTTTGCAGGTATTGACCATTGTCGGATCACACGTTTCTGATAAACAACTGCAGCATCTCGAAATCGTAGTTCATGCAACCTTTACCGCTCGTAACTGGGTCAATGAGCCGGTTAATACCTTAAGCGCAACAACACTTGCAACTGAGTTCAGACGTCTTGGTAAAGATGCCGGATTTAAAGTGGAGGTGCTCAATAAATCTAAAATTACAGCGCTCAAAATGGGCGGCCTGCTCGCCGTAAATGCGGGAAGTGATGAACCCCCAACTTTTACCATCATGGAATATAAGCCCGCAGGTGCGAAGAATAAAAAGCCCGTTATGCTGGTTGGTAAAGGAGTAGTATACGATACCGGTGGTAACAATCTGAAAACGGGTGCAGGAATGGAAACCATGAAGTGTGATATGGCAGGGGCTGCTGCCGTTGGAGCTGCTATGTGGGCTATCGCCAAAGCGAAATTGCCCGTGCATGTAATGGCTATAGTTCCGGCAACAGATAATCGCATCAATGGTTCTGCATACGTAGCTGGGGATGTGATTACGATGTACAACGGACTTACCGTTGAAGTGCTCAACACCGATGCAGAAGGACGATTGATCCTTGCGGATGCATTGAGTTATGCAGAACGCTTTAAGCCGGAGTTGGTGCTGGATTTCGCAACGCTTACGGGAGCCGCAATGGCTGCAATCGGGCAGTACGGCGTTGTTTGCATGGGCACTGCTTCCGAAACACAAAAACAAAAATTGCGAGAAGCCGGAAACGCAGTGCACGAGCGCCTTGCAGAGTTTCCTTTCTGGGAAGAATACGACGAATTAATTAAGTCAGATATTGCTGAGATAAAAAATATTGGCGGTCCTTACGGCGGAGCAATTACAGCGGGCAAATTTTTGTCGCGCTTTGTTTCCGCACCTTGGATGCATTTCGATATTGCAGGCCCTGCATTTCTCGGCGCCAAAGAAACGTACAAACCTAAAGGCGGTACGGGAGTTGGTGTACGATTCTTATTCGAATTTATTTCACGCTACTAGAACATGCGCATTGTATCGCAAAATCCACTTAGCCAGGTTATACTGATCATCGGTTGGTGTATTTTGTGTGTGTCATTCAAGTCGGAACAGCCTACCTATAAGTACTTGTATTATGCTGTTTACGATTCGCAGGCTGCGACAAATCACATCGTGCACATCAAACGACACAAAGTGTTGAATGGTGTTTTGCAAGCTCCGGAAACTTGGATGGATGTAGTCACAAAAAAAGCCGGCGACAAGGTTTCGTCTATTCGTTTTGATCTTGGTCCGAACACCATTCACAAGAACAGATGGCTGGTCACGCACTACGGAAATGTTATTGATCTGAAAGCAAAAAAAGTGAGTGCAGGTGGACACGATCAGGTGTTTAAGTTGAGCAAGGATTCCACAATCTTCTTTACTAACGACATCTTTAAAGGAAAGTATTATTCTTCCCTCAACCAACAGGATGGACAGTACAAGCAAATTACCGTTCCCGGATTTCGGCCCGCAAAAAACCGTGAAGTTGAAGCTGATGGATCTTTGAAATATTTCGGAATCTGGTATTTTCCGGAATCTGCGGCTCGACAGGAATTAGTGAAGGATGAAGGTTATGGCGAAGTTGTAAGTTTAATTCCGAATGCAAAACCGCAATTGCCTTTGCACTGGATTTCTATGGAGGAGTTCATTTATCCCTATTACAATGTAACACACACGAATCTTTCTATTATGAAAGTCAACGTATCTAGCGGTACATCGGAGCGCGTTGTAGGTTTTGATAATCTCCCTGAAAATCACATGGTGTCAACGTTCATCTCCACAGTTGACGGTCGTTTGGTGTACAAGTGCGCCGCCGGACTATTGGAAATTGATGCGACAAAGAAACTGGTGAAGCCGATGGATAAATGGCCGGCCGGAAATGACTTTTTTATCGCAGTGAATCCTGATCCGAAGAATGGAAATACGATTTGGTGGAAGGATCAGAAAATTGGTACGTACTTTTGCGATCCATTTGCAGCAACTACAAGTGTGGATGGATTTGCTCTTCCGGTGGAAATGTTGATGGGCGGAGAACGATTTTTAATGGGTGCCGGCGTTTGGACCACATCGTCCGGTAAATGGAAAACCGTTGGAGACAGCGATTTGTCTGTGGTTTTAGGTTGGACACAGGAATAAAGAAAAGTTATTATGTCGGAACAGGATAAGATTATTGTCGGAATAACTCAAGGTGATCATAACGGTATTGGGCCTGAAGTGGTCATGAAAGCGCTCGCTGATCCGCTTATTACAGAATTGTGTACTCCTGTAATTTTTTCTTCTCAAAAGACATTACATGCTTGGCGTAAAGTGTTGGGTGAAGAAGAAATCAATCCACATGTGCTGCGTGATTGGAGCCAAATGAACGGTAAGAAAGTTAATCTTTTCAACTGTTTTGACGATGAGGTTAATGTTCAACCCGGCAGTGCAGATGGAACAGCAGGAGCATTCGCATTGAAAGCTTTGGATGCTGCAGTTGCTGCTGTTAAGGCAGGGCATATTCATACTATTGTTACTGCACCGCTCGATAAACATACAGTGGCAACGGGTTCTCCGGGATTCAAAGGGCATACGGAATATTTGCAGGAAAAAGATGGATCATCGGGTTCTTTGATGATATTAATGCAGGATAATCTGCGGGTTGGCTTGGTTACAGGACACATGCCGTTAAAAGATGTAGCTGCGGCAATTACGAAAGAACGAATTATCACGAAAGCCCAGGTGTTGCACAAGTCGTTAATTGCTGATTTCGGAATTCGTAAACCGCGTATTGCTGTTTTGGGTTTAAATCCGCATGCAGGTGACAACGGAGAATTGGGTAAAGAAGAACAGGAAATTATCAGCCCTGCAATAGAACAATTGCGTCAGGAAAATTTTTGGGCATTCGGACCTTATCCTGCCGATGGCTTCTTCGGCTCGGGAAATTGGAAAAATTTCGACGGCGTATTGGCCATGTATCACGACCAAGGCCTGGCGCCGTTTAAGGCGTTATCATTCGCAGGTGGGGTAAACTTTACGGCCGGCCTTAGTTTTGTGCGTACATCACCGGATCATGGTACCGCATACGATATCGCAGGGAAAAATACCGCTGATGCGGGTTCTTTACGACAGGCTATTTATACGGCTATCGATATTTACCGAAAACGAAACGAATGGGCCGAAATAGCTTCAAATCCCCTGCCTTTTCAACCGCGTCAAAAGGAACATCGGGAGCGTTATTAGGCTTTTGGTCGAAAAAAAGCCGACTAAAACCAATATTTTTATCCATTTCCCTCAAATTTCTACAAAAACCTTGTTGATTTGTAGTGATTTTGAGTAGTTTTGCCACCCTCTTGTGAAAACCGTCTTTCATGGAACGTGATAGAAATTTGGTAGTGAAGTTTTCGGGTCTGAAAGATGGTGCGCATCAGTTGGAATTTGCTGTGGACAAAAAGTTCTTTGAGTCATATCCACAGTCTGAAATTTGTGATGGAAGTGTGTTGGTTCACCTCAACCTGACGAAATCACCGCAGATGTTGGTTTTGGAATTCAAAGCCACGGGCGCTGTGACGTTGCAATGTGACCGCTGTATCGGAGAATTTCATTATCCGGTGAAGTGGGAACGCAAAATGGTAGTGAACTTACATGCGGACGAATTCGCAGATGATGATGATCTTATTTCACTTCCGGAATCGGCGGTGGATCTTTACATAGGTCAATACATCTACGAGTTTACGGTGTTGAGCTTGCCTGCAAGAAAAGTGTGCGACGAAGCCGGATCCGGGCAGCAATGCGATCCGGAAGTCATTGCAAAACTAAAGCAAGTGGAACACCAACAAGATGAAAATCCTGCCGACGACGGAGAAACAGATCCGCGTTGGCAAGCA
The DNA here is from genome assembly GCA_044344795.1 of Bacteroidia bacterium. GTDB lineage: Bacteria > Bacteroidota > Bacteroidia > Palsa-965 > Palsa-965. The sequence goes on along the minus strand of JBIJCF010000024.1, from coordinate 14,943 downwards.
CTGAAGAATATTAAATTTGAGAATTGATAGTTTAAAACAATAGAACAATGCCAAATCCTAAAAAACGTCACTCGAAAAGCCGTCGCGATAAGCGTCGTACGCACTACAAAGCCGGAGCACCTAACGTTGCGGTTTGTTCAGTAACAGGTGAAGCACATTTGTGGCACCGCGCGTACTGGCATGATGGTGCCTTGTACTACAAAGGCAAAGTAGTTCTCGAGAAGAAAGACTAATCCGAAAATCGATTTATGAAAATCGGTATCGATATCCTCGGTGGTGACTTTGCTCCCAAAGCGCCGCTGGACGGTGTTCGAATGGCCGTCGATCTGATCGGGCCCGACGTACGTATTGTATTGATCGGCGACGAAAAGCAGATCCGTGAGGAGTTAATTGCATCAAACTTTGATAGCAGCCGGGTGGATATTGTCCACGCGGCTGATGTTATTGGCATGGGCGAGCATCCGGTGAAAGCATTGGCGCAAAAACCGGACTCTACTATTGCTACCGGCTTCCGACTCATGAAAGAAGGACAGCTCGATGCGTTCGCAAGTTGCGGTAATACGGGTGCAATGCTTGTTGGCTCGATGTACACCGTTAAAGCAATTCCCGGTGTAATTCGACCTTGCATTACTACAGCATTCCCTAAGGAATCCGGTGGATTTAATTTGTTGTTGGACGTTGGCAGTAACGCCGATTGTAAACCTGATGTGTTATACCAATTCGGTATTCTAGGGCGTTTGTATGCCGAACATGTCTTTGGCATTAAAAACCCGCGTGTGGCATTGCTCAACATTGGTGAAGAGCCGGAGAAAGGAAATCTTGTTGCGCAATCAGCGCACCAGATGATGAAAGATTCCCGCGATTTCAATTTCGTGGGCAATGTCGAAGGACGAGATATTTTCGGTGATCATGCGGATGTGATCGTATGTGAAGGTTTCACGGGTAATGTCGTTCTGAAATTCGCGGAATCGTTTTACACAGCCATCAAGCGCCGCAACATCAACGACGAATACTTCAATCGTTTTAACTACGAAATTTACGGAGGCACACCTATACTTGGCGTCAATGGAACAGTCATGATCGGTCATGGAATTTCAAGTCCTGAGGCCATCAAGAACATGTTGTTGTTATCGCGCGATGTTGTTAATGCAGGCTTGCCTGAAAAAATTAAACAAGTATTTTAATATGAACAAGGTTCGAGCTGCAATTACAGCCATTGGCGGTTGGGTGCCGGAAACGGTTTTGTCAAATGCCGATTTGGAAAAAATGGTGGACACCAATGATGAGTGGATCATCAGTAGAACCGGAATCAAAGAACGTAGAATTTTAAAAGGACCGGATCGCGGAACATCTGAAATCGGAATCAACGCGGTTCGACAAATTTTAGAGAAACGTAACCTGAGTCCATTGGATATTGACTTGGTCATTGTTGGAACAGTTACACCGGATTATTTTTTCCCGTCAACATCTAATCTGATCTGCGATCAACTCGGGTTGAAGAATGCATGGGGTTACGATGTCGCCGCTGCTTGCTCCGGATTTTTGTACGCATTATCAACCGGTGCTCAGTTTATCGAAACGGGTCGTTGCAAAAAAGTTATCGTTGTAGGTTCTGATAAAATGTCTTCCATCATTGATTACGAAGACCGTGCGACCTGTGTGATTTTTGGTGACGGCGGCGGCGCGGTGTTGTTAGAACCGGATGATAGCGGTGTGGGTATCATTGATTTTGTTTTGAAAGCAGATGGTTCCGGTGGTCAATATCTGAATATGAAAGGCGGTGGATCTCGTAATCCATCTAATCATGAAACCGTGGATAAAAAAATGCATTTCGTTCATCAGGAAGGGCAGGCAGTGTTTAAACACGCTGTTACCAATATGGCGGACGTGTCTGCGGAAATCATGGAACGCAACAATCTTAAATCTGAAGACATTGCTTATCTCTTGGCACATCAGGCCAACAAACGCATTATTGATGCAACTGCATCGCGCATGGGACTGAGCAGCGAGAAGGTTTTGATGAATATTGAACGTTACGGTAATACAACATCAGGTACTATTCCATTGTTGATGACCGACTACGAACACTTGTTCCGCAAAGGCGATAACATCGTTTTCTCTGCTTTTGGCGGGGGATTTACGTGGGGCGCTATTTACCTGAAATGGGCTTACGATCCGAAGTAATTTCGGACGCTTTATTTAATAAATTCGAAATCTGAATTTAACCGATCAAACAAACACGAAATGAAACTGAACGAAATTCAAGACTTGATTAAGTTCGTCGCAAAGTCCGGCGTAAGCGAGGTTGAACTCGAAACTAAGGACGTCAAAATTACCATTAAAACTAACGGTAAAGGAGCTAAGTTGGAAGCTCCGGTTATGATTCAACCTGCAATGCCAGTTGTTCATGCTCCGGTTGCTCAACCTGTTGTGCATACAGCACCTGCTGAAGTTAAAACGGCTGCAACACCAACTCCTGCTGCTGATGATAGTAAGTTAATCACAGTGAAGTCCCCTATGATCGGAACCTTCTATCGTGCTGCAGGCCCTGATAAATCTGCATTCGCACAGGTCGGAGACGAAATCAAGCCGGGCAAAGTGGTGTGTATCATTGAAGCAATGAAATTGTTCAACGAAATTGAAAGTGAAGTTGCCGGTCGTATCGTTAAAGTTCTGGTGGACGACGCTTCTCCTGTTGAATACGATCAGCCGTTGTTTTTGGTTGAGCCTGCTTAATTAGTGATTGGGCGGAACATGTAATCGTGTTCCCGAAATCAGATTTATTCACGTAAGCTAACATCAGCTGACTCTATTCATCATGGCTAAAGAAAAAATGTTTAAGAAAATATTGGTTGCCAATCGCGGAGAAATTGCCTTGCGAATCATTCGTACTTGCCGAGAAATGGGAATCAAAACTGTAGCGGTATATTCTACCGCCGACAAGGAATCGTTACACGTGAAGTTCGCTGATGAAGCAGTGTGTATCGGTCCTCCGCCAAGTAAAGATTCATATCTCAATATCGCTAGCATCATCTCTGCTGCGGAAATTACCAACGCCGATGCAATTCACCCGGGTTATGGTTTCTTGTCAGAAAACTCTAAGTTTTCGCGCATTTGCCAGGAACATGGGATCAAATTTATCGGCGCAACTCCTGAACAGATTGACGCCATGGGAGATAAGGCATCAGCTAAATCAACCATGATTGCAGCAGGTGTTCCTTGTGTACCGGGAAGCGAAGGCTTGCTCACGGATTTAGAACATGCCAAAGTAACCGCAAAGGAAATTGGTTATCCGGTTATCATTAAAGCAACTGCCGGTGGCGGTGGTCGCGGTATGCGCATTAACTGGAACGAAGAAGAACTGATTCAAAATTTCGAGTCAGCATCGAAAGAAGCAGAAGCTGCTTTTGGTAATGGCGCGATGTACATGGAAAAGTTCATCGAAGAACCACGTCACATCGAAATTCAAATTGCCGGAGATCAGTACGGTAAAGTTTGCCACTTGAGCGAACGCGATTGTTCAATCCAACGTCGTCACCAAAAGTTGGTGGAGGAAACTCCTTCTCCGTTCATGACCGATGAGTTGCGGGATCGTATGGGTGAAGCTGCTATTAAAGCTGCATCTGCGGTAAATTACGAAGGCGTTGGTACCATCGAGTTTTTGGTGGATAAACACCGTAACTTCTATTTCATGGAAATGAATACGCGTATTCAGGTGGAACACCCGATTACCGAAGAAGTAATCGACTACGACTTGATTCGTGAACAGATTTTGATTGCAGCAGGAGTTCCTATTTCCGGTAAAAATTATTACCCGCAATTACACGCTATCGAATGCCGTATTAACGCTGAAGACCCGTTTAACGGGTTTCGTCCATCTCCCGGGAAAATTACCGTTTTGCATACACCCGGCGGACATGGAGTGCGCGTAGATTCTCATATTTACGCGGGTTACACCATTCCTCCGAATTATGATTCGATGGTTGCAAAGCTTATTACTATGGCTCAAACACGTGAAGAGGCTATTGCAAAAATGCATCGTGCGTTATCCGAATTCGTGGTGGAAGGGGTGAAAACAACGATCCCTTTCCATTTGCGATTAATGAGCGATCCGAACTTTATCAAGGGAAATTATACCACGAAGTTTTTGGAAGATTTCGATTTATCAGAATAAAAAAATAGACCGCTTTTGCGGTCTATTTTTTTATTCAAGTACGATTTCAATTTCACTCTGAACAATAAACGCTCCGGGAAAGTCCAACTTCAACTGTTTGAGAAATTGATAGGCATCAAGTCGCGTTCGGAAGTCGCCAACACGAACCTTGAAATTCGGTATTTCATAAATTTCATACGCTTTCGATTTTGGAAATGCGGTCAAGTATTTCGAGCGTACTTCTTTAGCTTTTAATTTGTCATTACCGAAATAAATCTGGATGCGATAGCCGCGTGCCGGTAAGGCCTTGTTAATTGCAGTATGCTTTTCCAACAATACGCCTAATCTCGGATCCGCATGGGTATTCTTATGCAGTGAATCGGATGGCGCTTGACCGAAAGCGTAAATTCCGAGAAGAAAAAAGATGTTGATCAACAATAACTTCACATTGCAAAGTTAATCCAAAATTGTGCCCGATTTGTACTCTTAATCAGGTAATTTATTCGATAAAATAGGCTTATTTTTCGCTAATATTGTGATTGCCAAAGATGAAAGATTCACCTCTGATTTAGTTGAAAGTGTAACGTCGAATTAGCAATAATTTAGAATCAATATAAATTAGAAAAACCACATATTTTTTCACCGTTGGTCGAATCAACTATTGACCTTTCTGATAAATTTGCCACGCCTTGTAGTGTAAGGCAATCAGTAGTCTAGCCAAAGCAAAATAAACTATATGAAAGGCCTCTGGCATAACGTTCAAAGTACACGCTTTGTCGTTCTTCTCTCGCTGGCAATCTCGTTATTGCTCAGTTCACCGATTTCCGCCCAAGACGGTGCGGCAGCATTAGACGGCAAAAAACTCTTCAAAACTAACTGCGCAAGTTGTCACTATGCGTCAGACAAAAAGGGCACAGGTCCCGGATTGAAAGGCGTATTAGGCCGAATTCCGGATGGTGACTGGAAGTACCGATGGGTGCGCAATTCTCAGGAGGTTATCAAATCCGGAGATGCTTATGCGAACAAGATCTTCAAAGAGTACAACAACTCTGTGATGACCAACTTCGGTAGCTTATCCGATGCTGAGATTGATGCCATCTTGACTTACGCTGACAAAGGTGAGGCTCCTCCTCCTCCTCCGGGTGGTGCTGTTGTTCCTGTGGGTAACGAAGCTAAACAAGAGCCGGTGAACAACACTTTCCTGTTGATCATCGTGTTGGTGTTGTTGATCATATTGATCGCAGTATTGCGCTTCGCGAAAATCAACTTGAAAAATGCGGTTAACGAAAAAGAAGGTCGTCCTGATGAGCCTGCTCTTCCTTTCATAGATGCAGCGCGCAAGTGGATGAACGAGAACAAACGTACCGTTGCTGTCATCGCCTTGTTCCTTGTGGGAGGTTTGGTGGTGAACGGTTGGTATATGTTGAAAGATATTGGTGTGTATGCGCATGAAGAAAAGCCGGGCGAATGGAAAGGTTACAAGCCTTCTCAACCGATTAACTTCTCCCACAAGATACACGCCGGTGATAATGGCATCGATTGTAAATACTGTCACAGCACGGTTGAGAAGTCGAAGACAGCGAGCATTCCATCTGCGAATGTTTGTATGAACTGTCACAAGGTAATTTCCGAAACCGCTAATCCTGGATCGAAAGAAGAGATTGCGAAGATTTACGAAGCAGTCGGATTCGATCCTGCAGCAAATGCTTATACAAAACCACAGAAGCCTATTCGCTGGAACAAAGTTCACGTTCTTCCTGATCACGTTTATTTCAGCCACCAGCAGCACGTTGTTGTGGGTAAGCAGGAGTGTGAAACGTGTCACGGTAACGTGAAAGAAATGACCGTTGCTGAACAACAGCGTCCATTAACAATGGGCTGGTGTATCAACTGTCACCGCGAAACAAATGTGGCGATGGAAGACAATGGTTACTACACCGAGTTACACGCGAAAATGAAGGAAAAGTACAAAGGGCAGCCAATCACTGTTTCTATGGTGGGCGGTATCGAATGTGCTCGTTGTCACTACTAAAAACTGAAAGTTCTTTTAACCGAATACAGATCGCATCAAAATATGGCGAACGAAACGAAATACTGGAAAGGCCTGTCTCAGCTTAATAACGAGAAGGAATTCTCTAAAAAACACGACAGCGAGTTTGCAGAGTATATCCCTGTTGAAGAGTTCATCGGGAATAAGTCGGCAATGGAAGATTCTTCGACTAATCGTCGTGACTTCCTGAAGTTTCTTGGTTTCTCAACAGTTGCTGCAACATTAGCCGCGTGTGAAACCCCGGTTACTAAAGCTGTGCCGTACGTAAATCGTCCGGAAGAAATTACTCCGGGTGTAGCAAACTACTACGCGTCAACGTATTTTGATGGCAACGATTACTGCAGTGTGTTGGTAAAAACACGTGAAGGTCGTCCGATTAAAATTGAAGGTAACGACAGTCCGGATGCGATCAACATGGGCGCAACAAACGCACGTGTTCAGGCCTCTGTGTTATCGCTTTACGATTCCAATCGTTTGAAGGGTGCTATGATAAAATCCGGAAACGGACACTCTGAAGTGAAGTGGGAAGATGCAGATGAAAAAATCAAGGCACGTCTTGCACAAGCTAAAGGAATCGCAATCCTTTCTTCAACGATTATTTCGCCTTCTACAAAACAGGCCATCGCAGAATTCAAAGGTAAGTACGTATCTACACGTCACGTTACGTATGATGCGATCTCTTACGCAGGTATGTTGAAAGCAAATCTCTCAACTATTGGCACTGCAATGATTCCGACATATCGCTTGGATAACGCACAGGTTATTGTGAGCCTTGGTGCTGATTTCCTGGCAAACTGGATTTCTCCGATTGAACATGCTCGTCAGTATTCAAAAGTTCGCAAGGTGTCTAAGGACAAGCGCGAAATGGCGAAGCATTATCAGTTTGAAACTATTCTTTCATTGACCGGTGCTAATGCTGACGAACGTTTCAATGTAAAACCTTCTCAATTGGGTCAGGTTGCATTGGGCTTGTTAGCAGGTGTTGGTGGTGGCGTTTCTGCTCCAAATGTACTTTCTAAAGAAGTTGCGAAAGTTGCGGATGCTTTGAAAGCTGCTAATGGCAAAGCTGTTGTATTGTGTGGTTCTAACGATCCAGCGGTACAGTTGGTAGTGAATCAGATCAACCAAAAGATTGGTGCATACGGTTCAACTATTCGTACAGATATTCCTGATTACACTCACCAAGGTGATGATACTGCTGTAGCTAAATTGGTGGAAGAAATCAATAATGGCACCGTTGACACCGTTATTTTCTACAATAGCAATCCTGCGTTAACTGCGCCTAAGGCTTTAGGTTTCGAAGCTGCAATGGGCAAGTTGGCAACACGCATTTCTTTCGCAGGTTGGATGGACGAGACAGCATCGAAGTGCGACTTCGTATGTCCTGATCACTATTACCTCGAAGCTTGGAACGATCACAATCCTCGTAAAAATCATTACAACCTGCAACAGCCTGCAATTCGTCCGTTGTTTAAAACACGTCACGCACAGGAGTCTCTTTTGACATGGGCAGGTAATAAAACCGATTGGCATTCATACATCGCTAATTACTGGAAGACCAATTTAATCGGTCGCAGCAAGTTCGGCGATCCTTCAACTTTTTGGAATAAAAGTGTCCATGACGGTGTTGTTGTGTTAGCTCCGGCTGTTGTTCCTGTTGTTGAGGACCCAAAACCTGCTGCGGTTAAACCTGCAACCGACACAACTGTGACTGCAGAACCTGTTGTTGCTATTGCTAATTCCGGAGAACAAACCATTTCATTTACCGGCGGCACAATTACTCTGGATGCTGCAGTTAGTCAGCTTTCTGCTGCTAAAGGTGGCAAGTACGAATTAGTAATTTATCAAAAGACCGGTATCGGAAACGGCAATCAATCTTCTAACCCTTGGTTGCAAGAAATGCCGGATCCGATTTCTAAAATCACTTGGGACAACTATATCACAATGAACCCGTCTGATGTAGCCGAAAAGAAATTATTCGGCGTAGAAGATGGTTCTGGAATGATGGTTCGCTTCGACCAAATGGAAGACGAATTGGATGTTGTTTCTATCAAGGCGAATGGTTACGAAGTGAAATTGCCTGTATGGCCACAGCCGGGTCAAACTCGCGGTACTGTTGGTATTGCAGTTGGTTATGGTCGCAAAGGTTACAATGAAGTAATCGACGCTCTCGGACAAAATATCTACCCTGCTGTTGGATTAAACGCTAATGGCACGATGTCATATGAAGTTTTTGATGTTGCGATTAGTGATGCAACGGGTGAGCGTCATCCAATTGCTGCAACGCAAACGCACCACACATTGATGGGTCGTAACAAGGACATCATTCGTGAAACAACTTTAGCTGAATACAAGAAGGATGACCGTGCAGGAAATCCATTGAACACATTGCACACCTATAAAGGTGAGCAGATGGTGGAGAATGTGACGCTGTGGAACGATTTCGAGCGTCCGAATCACCAGTGGGCATTGGCTATCGACTTGAACGCATGTATCGGTTGCGGTGCGTGTGTTGTGGCATGTAACGCAGAAAACAATGTTTCTGTTGTTGGTAAAGAAGAAGTTCGCAAGAGCCGCGAAATGCATTGGATGCGTATCGATCGTTACTTCAGCAGTGATACTGTAAAAGAAAAAGTAGAAGAAACCGGTGAAATGGGCACTATGGCGATGTATCGCAGCATGGAGAACCCATCATTCGATAATCCTAAAGTCGTATTCCAGCCGTTGATGTGTCAGCACTGTAACCACGCTCCTTGCGAGACGGTATGCCCGGTATTGGCTACCAACCACAGCAGCGAAGGTTTGAACCAGATGACATACAACCGTTGTGTTGGAACTCGTTACTGTGCTAACAACTGTCCTTATAAAGTGCGTCGATTCAACTGGTTTAACTACGTTGAATATCATCGCTTCAAGAACATCAACCCTGCTCAGGACGATTTAGGACGCATGGTGTTGAACCCTGATGTAACAGTACGTTCACGTGGTGTTATGGAGAAGTGTTCAATGTGTGTACAACGTATTCAGGCCGGTAAGTTGGAGGCTAAAAAGGCAGGTGTTCGTCCGAAAGATGGCTCTATCAACACAGCTTGTGCGCAGTCTTGTCCTACAAACGCAATCACATTTGGTGATTTGAACGATCAGCAAAGTAAGGTTGCCGAAATGGAGCAGGATAGCAGAAAATACGAAGTACTCGAAGTAATTGGTGTTAAACCTTCCGTATTCTACATGACCAAAGTGTGGAATCGTGAAGATGAAAACGCTCACCTGTAGTTTGAAAGTTATTAAGAAAATTAAATCTAGTATATGCAACACGAATCACCGCTAAGGGACCCGCTCATTCTTGGAAACAAGAGCTACAGCGATATCACAGCCGAGATTGCGCGCCCGATTGAAGGTAAGGCCAACAAGTATTGGTACCTTGTGTTCACTATTGCAGTTTTAACCTTTGCCTGGGGCTTCGGCTGTTTGGCATATACACTGGGAACCGGTATCGGTCAGTGGGGTGCAAACAAAACTGTAGGTTGGGCATGGGATATCACCAACTTCGTATGGTGGATCGGTATCGGTCACGCAGGAACATTGATCTCTGCAGTATTGTTATTGTTCCGTCAGAAGTGGCGTATGGCAATTAACCGTTCTGCGGAAGCGATGACCATCTTCGCGGTAATGTGCGCGGCAATTTTCGTAACCATGCACACCGGTCGTCCTTGGTTAGATTACTGGTTGTTCCCGCATGCTAACCAATTCGGTTCATTGTGGGTGAACTTTAACTCTCCTTTGATGTGGGACGTATTCGCGGTATCAACTTATTTCACAGTTTCTTTGGTTTTCTGGTATATCGGTCTTATTCCTGACTTCGGTGCAATTCGTGATCGTTTCAAGATGCAGGCAAAACCAATGCAAGAGAAAATTTATCGCATCTTGAGTTTTGGATGGAGCGGTCGTGCTAAAGACTGGCAGCGTTTTGAAGAAGTTTCTCTGGTGCTTGCAGGTCTTTCTACACCACTTGTATTCTCTGTACACTCCATCGTATCTATGGACTTTGCTACTTCCGTACTTCCGGGTTGGCACACCACGATTTTCCCTCCTTACTTCGTTGCCGGTGCGATCTTCTCCGGTTTCGCGATGGTTGCAACGTTGTTGTTGATCATGCGTAAGGTTCTGAATCTGGAGCACTACATTACTATTCAGCACATCGAAATGATGAACATCATCATCACACTTACCGGTTCAATGGTTGGTGTGGCGTATTTGTCTGAGTTATTTATCTCCTGGTATTCAGGTGTCGAATATGAAGGTTATGCGTTCATGAACCGTGCTACCGGTCCTTATTGGTGGAGTTATTGGGGCATGATGACGTGTAACGTAATTTCTCCTCAGTTGTTCTGGTTTAAGAAGATCCGCACCAACCTGATGGCAACATTCGTATTGTCAATTATCGTAAACATCGGTATGTGGTTCGAGCGTTTCGTAATTATCGTTACTTCTTTGCACCGCGACTTCTTGCCGTCAAACTGGACAATGTATCATCCAACATGGGTGGAAGTAGGTATTTTCGTTGGAACAATCGGAATGTTCTTTACCATTTTCTTGTTGTTCGCTCGTGCGTTCCCGGTAATTGCGTTGAGTGAATTGAAGATGATCGTAAAGTCATCCAGCGAGTATCATAAGAGCAAACGCGCTGAAAAAGCACAGGCACATCATTAATCATTGGAGTTGAAACTATAAGTTATGGCAGCCCATAAAAAAACCATCCACGGCATTTATAACGACGAAGAGTTATTGCTCGACGGCGTAAAGAAAGTACGTGCTGCACGATTGAAAATTAAAGACGTTTTTTCTCCTTTCCCGATTCACGGATTAGATCCGGCGATGGGATTGAAGCGCACGCGCATTGCAATCTGTGCGTTCATTTACGGAGCAACAGGAACATCATTGGCTATCCTCATGACTTGGTACATGATGGTAAGCGATTGGCCAACAGATATTGGTGGTAAGCCTAGCTTTTATTACTACATGAACTGGCCGGCATTCATCCCTGTAACTTTTGAGTTAACAGTGTTCTGTGCTGCGCACGGTATGGCATTAACATACTTCTTGCGTAACTGGAATTTGCCGGGTGTTTCTCCTAAAAATCCTGATCCAAGAACTACGGATGACCATTTCTTAATGGAAATTGAAGTTAAGGATGAAGATGAAGCTCGTGCTATTGCCATGTTGCGTGAAACAGGAGCAACAGAAGTTAATGTAATCTGAATCAATCCGGACACGAAAGAAAATGATGACATCAAATAAAACGCTGATCGCACTAGGTATTGTGGCATTCGCCGGAATGGCAATGTTAACCTCCTGTGTTAAGGATAATCCGGACAGCCCGGGATTCGAGTATTTCCCTGATATGTACCGTTCCAATTCTCCTGAAACTAACGTTGCATATGAAAGTGCATATGCTAAAGACAGCATGAGCAACATGTTGCCGGCAGAAGGTTCAATTCCTTGGGGATTTGTGGCTTTCCCTTATGCGAATACCTTGCAAGGCGATTCTCTTGCAGCGCGTTTCTGGACGTATTCTAACTTCGGAATTAAGCAAAGTGATGAGAACGAAGATAAGGGTAAAGGATTATATAAAGTATACTGCTCACATTGTCATGGAGACAAGGGCGATGGCAATGGTAAGTTGGTTGAGTCAGGGAAGTATGCTTCTGTACCTCCAAGTTATATTGCTCGTCACAAGGAGAATAATTTGAGCGAAGGTCACGTGTATTGGGTAATTACACATGGCAAAGGAAACATGGGTTCTCATGCTTTATTCTTGTCGCCTGAAGAACGTATGCAAGTTGCGATGTACGTGCAGCGTTTAGGTCGTGGCGGTTCAGCGTGGTCAGCATACCAAGTGGAGTTGGCTAAGCCGGCTGCTGACAGCACAAAAACAGACAGCTTAAAAATTGCCGGTAAGTAACCAGAAATAGACAACATTTTTCGAAATAGGATATGGGTCACATCAATACAAATAGTCTTACCTACAACTTCTCGCAAAAAGCGCAGCGAAATCTTTGGATTTTGTTGGGTGTAGGAATCGTCATGTTAATCGTAGGTGCTATTATGTGGCATGCCCCGGAACATGGCGGACATGAAGGTCATGAAGATCATACCGGAACATTGGGTCAGCGCTTATGGGCTAACTTGTTGGTTAATGGTTACTTCTTCGGAGGAATTTCATTAGCGGCATTGTTCTTTTACGCGATGCAGTACGCTGCACAAGCTTCTTGGAGCGTTGTTTTCATGCGAATTTTTGCAGCTGTAACTGACTATCTGTGGATCGGTTTGGTTGTAATTTTTGTGGTAATTGTTGCCGGAGATTTCCATCTTCATCATTTGTACCACTGGCAAGACAGCTCGGCTTACGAGAATGACCATATCTTGCAGCATAAGGCACCATACTTCAATCGTTTCTTTTACTACGGACGTATTATCCTGTTTTTCTTTGGATATATCTGGTATCAGCGTTGGATTCGCAAGAGCAATATGCTGGAAGATTCATTGGCGAATTTTGCAGATGCTACTGCAAACTGGAATCTTAACCTGAAGAACGCTGCAATTTTCCTTGTATTCTTTGGCTTTACTTCTTCAGTAATGTCTTGGGATGTTATCATGTCAATTGACGTTCACTGGTACAGCACCTTATTTGGTTGGTACAACTTCGCAGGTTGGTGGATCGGAGCTATCGTGGTGTTTAACATGTTGGTGATTCACTTGAAGTCACGTGGTCAAATGGAATTTGTTAACCCAAGTCACGTTCATGACTTAGGTAAGTGGATGTTTGCAGTAAGCGTATTGTGGACATACTTGTGGTTCTCACAATTCATGTTGATTTGGTATTCGAATATTCCTGAAGAGGTAGTGTACTACGCACAGCGTTGGGAAGATTATCGGGGATTGTTCTGGATTACCATGTTGGTGAATTTCATTTTCCCATTATTGGTGTTAATGTCCCGCGACTCTAAGCGCAACAAATCATTCATCATGTTTGTGGGTATGTTGATTTTCTTCTTCCACTGGACTGATACTTTCTTGCTAGTTATGCCTGGTACAGTTGGTGCTAATTGGGGAATCGGTTTAATTGAAATTGGTATGTTCGTGGCTTTCTTGTCCTTCTTTGTGTTTTGGATTTTGAAGAGCTTGTCCAAATACCCGATCGTTGGTAAAAACCACGCGTTGGCTGAGGAAGGATTACATCACCACATTTAATAGTACAGTATTAGGAAGACACGGAGTATTGATAAGCATAAACGAATAACATATGTCACTTCTAGTTTACATTATTCTCATTCTCGCTGCAGCAGCAATTTGGCAACTCGTGCGGGTGGTCGAGTTATCCGGAAAGCTGAAAGGAGTTGATCCCAACCGCGTAACGGAGAGCGATAACCGCATGCAGGGTCGTTTGATGATCCTGATGTATTTCGGGTTGTTGATCTTCTGCTTGTGGAATTTCTTCGCTTACAAGGATAAGTTGTTGCCTGTCTCTGCTTCTGAGCATGGCGTTGAGTTGGATTGGCTCATGGAGTTTAACATGTACATCATTGCAGTTGTAGCAATCGTGACCAATTTCTTGTTGTTCTACATGGCCTACAAATATTATGGTCGTGATGGTGCACGTGCTACGTTTTATCCGCACAACAACAAGCTGGAAATGATTTGGACAGGTATTCCTGCGGTTGTGTTGTTCATCATCATTTTCTTCGGGATCACCTTGTGGAACGATGCTACATCGCCTGCTGCTAAAGGCTCTCGCGTTGTTGAATTATACTCTATGCAGTTCAATTGGAAAGCTCGTTACGGTGGAGAAGACAACACGTTGGGTAAATCAAACTACTTGTTGATTGACGGTGTTAATGAATTAGGAGTTGATTCAACGGACAGTAAGGCGGCAGATGACGTTATCGTAAAAGACACATTGGTGTTGCCTGTTGGCGAAGAAGTTGACTTTCGTTTCCGCTCGCGAGACGTGATCCACTCAGCTTATTTCCCGCACTTCCGCGCGCAGATGAACTGTGTACCGGGCATGGAAACTTATTTCCATTTCAAACCAACGATCACTACCGCCAAGATGCGCGAGATCACTAAGAATCCTGAATTTAACTACGTGTTGTTGTGTAACAAAATCTGCGGTGCTGCTCACTACAACATGCAGATGCCGATTAGGATTGTAGAAAAGGCAGAATATCAGAAGTGGATGGAAGCAACAAAAGCTTCCGGTTCTAATGGAAATCCGTATTACGCAAAAAAATAACTGAATTGTTAAACCAATTCCCGTTCTGAAGGGTTAAATAAGAAGGGAAAACTAAATTAAAAACACTATGGCAGCTGAAACGCACCTCCACAGTGACTTACACGCTCAGTCTTTAGAGCATGATGCACACGCTCAGCACGATCATCATGATGATCATGAGCACCACGAGTCCTTCATTTCGAAGTACGTGTTTAGTATGGACCATAAGGTCATTTCCAGGCAATTCCTAATTACTGCCGTAATCATGGCGTGTTTGGCTATGGTAATGTCCATTGTTTTCCGCCTTCAATTGGCTTGGCCGGGTGAGAAATTCGCCTTCATCAACTGGGTAATGGGAGACAAGTGGGGCAAAGACGGTATTCTTGATCAGAATGCTTATTTAGCTCTTGTAACAATCCACGGAACGATCATGGTATTTATGGTATTGACCGGCGGATTGTCGGGAAC
>JBIJCF010000019.1:0-53338 GCA_044344795.1 Bacteroidia bacterium | reverse complement strand
TTCCTTGAAACACCCAAAAACAAAAAACCCCACCAATACAGTGTATTAGTGGGATTTTCTTTGCTCCCCCTCCTGGGCTCGAACCAGGGACCCCATGATTAACAGTCATGTGCTCTAACCAGCTGAGCTAAGGAGGATCACCGGTTATCCGTTTTATCTAAACGGGCTGCAATATTAGCAGGTTGAATCGAATTATGCAATACCTTTGGCAAAAATCACCATTTTTCATTCATTATGTCTCTTTTAGTTGTTGGAACTGTGGCTTTTGACGCCATTGAAACTCCTTTCGGGAAAACCGATAAAATCATTGGCGGTGCGGCTACGTACATTTCTCTGGCAGCATCTTATTTCACAAAAAACATTCAATTGGTGTCTGTTGTTGGGGGCGATTTCCCTCAGGATGCGCTGGATAACCTTAAAAACCACGGTGTTGCGCTGGATGGTTTACAGATCAAAAAGGACCAAAAGTCGTTTTTCTGGTCGGGGCGTTACCACAATGACATGAACTCTCGGGATACATTGGCTACCGAACTCAATGTTTTGGCCGATTTTGATCCGGTTGTGCCGGAAAGCAGCCGCGAGCCCGATTTTCTGATGTTGGGTAACCTGATGCCGTCCATTCAGCAAAAAGTGATGTCGCAGTTGACCAAACGTCCAAAACTGATTGTGTTGGACACTATGAATTTCTGGATGGACATTGCCATGGACGACTTGGTAAAAACCATCGCGCAAGTGGACGTTTTAACCATTAACGATGCGGAAGCTCGTCAACTTTCCGGAGAATACTCACTGGTAAAGGCGGCTCAGAAAATTTTAGCGTTGGGCCTTAAAGTGCTCATCATTAAAAAAGGAGAACACGGTGCGTTGTTGTTTAATAAAGAGCAGGTGTTTTTTGCGCCGGCATTGCCTTTAGAAGATGTTTTCGATCCGACAGGAGCCGGAGACAGCTTTGCAGGAGGATTTGTAGGTTACTTGGCTGCAACTAGAGATATTTCTTTCGAAAACATGAAGCGAGCGATCATCTTTGGATCAGCAATGGCTTCTTTCACGGTAGAAAAATTCGGTGTAGAACGTTTGGTTGGTTTATCGCAACAAGAAGTGGATGACCGCGTGCAGGAGTTTGTTGATCTGGTGCAGTTTGATATTTCGTTGGTGTAGATTATGGCGCGGTGCCGGATTTTAGCGAAATAGCCGTTACCGACACTCGATTATGCGAATGGTAGCTGGTTACAGCTAAGGCGTTACTCATAGCATTGCTCTTCGTCATCCGATTGATTCAGATACTCTTCCAGCTCGCCGTTTTGCAAGCGCTGTAGTAAGGTGAAATCGCCTTGTGCGGAGGCTTCGAAAAAATCTATTGCAGCAAGACGTTGCCAATACGCAGAGCCTTCT
Organism: Bacteroidia bacterium; assembly: GCA_044344795.1. Classification (GTDB taxonomy): domain Bacteria; phylum Bacteroidota; class Bacteroidia; order Palsa-965; family Palsa-965. The sequence continues at coordinate 51,946 of JBIJCF010000019.1, read as the reverse complement.
GTGGTTTTGTCCCACAGCAATGCGCCTTGTATGGCTTTGAAAAATGATGTAGTGGTAGTCTTGAGAATTTCTGCACCGTTTTCGGGATGTTGATCCAGAATGTAGTTAACGGACTTTTCCTTTAGCGACGGTGGTAAAAAATCAAGCCACTCTCCGATTGTACGAAAATGTTGCATTGGGATGAAGATTAGAGGGTTAATAAAGGTACGTGGTTTTATGGTGTTCGTCGTATAACTTTTGCTATTTAATGATTAATTAGCTTGCCACTTTGGTTTACCAATATATTTACGCTCCCGCTATGAAAAAATCCACTGAACGCTTTTTACTCGTAACACTTGCTCTTGTTCAATTTACGCATGTCATGGATTTCATGATCATGATGCCGTTGAGCAACCTGTTCATGGAAGATTTTAAGATCTCTGCGGCGCAGTTCGGTATCATGGTGGCATCGTACAATGTATCGGCGGGCATTGTCAGTTTTTTGGGAGCATTTTTTATTGATCGATTCGATCGCAGAAAAGTATTACTCCTTTCGTACACGTTTTTTGTGTTGGGAACCTTTGCGTGCGGCATTGCTCCGGGATATGGCTTTATGGTGGCGGCGCGTATTTTCACAGGATTGTTCGGTGGTATTTTATCATCATCCATTTTAAGTACAGTGAGCGATACGTTTCCATTAGAGCGTCGTGCATCTGCAATGGGAGCAATTTATTCCGGATTTTCTGCAGCAGCGGTTCTTGGTGTTCCGGTGGGCAGCATTGTTGCAGCGCACTTCAGTTGGCACATTCCGTTTGCATTTATCGGAGCATTTGGTGTATTGGTGCTGATCGCAATTGCAGTATATGTTCCTTCATTGGCAGGGCATATTGAAGAAGCTAAAAAACGCAATCCATGGGTAACAATTAAAGAAATTGTGAGTAGCGTGAATCGCTTGAAAGCGCTAGGCGTAATGGCTTTGCTGATGATCGGGCATTTTTCTATTATTCCATACATCCCCAATTATATGGTGGGAAATGTAGGATTGGACAAAACAGATATTGGCTACATCTATATGGCGGGAGGATTGTGCAGCGTTGTGGTGATGCGTGTTGTGGGAAAGCTGGCTGATCGGCAAGGTAGCTTGCGTGTGTTCACTTGGTTATCGGTGTTGGCGGTGTTTCCTATTATTGCCATCACCAACTTGCCTCCAATGAGTTTGATTCCGGTGCTGATGATCACCTCGTTCTTGTTCATCTTCGGAGGAAGTCGCGGTATTCCTGCACAAACGTTAATCTCATCAACAGCATTGCCGCATCAGCGTGGAGGATTCTTAAGTTTAAATGCAGCTACGCAACAACTGGGTTCAGGACTCGCATCATTCCTTGGAGGATTGCTGATTGCAGAAGGTCCAGGAGGCTCTGTATTGCATTACGAACATGTAGGTTGGATGGCAGTTGTGGCCGGGCTTTTGGCTATTCCGTTAGCGATGAGCGTAAAATCGGCGGAGGCAACTCAAGTTGCCACAGCCAAATCGTAAAACACCAACGATTTTTTTCCGCTACCGGATGCAGCAGGTGTGGGAACGAACACGCGAACAATCGTTTTGTTTCCGGGAACAATTTCTGATTGATCAATATGTGTTTTGATGTAAAGCTTATCTGCATAAATGCCTTCAATGGTTAATGCCGGCTCAGGAATAACCTCAAACCAATGAAAGTCGCCTTTGATGCGCACTCGTCGCGATATTTTTCCAACGAATGGAAGATGTGCTGACAAGCGTTGTGAATATTCGTGTGGACCGAAAACAAAAGTTGTCCCGACCAGTGCATTGTAATTATTACCCGTGCCGCTGAAAAATGCAGCGGGCAACAAGCCGGAATAAAAATCGATTTTATTCCACACGCCCGGAGCAATGTCAATAGACGACAAACGAATAGAGAGAAAAAACACGAGATAGCTTCCCGAAACAAACGAAGCGGTAAGCACTTGTTCTCCGTAGTTGCTTCCGTAAACAGCGCACATGCCGATGTATTGAATAAGGAAAATCAAAATCAATCCCCCGGAAAGTAAACCTGCATTACGTGCACCGTCAAAAGCGAGTTCGCGTTGTGAAATTGTTTTGGGTGCAGACTGATTTAGTGCATTATTCAATAACGAAGTGAACAATAAAATCTCCATCAAAAAGAACACGAATGTTATAATGCTGAATTGTTGCACCGAAGGATTCAACAACCAGAAGTCGTAAAAGCCATGCACGAGCGCTGCAATAACAAAACATATGGGAACTATCCATATGCGCGTTAACCACCGGAATTTCCATAATATAAATCCATATGCAACAATGGCGCTTGAAACCATGTGTGCAACAGATGCGGTTAAGGTGCGCGAAAAAATTACATCCAATCCTTCAACGGAAGAATACAATACATTTTCAAACAAAGAAAATCCAAGTCCCGCACAACATGCCACTATCATGTAATCTGCCGCAGTGCGCAGTTGTTTGCTGTAAATAAAAAGAACCACAAACGCAGCAACCTTAACCAGCTCTTCGATAACTCCGACGCCTAAAAAGCAATACAAAAAATCGTTGAGTAATTCTCCGTTCAGATCGAATCCGAATGTGTAATTGTACACCGCATAAAAAATCCAGCACAACACAGAGAGTGCGGCTCCGGTAAGCACTGCATACACATACAGCGGCCACTTCATGGCAGATAGAAAATTCAAACGCTTCAAATACAGCATCCACACAAACGCTGCAATAATGGCCGTAACAAGTCCCCACACATGCAAATGACTCATGCCTTCTTCAAAATGCACCACATAGAACATTAGAATATTTCCTGTTTTGAAATAGTGCTGCGATTTTATTTCGGGATGCACATGATCTTCTGCACGCGGATTATCTATTAATGATACAATGGAATCGTTATTGTTCATGCGATAATACAGCAAGCTCAAACCTCTCCAGGCGCCGTGTGTATAGCCGTTGCATGAAATTTCTTTTTGGTAATAGGTAATGGCATCAGCAACATTCAGGTGATTGGACATGATTTCACCTGCAGCATAATTGTAATATTTCAAACACTGTTGTTTGATTTGTTTTAAATGCAAAGCAGCATTATCGTAATCATGCCCCGGACGGCGTATGTACCAAAATGCCAACATTAAATTTCCGAGATCGCGTTGTTGTGCATCAGCGCTTTCGGTGAGTTCCGTGTAGTGCATGAAGATGTCCACCCCTTCACGATTATAAGCTCCAATGCCGGGATCGGCGGCGGCCTTTTCGTTTTGTTTGAAGTACGTGTCGATACGTAGAAAATGTAATTCCAGTGAATCGGGGTGTTGTTCGATTAGTTCAGAGTAGCCTTGGGTTTGCAACCAGGGCTGATTGGTACGGGTCCCAAACTTGATTTGTTCTTCCGCGTCTGAGAACTGTGGCTCGTATTTGGCGAAATGAAAAATTCCCCACACGACAAACAACAAGATGCCACTGTACACCGGAAGATTCCATGCTCCGAGATCGTAAGGCTTGCGGTGAATGCGAATACCTTCCCTGATATGTTGAATCAGAAAAGAAACCAGCATGATAGCCAGCCAAATCAGGATGACGGCGTAGAAGCTCACTGCTGCAAAGAACGGAAGCAGATGCGGTATTCGCAATTCGCGCAACAAACCGTGCGTCCGTTTGTTAATGATTGGTAAAGACATTTCATTTCCCTCACGAATACCTTAACTTGGTAGTATGAAAAAAGTCCACGGAATTTTCGCATTACACTTGCTCTTTCTTCAAGCGTGTGGGCAAACCGACACGACTAAAATCACAACACCTAAAGATTCTACAACGACTATGAATACAACGCCTGTTTTGGATACTGCAACACTTGGAGCGGGGTGCTTCTGGTGTGTGGAGGCCGTATTTTTGCAATTAGATGGCGTAGTGAGTGTCACTTCCGGATACATGGGCGGTCAAGTGTTGAATCCCACGTACAAACAAGTGTGCGAAGGAACAACAGGTCACGCAGAGGTGGCTAGAATAGTATTTGATACTAATAAAATTTCCTTCGATGAAATTCTGGAGGTGTTCTGGCAAACGCATGATCCTACAACTTTGAATCGTCAGGGAAATGATGTGGGCACGCAATATCGGTCGGCAGTTTTTTATCATGATGAAAATCAAAAACAGAAGGCGGAATATTACAAGAAGAAACTCAACGAGTCCGGCGCATTTTCTGCTCCAATTGTTACCGAGGTTACACAGGCAAGTGCGTTTTACAAAGCAGAAGATTATCACCAGAACTATTATGCACAAAATAGTTCTCAGCCGTATTGTGTATATGTGGTGAAGCCTAAGGTGGACAAGGTCCGCAAGGTTTTCGCAGATCGTTTAAAGAAATAGCGTATGAAATATTTAGTTCCCCCAATCTCACTTTTCGTTCTTATGTTTTCATTTTTAGGTTGCGGTTCCTCTTCCGATTTGCCTGTCGTTTCTAGCGTTGATATTAATAAGTATGCCGGTAAGTGGTATGAAATCGCTTCGTTTCCCATTAGCGCACAGAAAGGGTGTTCGTGCACAACGGCGGAATACACCGTTACAAAAGAAGGTTACATCACCGTGTACAATCGTTGTTTGAAAAATGGAGAAGTGAGTGATATAACTGGCAAAGCATTTCCCGTGGAGGGTTCAGGCAATGCCAAGTTAAAGGTGCAATTCTTCTGGCCGTTCAAAGCAGATTACTGGATTATTGATTTGGACAAAGAATATCAGTATGCTGTTGTTGGTCATCCATCGCGCGATTACTTGTGGATTCTGAGTCGCACTCCAATTATGAACGATTCTACTTATAGTGCAATTACTGCGCGTGTTAAAAATATTGGATACGATTTAAGCCGTCTGAAAAAGACGACACACATCTGATTGGTTCGCTTTTGATTAGGCGCAGTGTCGGCGCCCCGCATGTTTTCTCCTCTCTATTTGGGGTACGCTCATCCGTTCTTGGTTGCTTTTAGCATCATATTATCCTGCCAACCTTAGTTTTGGGGTGCGCAGAACTTCTGCTACACCTATAATTCTTTTGCAGGTTCAATTTATGTGCTAACTTGCTATTCATAGCGTAGTCGAAAAGCTTAAATAATAAATGAATTAAGTTAAACTCAAATTTATAAAACGAACATTCCCGACAAATACAGCAAACTAATTGATGAATCACCGAGAGGGTTTTTGCTGCGGAGTTAATGAATAAATTCTAATATTGACTCCCAGAAAAGATTTTATTTAAGCTGCATAAGAAGCACGGAAGGAATGATCTGTAAAAGCATTGAAGTAGTTCGATATGTTTCGTAACACCCTAAGATTACTTTCTGTTTACTCTATCGCCTTTGTGATAATTGTATCCCTGACCGGAGCTGGTAGAGATGGCTGCCCGAAGAACGGGTATAATATTATTGAGAAGGACTCAACGGTTCGTTCCAGCAAGGAAGCTTTATTGATTATTCCGGGTTTCGGTTCGCGAGCGGAAGGGGTAGAAGACATTGCCAAGTATTTCAGCGGTAAAGGATATGATTTGTTTATTCCCTCGTATATCAGTCGCGACTCTCTTAATGCATGCGTAGATAACCTGGACCAATTCATCACACGTTATAAGCTCAAGGAATACAAAAAGCTTCATGTATTCAGCTATATCATTGGCTCTTGGACAATTAACAGATGGTTACAGAGGAACCCGAAAAACAATATAGCATCAATTATTTACGACAGGAGCCCTTTGCAGGAGCGTGCACCATACGCACTCGATAAAGATCTGCATGTGATTGTGCGTTGGCTGGAAGGCGATATCGTGCGCGAATTCTCAACGATCCCGTATGAGCCGATAATTAATGATAGCGCAATCGACATAGGGATAATAATAGAAAGTCGTGCCACTCGATTAATCAGGAATCATAAAAAGTCTGCCATGCAATTGGGGCCTCTGGACTGGACAGTGGAGGGAAGAAAGCAACAGTGTGATGACTACCTTTTTACGGTGAACAACCATGATGAAATGTACCACGACTTTGATCTAATAGGCTCGCAGATATTTCACTTTATCCGTAACGGGAAATTTACGGAGGAGGCAGCGCGAACGAGGCCCGCGCTGGATCCGTTTCAGAAGCAAAAACCCAATGGAGTTTTATGATTTCAGTATATAAAATCAAACCTAAGTTCCAGGCGTTTCTTCTCCCGGTTCTTCAATTGCTGCATAGAATGGGCGTTACGGCAAACGGAATTACTTGGAGTGGAATAATTCTTTCCGCGCTCTCGGGAGTAGCGTTCTGGTATCATCCTTCCGGATACATGCTGGCGTTGACTCCGATAGTTCTATTTGTGCGAATGGCAATCAATGCTCTTGATGGGATGATGGCGCGTAAATACAATCAGCAAAGTAAGGCCGGAGAGTTACTCAATGAACTTGGGGACATCTTTTCCGACTTGTTTATTTTCGTCCCGCTGTTCCAATTGGTTAATGTAAATCAATCGGTTTTGTTTGTATTTATATTTCTCGCGGTGATCAACGAGTTTGCCGGTGTAATGGGAAAAGTGATGAGCGGGGAGCGTCGCTACGATGGGCCAATGGGAAAAAGTGATCGCGCGCTCTTGTTGGGATTGTTTTGTTTGATAGCATACTTTAATGATGGAATTTTGAACTACAGCAGCCACATTTTCTCATGCGCATCAGCGTTGCTGGTCCTTAGCACATCAATCCGGATTTCTAAATCTTTAAAATCAAGTTAAGATGAACAAGGTATTTTCATTTTTCAGTGATAACATCGAAAAGTTTTCTTCAAATCCGGAGGTGATGATTGTTGTCGGGTTGATATTCGGAATTCTGATTTTTGCCACGCTTCTTTTTTTCATTTGGGGAAAGATCAATCCACAGGCGAATCTTGCGGAGCTCAAGCAAAGAACCAGATCTTGGTGGATGATGGCAACTATTTTCGTCGCAGCTACAGTTTTCAATCCGATAATTTCTTTTGTCGCATTTGGCTTGTTATCCTTCATGGCGCTCCGCGAATTGGCCTCTATTAGTAAAAACGTGAGAGACGAAGATCGTCGCGTTTTAATCTGGTGTTACCTTGCAATTCCGGTTCAATATTTTTTAGCTTATAAAGGATGGCACAATTTGTTTTTGACATTCATTCCGGTTTTCATGTTTATTTGGATCCCCTTCATGCTGATTTTACAGGGAACAACAGAGGGCATTTCTAGGTCAATGAGTGTTTTGCCCACACAACTAATGTTTACGGTTTTCGGAATAAGTCACCTCGCTTTCATGCTCACCTTACCTCCGCTCGAGGGATTCAATGCAGGAGGAAGAGGATTATTATTATTTATTGTGTTCATCACCGAGATGAATGACGTATTCCAATTTACTTGGGGAAAACTTTTAGGACATATTAAGATACTCCCGAAAATCAGTCCGAACAAAACGTGGGAAGGATTCGTGGGGGGAGTTGTTACCTCTGCTATTGTAGGATATTTATTGCATTTTCTAACACCACTTACAGCAATTGAAGCCATGGTGGTAAGCGGTTTAATTGCATGCTCAGGATTTATCGGAGATGTTGTTGTCTCTGCGATCAAGCGCGACATTGGAAAGAAAGACACTGGCGATATAATTCCCGGACACGGTGGAATTCTTGATCGCATTGATTCACTAGCAATCACGGCTCCCGTATTCTTTCACATTGTTTTTCAAATGTATTATCTGAATAAATGAAGCGCCTGATTCTTTCGCTACTTTACTGTGTATTAATGCGCGGCTTTCTTAAAGTTATCGTGGGCGTTGTTTATCGTAATCGCGAAGCAATTAAGAAGGTGCCCCAGTTTGTTCTCGTCGCAAATCACAACAGCCACTTGGATACAATGGCACTAATGTCGGCCTGTTCTCCGCGAATGATAGCCAAAACACATCCGATTGCAGCGGGCGACTACTTCGGGCAGTCTCCTATTCGCGCATTCTTTACTCGGTTTTTTGTTAATGCCATTTTGATTCCGAGGAGTAGACCTAAGCAGGGAGAGGCCGGCCCTGATCCGATTGAATTGATGAGCGAACAATTGGATAAGGGGCACTCGTTGATTTTGTTTCCAGAGGGCTCGCGAGGAGAGCCCGAGAAGTTTCAGAAATTCAAGCGCGGCATAGGAATATTACTTGATCGTCACCCGGGCGTACATTATATTCCCGTGTTTATGAAAGGGCTTGGTAAGAGTCTTCCGAAGGGAGAAGCGCTGCTAATTCCGTTTAATTCGCTTGTTGTAGTGGGAGATCCGCGAAAGTGCAAGTCGCGTGACATAGACGGAATCGTTCAAGAAGTGGAAGCGGCCATTCGGGCGTTGTCAGTAGAGACGCATTAATTTATTGGACACCCCTCGCGCAATTATTTGTGAATTTAGAGCCGCTCTAACATTATGAACGACTCCTCTTGTAGTTAAATTACTCCGCGAGTTACAAATCTTGGTTACGATTTAAGCAGATTGAAGAAGACGGAACAGAAGGCGGAGTTGCTGTGAATGCACTCTTATTATTTTCCTACAACTTATTAAATTGCTTTCGCACCATCGGATTGCCTTCCGCATCAAGCATCGAAATAAAATACGAGCCCGGAATCCATGCAGCACAATTAATTTGCAATGTGTTCGTCGTGAGTGTTTGTGTGTGTATCAAGCGGCCTGCGATATCGCGTACTTCAACGGTTCCGCCCGGTGTTTCAACGTCCAAAAACAAATTGATCACATCGCGTGCAGGATTTGGAAATAAGTGTAATTGCGCTCCGGCAACAGTTGACATGCCCGTTGTAATGTTCGTGTAAAAAACAACATTGCTCGCGTTGCCTGAATTTGGTATGCCTATCGAATCTCCCGCCGCATTGATGTCGATGTCTGCAGGGTTGCTGAGTCCTGTTAAAACTGCGATTGGAGCCGAGCTGAAGTTTGGGTCGATGCGCATGAGTGAATTATTACTCCATGCAGTATAATACCAATAACCGGCGTTATCTCTGGTGATGCCGTCGATGTTGGATTGTGACGTAGTGTACAATGTGCTTATGGTGGAGTCTGCTAAACTCATAGCCTGAATAGCAGCAGAAGTTCCCCATGTTACAAAAACACAACGATTGTTTGCGCCATCATAATAAATGCCGTTAGGAGTTTTCACTGTTGTCGCCATCTGATTGAAGGTGCTGGCTAATACATCCACGCGATAAATTTTCTTCGCAGTGAAATCTGTCACAAACAAAAAGTGTCCACCATCTGAGGTAATTCCGTTAAGAAATGACGCACTCAAGTTTAAATTAAAAACTTGATTTCCTGTAGCTAATCCGTAGCCGCGCACACGACTGCCGTCGCACACATAGGCCACTGTGTCCAACACCTCAATGCCGTGTGGTCCGCTGGTAATTGTTGTGCCAAATGACGTTAAGGTGTTCGACTGTGGACTATAAATATCAACACGATTTGCTCCGTTTTGCCCAACAATCCATCGGTTGTGAACGCCATCATATTCCACACTTTCCGGACTGCTAAAAGATTGCGCATTTAATTGAACGACTACCAAAGAAATTAATAGAGACAGGGAAGTGACTTTCATGTGTTTTTATTTACAGTGTTGTATGGGTTCCATTGATTTAAAAACGGTGTTATGGCCCGCTTGTGCTTTGGGGGGGGGTAATGATTATACGATGAACCTACTGCGAATATAGTTAAGAAAAAACTTTTTATAAATACAGACCATCGGCCGTTGAGGCGCTGAATCGTAAGTCTTTTAATGCACGTTTCGTTTTCGGAATTCCTGCAATCGTTTGATCATTTTTGCCCGCACTTGCTCTTTCAGCGCGGGGATGTCGCTAATGGTTAAACCTGCGGTAGAAATGGGCTCGTCCCATATTCCATATAAGGCGCCGGGATAAAATGCAACAGGGTGCAAAGGAGATAGTCTTCGTCCGGTATTAAGAATCGTTAATGGAGCAATGGGTGTTCCTGTAAGCACCGCCAGACGGAACGCACCGTCCTTGAAATCTAGTAAAGGAGGATCCTCGTGTTTGTTTCGCGTGCCTTCCGGACATAAAAACACGGAGATGTTTTCATCCAGAGAAGCCTTCATAATTTCCAGACTGCGATGACGATCTGCTCGGTCTTTGCGATCAACAGCGATGTACAAGTTGCGTATGATAAATCCCATGAACGGTAGCTTGGTCAACTCTGCTTTTGCAAGAAAACGAAACGTGTTGGCACATGACACCGCAAAGAACGGAATGTCCAATTGCGATTGGTGATTAGCGATAAAAACGTAGGTGGTGTTGCGATCAATCAGATGACGGTTTTTGACTTTCATCGGAGAAAAAAATAATATTTGTAGCGTTTTTGCCCAAGGGCGGGAAATGCCTTTGTGTGCAATATGCGGAGCAGATTTTTTAGAAGCGAACAGAAACACCAACGCATAGGCAGTGCTGCTGATAAGTAGCGTGATGATAAATACCAGCGCAGCATAAATTCCAAATACAATAGCAGGAATACGTTTCATGATTTATTCGCTAAACGATAAACCTTTGGCGTTACGCGCCATGTAATTTTCATATAACAAATGAATGAGACCATCGGCCATGCCAATTTGTGGGACATAAATCCGATCGATATTGGCGTTCTTCATCACGGTTAGAAAGATTCTGCCTGCAGGAAGAATTACATCCGCACGATCAGGATTTAATCCGAGAATTTCGATACGTTCTTGTAATGTAAATGCTTCAAGAAACTCGTGCATTTCTTTGAGCTTTGCATAAGACAAGGGTCGGTTCTGTTTTTTGCGCGACATCTTAAAAATTTTGTTGATGTTGCCACCGGAACCAATTGCCTGCAAAGGGTGAAAAGGTGCAGCTTCCCGCTTGATCCATTCTTTGAAGTCATTCCACTGTTCTTTGGTAACGAGTTCATTTAATAAACGTATCGTTCCAATATTGAAGCTTTTTGAAACAGCGGGTTGATTCTTGGAAAATATCGTGAGCTCTGTGCTGCCGCCGCCTACATCAATGTACAAGTAGTTGGAGGCGGGATCCATGGACTCTGCGACGTGATTGGAGTAAATGATCTCTGCTTCTTTCTTACCGTCAATAATTTCAATCTGTATCCCGGTTTCTTTAAAAACACGATCTACGACTTCCTTTCCGTTTTTCGCTTCACGCATCGCACTTGTAGCGCAAGCCTTGAAATCTTCTACCTGATAGAAGTCGATCAGATTTTTATACGCGCGCATCGCGAGAATAAACTTCTCAATTTTTTCTTCAGAAATTTTTTTGTGCAAGAATGCATCTTCTCCCAAACGTATAGGAATTCGGACGAGATCAGCTTTTTTGAAAATGGGGCCCGTGGGCGAGTCATACACATTGCCGAACAGCAAGCGCATGGCGTTGGATCCTATATCAATTGCGGCGAATTTCAACTTTTTTCTTCGGCGGCGTTACATCTTGTTTAGCGAGCCATCCGCGAATTACTTGTTGCGCTATCATCGGTTTTCCGGGTTTTTTAACGTAATCATTTTCATGCGTTCCTCCGGCATGACGCGCTTTAACGTTATCCTTCAACTGAAGTTCTAGCAACTCTTTTAATTCACGCTGACTCTGTGGATCATAAATAGGAACCGCAACCTCTGATCGCGTATCCAAATTTCTGCTCATCCAGTCTGCCGAAGATATGAAATACTTCTCATCGCCGTTGTTGTGAAATATGAACACACGACTGTGCTCCAGATAACGACCAACAATGCTTATGGCTTCAATGTTTTCTGAAAATCCTTTGATTCCCGGAACCAACGAACAGATTCCACGCACGATAAGTTTGATTTGCACACCGGCTTGCGACGCAGCGTAAAGCTTGTGGATCATTTCAGGATCAACCAGGTTGTTCATTTTCAACCACATTTTTGCCGGCTTCCCTTTTTTGGCAAAATCAATTTCGTTGTCGATAAACGTAATCAATTTCTTGCGCATGTTAAATGGTGACACCAGTAAATGCTTGTAGTTTCCGGGTTTCAGATTGTCATTATAAAATTCGAAAACACGTGCAACCTCTTCTGTAATGCGCGGATCTTGCGTGAGCAGTGATTTGTCGGTGTAAATTTTTGCGGTGCTCTCGTTCATGTTTCCGGAGCCCACGTGAACATAATTCACCAACTTATTTTCTTCACGACGTGTGATCATGAACAACTTAGAGTGGACTTTCAATCCGGGAACCCCGTAGATAACCTTAGCGCCTTCTTCCTGCAAACGATTGGACCAATAGATGTTGTTCTCTTCATCAAATCGCGCCTGCAATTCTACCACCGCAACAACTTCTTTTCCGTTTTTCAGCGCGTTGATCAATGCGTTAACAATGTTGGAGTTGCGTGCAACCCGGTAAAGTGAAATTTGAATTTTCTTTACTTTAGGATCAATTGATGCTTCGCGCAACAAATCGATGATGTGATGAAACGACTGATATGGAAAGTGCAAAATCACATCGCGATCCTGCAATACGCTAAACATGCTTCGGTCGGAACTGAAGGCAGGATGATCTTGTGCAGGTGCAGCCGGCCACACTAATTCTGTATGACCCAAGTGCGGGAAAGAAATAAAATCTTTGAAGTTGTGATAGCGCGATCCCGGTATAATGTTGTCTTTGTTAATGACCTTTAATTTGCGCAACAAGAATTGCAGAAGATCCTGAGGCATGTTCTTATCATAAACAAATCTCACGGGCATTCCTTTGCCGCGCTTTTTTACTCCACCGGAAATTTTCTCCAGAAAGCTTTTCGACAAATCGTGATCAATATCCAATTCAGCATCGCGCGTGAGTTTGATTGTATAAGCGGAGGCTTTGCGATATTCGTGCGTAGGGAAGATGTGCGACAAGCAATAGCGGATGACATCATCCAGCAACATCACGTACAACTCTTTTCCTTTAGATGGCAGAACCACGAATCGCGATAGTTGCTCAGTAGGAACCTACATCAATGCAAAGCGATTTTTCTTGGTTGGATCAACACGCAGTAATTGAATACAGAGATATATGGATTTGTCTTTCAAATACGGGAACGATGGTGCCGTGTCTAACATAATCGGGAATAAATTCGGCAACACTTGTTCGTCAAAAAAATTTTTAACCCACAATCCTTGCGCGGCATCTAATTGCGATTCATCGATAATGTGAATATGATGATCTTCGAGTTCTGCGATGATGTTTTTATAGATCGAATCAAAGCGTCTTGAAGCAGCGAGGTAACGTCGTTGAATTTCATTCAACAAATCCTGTGGAGCTTCACCTAAAACATGCTCTCCTTTTTTGCCCAAATTCGCTACACGTCGTATCGTTGCAACGCGCACACGAAAAAACTCGTCTCGATTATTTGAATAGATGCCAAGAAAACGCAACCGTTCAATTAGTGGGTTCCTGGCATCTTCTGCTTCCTGTAGAACACGATCGTTAAACGATAGCCAGCTTAAATCACGGTTAACAAGTGGAGATTGCTTTTTCTTTTTGGCCATAGGGCATAACGATTTACGCAAAAATAACGTTAATGGGCACTGTTGCGCTTTCTTAACGATTGTTTAACGAATCAGGTTGCCGGATTTTTTGGGAAGTCGAAATAGCGAATGACACCTTCCCCATCCAGCACATCCGTCCAGGAGTTGGTTTTGAAGGCAATTCCTGCAATTCCGCAGGTTGGCAGATTGTCAAGAGTTGCATTGCTAATGCGGTTGATGAGCTGTGTCAACACGGGATTATGTCCGAAAACGACAGCAGAGTCAAATTGTTGCTCAATTCCTGCAATCACTTCCAGATAATCGAAAACAGAGGATTCATACAAAGAGTCGCGCAACACAATTTTTTCCGCAGGATAACGAAGATGTTGTGCATAAATAAGCGCAGTAGAATACGCACGTATAGCAGGGCTGGAAATAAATATTTCCGGCAAAGGCACGCCTGCCGACGACATTCTTTCCGGCATAAAACGTAAATCCTGATATCCGCGTTCGTTGAGCGGACGTTCAATGTCGGCTTGTTCTGCGTCTGCCCAAGAAGATTTGGCATGACGAATCAACCACAACGTTTTCATGGAAGTGTACTTTTAACGCGCTGTTTTAATCAGCCAATCTTCAGGATTCATCTTTCCAACTCCACTCATCCATACTTCAAAGTGTAACTCGGTTTCTCCATTTTCTTCGTTGGTTGTTACTTTCCCGATGTTCTGTTTCACTTTCACTTTGTCGCCTTGTTTCACAAATACTTCTTCCAGATTGGCATACACAGACAAATACTCACCATGGCGCACGATCACTAACCAGCCTGCTCCGGGAATGTTCGTTATGCCGGTTACTTCACCTTCAAAAATGGCACGCGCAGGAGTAGATGATGTTGTAGCAATATTGACACCATTGTTTTGCGTATAAACTCCGCTTAACACAGGATGAGGATGTTTACCGAATCGTTCCGTAATTGTTCCTTGTGAAACAGGCCACGGCAATGAACCTTTGTTGCCGGCAAAGCTATTTCCCAAAGTTTTGGCTTCCGGAGTTAACTCAATTTTTGGCGGAGCTGTTCCCGGTTTGTCGGCGGGCTTGTTGCCTTCCGGCTTCCCGATAGATGTAGTCGTCGTTGGATTTTTAGGCTTGTTGCGTTTACGTTCTTCTTCTGCGGCTTTATCCGCAGCACGTTTAGCTTCTGCAGCAATCAAACGCTGAATAGCCAGATCGATATCAGCTTTTTGCTGTTTCTTTTTTGCCAAATCGCTTTTTAGTTGCTGTTCTTTTGTTTGCAACTCACGATATGTTTTATCCTTTTCATCTTTTTCCTGAGCCAGTGTTACGCGTTCGCTTTCTTGTTCGCCGAGCAACATTTTTTTCTCGTTCTTCTGTGTTTCAAGCGCGCGTACTTCTTCATTCAGAGCCTGATGTTGTTCACTGATTTTGTCGGCTTGCAATCGGCGCGACTCACTGATTTGCTGCAAATATTTCATGCGCCGGTATGATTGATTGATATCAGACGCTGCGAAAAGAAACATCATGCGCTGAAAAGGATTGCGATTTTTGTAAGCAAATACAATCATTTGGGCGTAGTTGCCTTTTAATACTTCCAGATCTGCTTGTAATGATGCGATAGACGTATTAATGCTGGTGATATTACTATCCAGAGATGTAATCTCACGGTTAATGGTATTGATTAATTGCTCGCGAGTTTCAATCTTTTTATTAATAACAGCTAATTGCGTTAACGATAACGTTTTGTTGCGTCGAGTTTCTTTTAAGAGTTTATCTGTCTCAGCAATTTCAGCAGCCAGATTTTTCTTCTGGTTTTCGAGCGTTTTTTTGTCTTTAACAGGAGCTGTTTTTTTGGTCGGTTTCTTCTTCGACTGAGCAAGCGCAACAGGCACTGCAATTGCAGTGATCAGCATTACGAGTACAAGAATACTACTTGCCTTGCTTGTTAGTATTGATCGGAGTGCAGTCATCTGGCAGAGAGAATGGAAATTGTTGAACCTGATTAATCTGAATTTTTTTATACGACATGATAAGCGTTGCAGACTTCTGTAAGCCCTTCGCATAGAAGTTGGCCTGATGCGGAAGCGCTAATGAATCACCGGTGTCAAACCCGGAATATTCAGCTGTAAATGTTCGGTTCTGTTCATCCAAAAACAAGATGCTTAATATTTTAAACGTCTCAGGAGCTAATGTTATTGTTTGAATAGGTTCTGATATAGGCTTTTGTCCTTCCAAAACCTTTTTGAGTTTTCGTTTTCTAACGGTGCTTAAAACAAATCGGCAATCTGTGAAGTTGACAGATGAACGCAGTTTATCATCTTCATCGTAAAACGAAACGCTATTGCCCACAAGTAATGATTGCATCATGTCAAAGTCAACCTCTGTGCCGAGCATTTGGCTGAGATAAGTAAAATCGCCGGAGAAGCAGGAGTTGTCCAGGTAGTTGACAAAGAACACGGAATCTTTGGTAATAAGTACGCGTGCAGCTTTAATCCCGATAACCGGATCCATTACATTCATCCAAATGATGCTGTCGTAACGCATGCGGAGAGCGACATCGAAACTGATGGGATTCGTACTGTCGTCTTTCGCTTGGCAATTTAGTCGTGCAGACAACCAGTCGAATTTAAATTCACTCTTGCGCATATCATTAACAAGATTTCGTGGCGCACGAGGTGTAAGTTTACAATTTGTTGTCGGAGGTTTCGGCTCCTGAATCTTTTTCCTGTTGCGGCACGAAGTAGAACTCGTAACCGCGATTACGATCAGAAAAAGAAGAATATGTCGTATCAATGTATTATTCATTAGACAGTAATGTTCCGGTGCTGATCTTGCGTTGAAGTTGAACCGAATTATTTCCCGCAGCTTGTGATTTTTCCCATTCCGCTAGCGCTTTATCAGGTTGATTTTTTCGGTAGTAGCAATCGCCCTTCAGTTCCAAAGCCGGCGGATGATTGGAACTTTTTGACAACGCTTTATCTGCCTGTTGAATAGCAGCATCAAATTCCGCGTTGCGGTATTTGATTCGTCCGGCAAGTACGATGTAGTCTGCGTTGTCGGGTTCTTCCTGTAAAAGCTGATTCGTGTATGTGGTTGCTTTAACCAACAGGATATTGCGCTGCTGCAAAGACCAAGCGTAAGCAAACTTTACATCATTAAGTTTTGTATTACCCGCAAGTAATGATTCAGCCTGTTTATCGGACTGTGCAAATTGTTCTGCGCCTAATGCAGAAAAGAACAACTCTTTTTGTAGTTCCAGTTGAGTCATTGAATCGTTTACCACAAAACCGATACCTGTTTCAGCAATTGAAACGGCTTGTTTGTGCTTTCCGCTAATTCGTAGTGCTCGTGCCGAGTACAGATAAGCAACCGGTTGTGTTGGGTACAGGGACAAAGCTTGTTCCGAGTCCTGCTGTTGCGAAGTGTTGTCGTTCATTGCATTATTCGCTTGCAACAACATCAACCAAACGTCCCAGCCAGTCATTCCAAGAGCGATAGTTTGTTTAACGTAGGGTCGTGCTTTTGGATATTCCTTCAATGCAAAAAAGTAATGCCCTCTCGCTAAATGAGCGTGTGCAGAAGTGCTGTTGACGCGAAGCATGATTCGCGTTAACGAATCGACTTCCTGCTGATCGACTTTAGTCCAATTACGAAGTGTAGAGTCGTTCAGATAGTGCCGAAAAAGATATTCGTGTTTGACAGTATCGTGACCGGCCAACTGAAATGCATTTACTGCAATCTGAAATGCTGCCGTGGGGTCTGTTTTACGTTTGTCGGTTGCCAGCAAAAGTCTTGGCCCTGCCGCGGTAGCATCTAATTCAGCAACCATCAAGTATTGTTGTTGCGCTAATTCATTATTACCGATACTTTCATAGTGTTTTGCTAAGGCTAATGGATAGCGTTGATCTTTTGGATAGGCAGCTGAAATGGATTTCCATGTATTTGTGATGCCATCAACATCCCCCTGTTTTCTATACACTGCGATTTTTGATGCACACAACGAGTCCGTCCATCCGAATTGTTGTGCAATGATATCATACACTTTTAGCGCATCACCAAGACTGTTGTTCTTCACCAAGCTGCGTGCCTGACGATATCGTAGGTCAACATCCTCGAGCTCTTGCTGTCCCATTGTTTTGTACACCGCAGCTGCACCTGCATATTGTCCGTTGGCTTCCAGCATTTCAGCATAACGTAATTGAAACCAGCGATTATTAGGTTGTAGCCGAGCCGCTGCCTTGCTATAAACAAGTGCACGATCGGGTTCGTTAAGTAAATAGCATAAGTCTGCAGCTTCGTATTGTGCAGCTCCGTTGTTGGGGTTTTTGTCGATCACGCTAACGAAAATATCAAGTGCCTGCTTGTAATTTCCAAGAGACTTTTGAATGCAACCATCAATAAATTGTTCTTGTTCGGCCGCTTCCTTCGCGCTAATTCCTCCCGGACGATTCGCCGTGGTGTCGGATCCTGACGCAGCAGATTTCTTGCTACAGGAAACTGCAGTAAGTGCAATAGTCAGAACGAATACACAACGAATAATAAGCATGCTTACTATTTAATAATGTTATAATCACCCACACTCAAATCAAAAGCTTTGCCATGTATTTCGGCGTAATTACCAACCATAGAATTGACAATGCGCGCATCTTTGATTTTGGTGTGCGTTTGAATAATCGAATTTGAAATAACGCTGCTTTCAATGCGGGTGCCCGCGCCAACAGAAACGTGCGGCCCGATTACGCTATTCACAATATGTGCTCCGTTACCAATGTAACACGGTTCAATCACCGTTGAGTTTTCGAGAATAACACCATCTCCTTTCAGTTCTTTCGAATTCGAAATAAATTCGAGATAGCGCTGATTGGTGTACACGGTGGCGTCTTTGTTCCCGCAATCCAACCATTCGGTAACTTTGCCCGGAGCGAATTTTGTACCCTTGGTTTTCATGTTTTCCAAGGCGTTGGTTAATTGATATTCTCCTTTATCGCGAATGTCATTGTCGAGCAAATACTGTAATTCACTGCGGAGATAAGCGCCATCGTTAAAGTAGTAGATCCCGATGATGGCGAGGTCACTTACAAAAGTTTGCGGCTTTTCTACAAAATCGGTGATATTGCCGGAATGATCGAGTTTAACAACACCAAACGCGCGAGGATCTTCGATTTTTTGCACCCAAATAATTCCTTCGCGTGTGGTGTCCATCTTGAAATCCGCTTTGAATAACGTATCAGCAAAAGCGACAACAACTTTACCCTCCAGGGCCGGAGCTGCGCACAAGATAGCATGTGCTGTTCCCAATGCTTCTTCCTGATACCAGATGCTTCCTTTTGCTCCTAGGTCAGCAGCAATGCCGGTCAACATTTTTTCTACTTCAGCGTCAAATGAAGGTGCGATGATGAATGCAATCTCTTCAACCTTTTCGTTACACACTTGGGTAATGTCTTCTACAAGTCTTTGCACGATTGGTTTTCCGGCAATAGGCACAAGCGGTTTCGGAACAGTTAATGTGTGCGGGCGCATACGTTTACCCATACCGGCCATTGGAATAATAATTCTCATAAGTTCTACTTATTCAGTTGTGTTATTGTTTGCCTGTGTGACCAAATCCACCTGATCCGCGCTCGGATTCGTTGAGCTGATCGGTTTCCTGCCACGTTATTTGTTCATGTTTTGCAATTACAAGTTGTGCTATGCGTTCTCCATCCCGGACAACAAAGGGTTCATTAGAAAGGTTAACCAGAATAACTTTGATTTCACCGCGATAGTCAGCGTCAATTGTTCCGGGGCTATTCAGGACAGTAACTCCGTTTTTAGCTGCAAGTCCGCTTCTAGGACGCACTTGCGCTTCATAGCCAACAGGAAGTTCAATATAAAGACCTGTCGGAATGAGTGCTCGTTGGAGTGGTGCTAATGTTATGGAATCTTCAAGTGTTGCGCGCAAATCGAGACCTGCTGCAGCATCGGTCGCATAAGCAGGAAGGGCGTGTTTGGAGCGGTTAATTACGGGTACTTTAATCATCTTGCGAAGTTACCGATTTTAGGGGTTAGGTGATTTGGAAGCTCTGCTGCGCGCCAGCAACTGTAGAGGCTTTTCTCGTATCCATAAGACACCCAAAAAAACCACCAACATAATGTTACCTGTAATCAGATTAAGTAAAAATGAATCGGGTGCTATAATGTGATACACCATGTAGAGTAACACGGCAAGGATGATGTAAAATAGAATTTTAGAAACCGGATAAGCCACCGGATAATACTTCTGCCCGATAAAGTATGAAGCCACCATCATACTTCCGTAACACAAGAGCGTCGCCCATGCAGAACCCATATAGCCTCCTATCCAATCGTTTTGCATTGGAATCCACCAGGTGTTTAAAGTAATTGTAATAATAGCCCCTGCGGTTGTTAACCACATCCCGAATTGTGTACGTCCGGTTAGTTTGTACCATATGGAAAGATTGAAGTACATGCCGAGAAACAAATTGGCAAGCATCAGAATTGGAACAACGCCCAATCCTACACGATAGGCCTCACCCACGAAATATTGAATCCACGATAGATTTACTGTGGTGCCTAAAAATATCACAAGACAAAACAACACGAACCACAACATCACATCTGCGTACATCTCCCTTGCATTGTCTTCTTTTTGTTTCGCGAAGAAAAACGGTTCTGCAGCATAACGAAACGCCTGAATGAAAATCGTCATGAGAATTGAAATTTTATAGCAAGCGCCATAGATGCCCACTTGCGTTTCTCCAATTCCTTCGGGCAATAAGTATTTCAATAGAATTCGGTCCAGCGTTTCATTGGCCATTCCTGCAAGTCCCACAATTAGCAAGGGCAAAGCGTACCGCAACATCTTTTTAAATAAGGCGCTGTCAAATACACCGCGCACACGTCCCAATTCCTTCGAGAGTAGTACAAGTGTGATCGCGTTTGCAATAAGATTGGCTAGGAAAGCGTAACCGATGCCGATATCGGGGTCGTAGATGCCGGCTGCAAATGAGCCCGGATTATTTTCGTAAGCGTGCTTACAATATCCGATGAAGAAAAAGTTAAGACTCAAATTCACCAGAATGTTCAGAAACTTAATCCCGGCGAAACGAGCTGCTTTATTCTCTTCTCGCAGTTTCGCAAAAGGAATCGCCGCAATGGCATCAGTTGCAATAATGAGAATGGCCCACACAACAAAGTCTGAATGACCCGGGTAACGAAGAGTGCTTGCAATAGAATCAGCGAAAAACAAAAACGGCAGAGTGAGTACCGCAGTAGAAATTAGTAATGAACGTAAAGCAGTGCTGTACACGCGTTCTTTATCCGGCGTGTGAGCCGAAAAGTGAAACAGCGCGGTTTCCATACCGTAGGTGAAAATGATATTGAAAAACGAGATGTAGGCATAGAATTCGGTGTTGGTTCCGAAATCCGCCGGTGCACCGAAAATGTAAGTGTAGAAGGGCACCAACGCATAGTTGAGCAGTCGCCCGACAATGGTGCTTAATCCATACACAGCAGTTTGTCCTGCTAATTTTCTAAGTGCGTTCAAGATAGCTAACCTCCACTTAACGAAGATCACTGAAAAAGGCAAGCCTAAAGAATGCTGTTTCAGGAGGTTTTGAACCGCTGAGCGTTGAAAATCAAAGGGCAAAAGAAAGGCGGACACAAGGTCCGCCTGATATTATTTGCCGGTAAAGGCTGCTTTTCGCTTTTCCAAGAAGGCCGCTGCCCCTTCTTTAAAGTCTTCTGTGCCGCAACAGCGCCCGAACGAATCGATCTCGAACTCAAATCCGTCTGTGCCGTCTTTGTAGTGGGCATCTACACATTTCACGATTTCACTCACCGCGAAAGGCGCTTTGGTGATGATTTTCTGCAGAATTTCAACGCATTTCGGAATCAACTCTTCCGGCTTTACCAGATAGTTGCACAAACCTACGCGGTAAGCGTCCGCAGCACTGATAATATCTCCGGTCATTAACAATTCTGTTGCACGACCGCGTCCGATATGCTGTGTTAAGCGCTGTGTTCCGCCATATCCCGGAATCAAACCAAGATTTACTTCCGGTTGACCAAAACGAGCTGCTTCGGAAGCAATACGCATGTGACAAGCCATAGCCAATTCGCAACCACCACCCAATGCATAACCGTTTACCGCTGCAATAACAGGTTTCGGGCACATTTCAATCATTTTGAAAATGGCATTTCCTTTTTCGGAAAATGCACGTCCGCCGGCCTGATCCAATCCTACAAATTCAGAAATGTCAGCTCCGGCTACAAACGCTTTACTTCCCGATCCTGTAACAATTACTCCTTTGATTTCAGGATTAGCAATAATATGCTGAAACGCATGTTCAAGTTCACTCATGGTGGCTTGATTCAATGCATTTAATTTATCCGGACGATTTACCGTTAATGTGCAAATTCCTCCTTCAGCTGTCAATAAGATATTCTGATAATTCATGATCATAATTTATTTAACGGGCGAATATAAGGCATATTCGTTACGGTAATTTGCTTTTTCGACGAGTCCGAAAGCGGAGAGAATAATTGTAATAATAATGCGGAATATAGCGCCCCAAACTAATTCTGCAATAAGACGAATCCGGCTTTGAAATTCATCGTTACAACTTTCCATGGCACTAAAATGTCTTCGCCCAAAATGCCGTAAAGCGCACTTAATGCATCTTCGCCCGGATTAACTTGAGCAATCCCTGTTTTAATTACACCTGTGTTTCCGCCAATTTCATATCGCGCATTTTTGAACCGAATCAATTTTGTTTTTTGAGTGCCTCCCGCTCCGCCGATTTTACCTTCCGATGTTTTGGTTTTACCTAAAGAGTCGTTGTATGCCGCGATGAAGCGTGAATTAAAAACAGAAACTCCTGCACCGGTGTCAAATACATAGGCGTGCGTGCTTCCAAAAAATGTGGCAGCAATGAATGGCATATTTCCCATGAAACCTAAATTTCGAACAGTCGAAGTGGTTGGTTGTTCAGGACTGATGATGTTGCCGTTACTATGAATTTGTATCTCTTCCAACTGCTGAATTACGGGCATTCCAATGATGCCTCTGATTTTATATAACCCTCCGACAAATTTCAGATCAGCATCGGGCAATACGATAAACAGCACATTAAAAAATGTTGCATCGCCAAGTTCTAATTTGTCGCACAGTGCAAGTTCTGCATTAACTCCTGCGCGCGATGATGTAGCCACGCGCATTGTTGCACCAAGCATTTTTAATTGCATTCGTTTAGCTTCAGAAGCACTGATAGCAGAAATGTTGGCACCGGTATCAAAAATGAAATCTGTTTTGCGATCATTAACTTTTACGGGAACTTTTATTTCTTGGGCAATGTCTCGATGAAACTTAATGGTAACAGTGGTGTTACGTTGAACACGTTGCTCAGGCGTGTTTTTGGTCGCTTTGGTAATCGTGCTGAAATTTTTCATCTCTGTGAGTTCGCCCACAGCCAAGTATGCTTTGTATTCCGACAAAATAATATTTGTGACAGAATCGGCTGCGCCATATTGCGTTGCTCTGAAACTGTTCTGGGCGCGAAGCATCAACAAGTCGAGCCGCAATGAATCGTGAAGCATCGAGTGTGTTAGCGTACTATCAATTAAGCTATTTGCAAAGTTGGATGACCGGAAAAGAGAAGCTTCCCAGCAAGAGAAGTAGCTTTTGTCGTCGCTGCTTATATGCGGTGCGAGCATCGTTAACGAATCACGAAACATAAAAAATTCCGATGCGTGTAAAAGGCGATGCAAACCGGCGGAGTGCTGACCGTAAACGCCGCAATAGCTTAGTGCAGCAAATAACAGCAGCGAAAATTTCTTCATGGCAGAGGCGACTTAATTCTTTTCCAACTCCAGAAGAATGCAAATGAGATCAAAGCAACTGCAGCCAGAACCAGCAGCAACATGGAGGTTTTATTTACGGGTCCAATGACGGGTAAATCGATTTCATTTTGTTTAAAGCCTGTAACACGATAATGAATTTTCCCTGAAACACTGATAGAATCTATGGTAAACGTAGTGTTTTGATCTACTGTTAATTCCAGAGAATCTATGTTTTTGCCTGCGGTATTGCGAACATACAGCCAAGAAGCATAACCTTGCGATGGCGTTAATTCAATTGAGGATGATGATCCGGGCGTTATAATTGTTGTGTCCGGCTGACCAGGCTCACCGCGCCACCACGTGCGGCTAACACGAATCACGTCATAATTATTAAACACTTTGCCGAAAGACACCTCCAGCGTAAACGGTTCGTAGTTGCCGGGCTCGTCAGCGTGTGAGGTTAATCCCCAAACACATAGCGCAAATAGCACAAATAGTTTTTTCATGGTAGGTGTTAATTTACGATGTAATTCCTTTTGCGAGAACCTTGGTCTATAACTTGCATATATCTTTACAGCATGCAATTTAAGGATCGCTACCGATATAATCCCGAAAAAGATCTTCTTGGAAAAGGAGGATTCGCCAAAGTATTTATGGCGTACGATACATTGTTGGAGCGACCTGTGGCACTAAAGTTTTTTACCGCGGAAACACAACAGCGCTATACAATTCTCGAAGAAATCAAGCGCGTTATTCAATTGAATCACCCCAATGTCGTGCGTTACTACGACGTAACAGAATATGACACCAATTCCATTCACGGCACTCCGATCAAAATTCAGGTCGGAATCATGGAGTATATCAATGGTGGAGAAGTGAAAGATTTTCTTGCGAAGAACAAAGATCAGGCTACGTTGAATAAAATGTTGGATGATATACTTCGAGGCATTGCGTACTTGCACAAGAGTAACATCATTCACCGCGACCTTAAACCGCAAAATATTTTAGTACAAGTAAACGATGGCGATGCCGTTGCAAAAATTACTGATTTCGGTATCAGCAAAGTCATGAACAGCGGAGGCACAGCAACTGTTGGTCTTGTAGGTACTTTAGATTATATGGCTCCGGAACAGTTCGACTTAAAGAAGTATGGAGAAGCAGAAAGTATTACGCAAAAGGTCGATTTGTGGGCATTTGGAGCATTAGCGTTTGAATTAATTACCGGGGAGAAATTATTGAATTCCGGCTCGGATGGTGTTTCGGAAAAGGCTGTTTCGTATTTGTTGAACGCCGATATTGAAGAAAGAATTAAATACGCGCCGAAAGAATATCATCCATTATTAAAAGCTTGTCTGGTTAAGCAAGCGGCTTCACGAATAGGTTCTGCAAAAGAATTACGGAGTTTACTTCCCGGAACTACCACCACAGTTGCTGATGTGCAGCCGTCGCCAATAAAAAGACAAACAACGACTTCTTCAAAAAGTAGCTTTAAGAAATACGTGATTGGAACACTCGCGCTTTTGTTTCTTGCTGCAGCTGTTTTGTGGTGGTTGAATCGAGATGTGAAAGAGTCGGTAGTTGCAAAAGCGCCATTGAAAACGGATACTGTTGTAACTGACATGGCAAAGCCCATAGTGAAAGATAGCGCGCCGATATCGCCGCCCGTAGTCATTTCGGAGCCTCAACCCAATCCTGAGCAGCCTCGGTATTTTATTATTGATGCAACAACAAATGCGATGGCATCTTTAATTGTCAACAATCGGCCGTTGGGTGGTTTTGAAATTAATAAAGCAAAGCGTATCACGTTGGATGCGGGCAATCATGTGATTAAAGTAGTAGGTGCCAATCCTGCAGATATTATAGAACGTAACTATACTATTAAGCCCGGGCAGTTGGGTACGAAACGCGCGGAGTTTTTCGATTTAGTGCAATTAATTAAAGATCGGGAGAAGAAGGAGGCAGAAGAAAAACTGAAGAATTGTTTAAAGTGTAAAGGCACAGGTGTGGAAGAATATGTAGTTGAAAACCCTTGTCGCACTTGCTTAGGGCGAAAGATTGCAACACAACCTTGTCAGGTTCCTAATTGCACTGCAGGCAAAGTGGGCAACTACTGTTACGAGTGTAAAGGCAATTCTATCTGGCGCGACTCCAACGGCAACATCCAGCGTTGTGCGGTGTGTAAAGGAATAGGCTACTTGTATGAGGATTGCAAGAGTTGTGAAAATGGATTTGTTAAAGCCCCGTGTGCTCCCTGCAAAGCTTCGGGTGTTGTATTAGGTAAACGAACTTGTTTGCACTAGCAAAATGACGTTACTTGAAACGAACTTGCGAATTACATCCTTCCCGCCAACACGCAACTCCTTTTATACTTCTTCACTTCTCCAGCTGCATTAAACGCTTCGAAGTAAATAACGTAAATGCCTACGCGTGCTTTGGTTTGATCGTCCATGATGCCATCCCAGGAAAATGCGCCGCCTTCGGTGCCCAGTAATTCGGAGTTCACCAATCGCCGAACTAATCGTCCGCGTGAATCGTAAATGGCAACCGTTGCAACAAAGCCGGGCTGTGAAAACAAGTAGTTGATTATGACAACATCATTGAAGCCGTCATTGTCCGGAGAGAATACTTCGTTCGTTATGGTAACAGCTCCATCATCTGCAGTGCCTGATGCATTGTACTGAGAATTAACTTTTGTTGGTGTGCCAAAGTTGGCAGACTCCGCTGCGGAATGCCAGTTGGTCGCGTCTTGTGTTGGTCGGTTGTAATCGACTCGCTCTAACGTAACGCCCTTCGTGTCCTGCAACAACGGGAAATGCCATGCAGAAGAGTACACAACCCGATCCACGACATTAAATGCAGTGTCAGCAATAACCACAACATCTCCGTCAACGTTCATCGTAGGAATGTTTAATTCAATGCAACGATTCGGGTCAACATTATCGTATTGACTTGTTACTTCTGCTGTCTTCTCACTTAACACGACAAACTCTCCGGGAAACAACAGAAATCCTTCCGGCGCAACGACTTCAATTTCCTGATAAACGCTGGCAACCGTATCTTCCGTGCACACTACAACTTTGCGTAGATCTATTACTTTGTTGGAACGATTGTATAATTCAATAAAGTCTGTTCCATCTTCATTCGGATCAGCAAGCAATTCGTTGATTACGATATCTCCCGGCGCAACCGGCTCGGGTAAAGCAAACGGTGCCGTTCCTGGACTCGCAACCGGATTCCCGACGCAATCTGTAGCAACAGCGCCAACAGATAATGTGTAAGTTATGCCGGAAACAATAGATGCCGGCAATTTCAGATCTACACGACTAAATGTTGGACTGATAGCGCGAATCGCAATCGGGCTACCAATATTATTATCAACAGAATAAGTAAGCGCGCTTACTAATGTTAAACTGTCCATCGGCTCGTTGAACCAAACGCCGATACTGTCTGCTGTTATTACTGTTACCCGCAACACACGAGGTTGTTGACTATCAGCATTAGAAGCACGAATACTATTGCGATAACCGGGAGTTCCGCCTGACGGAGCGTTGGACGCCGACCAATTTTGCGTGCTGCCACATGGATTGTTCGGGTCAATTTGTTCCAGCGACCAACCGCCCGTTGCTTTCGCGCTGCTGTTGTACCACGTATCGTCGTAGCTGACGCTATGCATCAACGTGCCGTCGGGCTTGCGAATCGTAATGGTGCTTCCTGTATTAGTCAAAGAAGAGAAGCTCGTGACACCACATACGTTCAGCCCAACAAAGAATGGTGCCGCAGTAGTTGATGTTATGATGATAAAACTATCGGCCGGAATTATGCAATAAGGAATTGTTCGTGTTGTCGTTCCTGTTGTAATCGTCCAATTATCTAATCGCGCTGGAAATGCTGTGGTGTTGTGCAGTTCAAAATATTCTTCGTTAGGCAACGATACCGGAGGATCAGGATCTGCCATGATCTCGTTAATCACAATATCAAATGCTTGAAAGTTGTAATAAGCAAATGTGGTACTTTGCGGTGTAGCCGCATTTCCTGCACAATCAATCAAATTATTAAAATTGATGGTATACGTTGTGGCATTAGTGAACCCAGTGCCGAAAGTTAATGTGACACACTGCAATGTGGCAGTGTCATAAGTTAAACTGATTGGTGCACCAATTCCGGGAACGTCGTAATTGCTGAGTGTCAGCAATTGCGTAGGATCTACTCCTTCATTAAAACACAGTTGGACACTATTGTTGCTTAGTGCCCATGCAGATTGTACAATAGGACCTACAACATCGGGTGAATTATTGAACACGCTGTTTTGAATTCCGGGAGTGCCGCCTTGTGCGTTAACCGATGCAATCCAATTCCCTGCAGGTGCGCAACCATTGCCTGTCTGTGGATTAATAAGCTCTAAAGTCCAGCCGCCATCATCCTTTACAGGGTCACGGAACCATGATAAATCAAACGTTATCGTATCAATGGTGATGTTGTTGTTGTCACGGATGATAATATTATCTCCAGAGTTGTTCAATGAAGGAAAGGTGCTTAAGCCAACAGTCGGACCAAATGGAGTAAACAGTGCAGTGTCGGAATTCGCGCATAGAATAACATATCCCCCGGCCGGAATGGTGTAAGAAGGAATAGTTCCCGTGCTTGAACCGTCGGTTAATTTCCATCCGCTTAAGCTGAAATTATTAGTGGTGCGATTATGAAGTTCTACAAACTCCGTGTTAGGCAATCCGACAATCGGAGAAGGGTCCGACATAAACTCATTGATAATAACATCGCGATATCCTGCACCAACAACCGGTAACCAAATAAAGTTGGATGTGCCGCTAACCAAAGCATTACCTGCAACATCTTCAACTCCATTCACAGTGATGGTATAGTTTGTTGCACTGACAAATGAATTGGTAAAAGTTAAATGTACTAAGGAAGGGTTGCTGACATCACGCACGGCTGTAATTGGATTTCCGATGCTATTATTTACGGAATAATTCGCAGTGATTTGTGATGTCGTCAAATCAACCGGCTCGTTGAATAATACATCCAATTGTGTTGCAGAAAGTGCAATAGAAGAAACAATTGTTGGCGGTGTTGTATCAACAATGATCGGCCCCACGTACACGTCATCAAAATAGAAACGGTTAATGTTTGAAATAGTGTATCTGCACCACACGCCGCAATAATTGGAAGTGGTGAAGTTGTTATTCGTAACGGAGCCTTCTTGCACAAAGTTCGAACCTCCTGTAGTATCTGAATACAAATTCCAAACGCCGGCAGCGCTTCTGGTAATTTTAACCTTTACAACATTATTGGTGTATGAAACGCGACCGCTGATGCCGTCGATAATTTTGGTGTGCGTAGTTCCGTTTTGTTCCCACAAATCAACGCTGTCGAAACTGCCGTTTTCTCCCATGCGCACATAATAGCCATTAACCGGCCCTTGTAAATTGATGACGTCGGACATTAAGTAAAGACGAACATTGTTATTATCCGACGGCGCAAAATTTAAACGCACCCAAAATTGCCATTCGCAATTAGTCGCAAACGGACTCGGAAATGCTAACGATGAAGTATCGGCCGCAACATTATTAAGTTGTAATTGAAAAGAAGGATTCACCGTAAACGCAGAATTGTCCCCTGACCAAGTTGGGTTGTTGGTAAAGTCTCCGTCATTAAAATTGTCAGTGATCTGCGCAATGGAAGTTGTACCCATCATCAACAGACTCACCAATAGCAAAAGCCGTTGTATCATAATCTCCTAAAGATAAGGCATTCGGATCGTTTAGAAATGTCATTTCACGTAACTAAAAAGTTAATCCTTCGTTTGCGGAAACGAAAAAAAGAAACATCTTTGCACCCAACATGAACAACGCAAAAAAATGCATGAAGATGAAATCCGCCCAATAAGGGAAGGACACTTTATGCATGATCTGGATATAAGGCCCTTCCCAACGGAAGGGTTTTTTATTGAATAGTAAAACAAGTAACTATGAAAATCGCAGTAGTTGGAGCCACAGGGCTTGTAGGAACAAAAATGCTAGAAGTTTTAGCGGAGCGCAATTTCCCGGTGACGGAGTTAATTCCTGTTGCATCGGAACGATCTGCAGGCAAGAAATTGAGTTTCGGCGGCAAAGAATGGACCGTCGTTACTCCCGCTCAGGCCATTGCTGCAAAGCCGCATATCGCTTTGTTTTCGGCAGGAGGAAGTACCTCGTTGGAATGGGCACCGAAGTTTGCCGAAGCAGGCATTACGGTAATTGACAACTCTTCAGCCTGGCGAATGGATCCGACTAAAAAGCTCGTGGTTCCTGAAATTAATGCATCAACATTAACAGCTTCAGATAAAATTATTGCTAATCCGAATTGCTCTACAATTCAAATGGTGGTGGCGTTACAGCCTTTACACAAGAAATATAAGATCACGCGCATTGTTGTCAGCACGTACCAGTCTGTAACAGGAACAGGTAAGAAGGCCGTAGATCAGTTGATGAATGAGCGTGCAGGTGTTGAAGGAGAGAAAGCATACGCGTATCAGATTGACCTCAACGTAATTCCGCATATCGATGTATTTATGGATAACGGTTACACGAAAGAGGAGATGAAGATGGTGAACGAAACCAAAAAGGTTATGGGCGACGATGCCATTCGTGTTACAGCAACAACAGTTCGCATACCTGTAATGGGCGGACATTCCGAATCGGTGAATGTTGAATTTGAAAATGAATTTGAATTGAATGATGTGCGCAATCTCTTGGAGACTGCGCCCGGTATCAAATTGGTGGATGATGTCAAGAATCTGCAATATCCAATGCCATTACTCCATGCGCATAACAAGGATGAAGTTTTCGTTGGACGTTTACGTCGCGATGAAACACAGCCGCGTACACTGAACATGTGGATTGTTGCGGATAATCTGCGCAAAGGTGCAGCGACTAATGCTGTACAGATTGCAGAGTATTTGTTAGAGCAGAAGCTGGTTTAATTAAAACCCGAATCCGAGTCCCGCATAGAATTGATGCCCTTCGCCTTTATAGTGCTTGTCGTTAGTCCACCACCAGCCGCATTTGAAGTACAGACTTTTCTTTCCCGGAGTAACGCGTAATCCTGCGAAATAGTAATTACGCCAGTCTTGAGCTGTGCGATCGAATGTGCGCCCCATACCACCTTGCAGTTGATAGCCGTAATATCCAATTGCAGCACCACCGGCGTAATACATTTTTTGTGTAAAGTCGTTCGTGGCAATATCCGTTAAACCATAACCACCTTGGGCAAACAGTAATGCATAGCGTCCAAGGTAAATGGGCTTTTCGTAGTTGAAAGAAATTTTTGTGAGCCCGTCTCCGGTTGCTCCGTATATGAAATGATTCGCCCGCTGCGCACGATAGGCTTTGCGCGAACTGTCCGCAGATGACAATGGTTTTGACGTCTGAGGTTCCGGTTGTTGCTCGTCATCGAGTCTTGCGGCTTGCGTTTCATTGCCGAAAATTCTTTTTATGTAATAGCCTTTTCGGTAACGGCGTTTTTCAATGACACACGAAGAAATAGTAAGCGCGCTTACTAAAACGACAACAACTAACAATTGATTACTCCTGGGAAGAGGATTCTTCATGAGGCGTGTTGTTCTCTTCCGGCGCAACTTCCGGAATGTATTTCGGATAACGTTGCAAACACACGTAAAACCAATATCCGATACCTGCGGAAATCAGGAATAAACCTAATCGCAGCCACCATGCCAACGGATGTTCAGTCGCGAACAATGCGGTAAGTGTAAGCAAAACAAACAACAGCAATAGTGTTGTCAGCACACCAAAAAATACGTTGGTAATTTTAATTTTTTTCTCGCTTAACTCCTCCTGAGGACCAAATAAACGCGATTGAAAAATGATCAGCAAGAATACCCCCACGGAAATTGCGGCATCAGCAATATTGAACACCGGTCGGAAGAACACGATTTCTTCTCCACCCCAAATTGGCGACCAATCGGGGACGGTTCCTTCAATTACCGGGAAATAGAACATGTCGACAACTTGTCCGTGCAACCAGCCGGCATAACCTCCGCCGTCAGGTAAAAACTGTGCAACGTTTTGATCCCACATGTCGCTGGCCCCGAAAATTTTTCCGTAAAAAATACTGTCTACTATATTGCCGAGAGCACCGGTAAAAACTAAAGCAACACAAACGAGAAGTAAAGGTCGTACATGTTTTTTACTTAATGTGTAGAGGTAATATCCGATGCCGCAGATGGCAATGATGCGAAAGACACTAAGCAATAATTTGCCGTAATCGCCACCCAGTTGCAGGCCAAATGCCATTCCCGGATTTTCAACAAAATGCAGGTAAAACCATTCGCCCGAAACGCGATACGATTCGCCGAGGTACATGTGTGTTTTTATCCACACTTTCACAAACTGATCCAGCGCCAGAACACTAAAGATGATGAGCAATGCTTTTCTCACAGCGCAAAGATAGGGTTGTGCAGCAATGAGATGTGTGAAAATATGAGAAAAAGAAAGCCGCTCTTATTTGGAGCGGCTTTGCACTATTTGAAAAGTGAATTATCGGTTCTGTTGCAGTTTTGCATCGATGCTCAATGTAGCATGAGGCACGCTTCGCAAACGCTCTTTAGGAATAAGTTTTCCGGTAACGCGACAAATGCCGTAGGTCTTGTTCTGAATACGGATCAGGGCGTTACGCAAATTCTGAATGTACTTTTCTTGACGCGCAGCCAAATGGGCCGTTTCTTCTTTGGAAAGCACATCAGAACCATCTTCCAACAGCTTGAATGTTGGAGATGTGTCGTCAGTTCCGTGATCGTCTTTATGAGATAACGTAGCCTTTAGTAATTCGTAATCGCGCGTTGCTTCTTCCAGTTTCTTCGTGATTAAGTCTTTAAACTCAACCAACTCTTTGTCGGTATAACGAGTGCGATTGTCAACTGTGCCGCCTTTTTTAGGAGGAGCTGCTACAGGTTTTGCTTTGGGCTGCGGCGGAGTTACCTTCTTGGTTTCTGCCACAACCGGTTTAGCTGTGGGCTTTGCAACCTTAACTGCAGGTTTTACCAATTTAGCTGTGAGTTTCTTGGCAACGGCTTTCGTTGCTTTAGGAGCTGCTTTTTTAACAGGTGTTTTGGACGCACTTGCTTTTTTGGCAGCCGGTTTCGCTTTCACATTCTTCGCGGCCGGTTTTTTCGCAGCTTTCGCAGCTCCCGACTTTTTAGCGGGAACTGCTTTTTTCACTGCTTTTTTTGCCGGCTTAGAAGCCTTTGCCGCCTTTTTAGGAGCAGGCTTCTTAGTTACCTTCTTCTTAGCCATTGTGTGTGTTGTAAGTAAAAGAGTCTGATATTAAAAATGATCGAAAGCTCCGCGAGTATCCTCCTCAGAACCACTATCATCAATTACATCAGGCATGTCGTCATTTAAATCAACGTCATCCGTGATCAAGTCGTCGGCTTCAACAATCGGGGCCGACTTGATGATTTCTTCCACCACAGGTTTTGGTGCTGCAGGTTTTGGAGTCACAACAGGTTTTGCTTTCGGAGCCGCTACAGGTTTCGCTTTTGGAGCCGGAGCCGCTTTCTTTACGGGCTTCGCAACCTTCTTAGGAGCGGCCTTTTTTGCAATAGGCTTCGCAACTTTTTTAGGAGCCGCTTTTTTTGCAGGCTTCGCAATCTTTTTAGGAGTTGCTTTCTTAGCTGCAGCCTTTTTTACCGGCTTCGCTGCTTTTTTAGTTGCTTTCTTGGGAGCCGCTTTTTTTGCAGACTTTGCAACTTTCTTGGGAGCCGCTTTCTTTGCAGACTTCGCAACTTTCTTGGGAGCCGCTTTCTTTGCAGTTGCTTTCTTAGCAGACTTCACAGCCTTTTTAGGGGCCGCTTTCTTCACTGTCTTCTTCACGGCTGCTTTCTTTGTAGGCTTCGCTTTCTTAGCGGTGTTACCTTTTTTAGCTTTTTTTGCCATGGGTTACGGAGGTTTAGTTGTGTTTGGTTATGTGTACTAAAGTTTGAATTTCCTCATCAACAGTAATAGTTTCGGCGTTAATGTTCTCCATTGCTGAAACCAGATCAAGCGATGTTGCTAAGATTTCCGAGCAAATATAGTCGAAATTATTTCTCACCGCAGCAATAAGCAAATCATGCGTAAGAATCTTTACATCAATACGATCCGTTACCTCAAAATCTTTGTCTTTTCTCAAGTTCTGGATACGATTGATTAACTCACGTGCTATGCCTTCTTCCTTCAATTGCTCTGTAATCGTGACATCCATTGCAACAGTAAGTCGCCCTTCTACCGCCACTAACCAGCCCGGGAGGTCATCTACCAATATTTCAACTTCGCTTCGTTCTACGCGAATCGTGTCTCCGTCCAGCGTCAAATCTACGAATCCCGCTGTTTCCAAAGAGGCAATTTGCTCCTGAGTAAAAGCAGTAAAGGCCGCCGCCGCCGACTTCATGTGCTTTCCGAGTTTTCTGCCCAAAGCCTTAAAATCGGGCTTTACTTTCTTTACAAAAATGCCGGATTCGGTAACGTATTCAATCTGCTTGATGTTGGTTTCCGCTAAGATCAGATGTGCAACATCTTCCACACGGCGCTTAAATTCTTGGTCCAAAACCGGTAACATGATGCGTTGCAGCGGTTGACGTACACGAATGTTCACCTTTTTACGCAATGATAATGTCAGGGAACTAATGCGTTGAGCCAATTCCATGCGCTCTTCCAAATCGTGGTCAATCAAATGATTTTCACCGACGCTCAGATAAGATAAATGCACAGAGTCACTTCCGGGTTGTACATTGCGGTATAACCAATCGCTGAAGAATGGCGCAAAGGGACTCATCAATTGTGCTATGCGTGTTAAACACTCGTGTAAGGTTTGGTATGCCGCTTGTTTGTCTTTTAAGTACTCGCCGACTTCTGCAGTGCCGCGAACCGACCAAAAACGACGACGAGATAGACGCACGTACCAATTCGACAGATGCTCATCCACAAAACTGTCGATGGCCCGCGCTGCAGGGGTTGGATCGTAATCGTTCAGTTTTTCCTGAACCAAATTGGTCAAGCTGTTCAATTTCGAGATGATCCAGCGATCCAATTCAGGACGTTGTTCTACCGGGATAGGAGTGGAGGATTTCGCGTCAAATCCATCGATATTAGCGTACAGCGCAAAGAACGAATACGTGTTATACAACGTACCGAAAAACTTGCGTTGAACTTCGGTAATTCCATCTTGGTCAAATTTCAAATTGTCCCATGGCGATGCATTGGTAACCATGTACCAGCGAACGGCATCAGGACCATATTGCGGGAGCGTGATGAACGGATCTACGGCATTGCCTAATCGTTTGGACATCTTGTTGCCGTTCTTATCCAACACTAGTCCATTGGAGATTACATTTTTATAAGCCACACTATCGAACAACATGACGCCGATGGCATGCAATGTGTAAAACCATCCACGAGTTTGATCAACACCTTCTGCAATAAAATCAGCCGGGAAGTATTTGCGTTCATCCACTAATTCTTTGTTCTCGAAAGGATAATGCAACTGCGCATACGGCATTGCTCCTGAATCGAACCAAACGTCGATGAGATCCGAAGAACGGAACAATTTTTTTCCGTTACGTTCCAAAACTATTTCATCAGCGTATGGGCGGTGTAAATCGAAACAGGAATAATTCTCCTTGCTAAAGTTGCCGGGAACAAAGGCCTGCAGCGGATTTGCCGTCATGAAACCGGATTGTATCGAGCGGTCGATTTCTGCTTTTAATTCTTCCGCACTGCCTACACAAATTTGTTCACTGCCGTCTTCGCTGATCCAGATGGGCAAAGGAATTCCCCAATAACGGGAGCGCGATAAATTCCAGTCTTGCAAATTATTCAACCACTCTCCAAAACGACCTGTTCCTGTACTTTCCGGCTTCCAGTTGATGGTTTTATTCAACTCGGCCATCCGTTCTTTCAATGCAGAAGCCTTGATAAACCAGCTGTCCAGCGGATAATACAAAACGGGTTTGTCGGTGCGCCAACAATGCGGGTAGTTGTGTTCGTAGGATTCTTTTTTGAATAATTTTCCTTCTACCTGCAGTTTTAAAATAATACGATCGTCAACGCTCAAGTATTGCAATTTCGAGGTGTCCGAAATCACAAACTTCATGTACTCTTTTTGCTTGGCAACTTGTTCCGCTTTCTGCGCATCCGACAAATACGCTTCTTTCACGTATTCTCCGGCCAAGCCAAATTTTTCATCCTTCACTTCGGGACGGAAGCGACCTTGCAAATCAACCAGTGGAACCGCTTTTCCGTTTTCGTCCAACACCAACATTGGTGGAACTCCGGCAGCTTTGGCTGCGCGCATATCATCAGCACCAAACGTGGGTGCAATGTGTACAATTCCGGTACCGTCTTCTGTGGTTACAAAATCACCTGCAATAACGCGGAAGGCCTGTTCGGCGTTTTCGTGCGGTAATGCGTATGGCAACAGTTGCTCGTAGCGTAAGCCGACTAATTCGGAACCTTTGATTTTTGAGATAACGTTAAATGGAATTGCTTTGTCTCCCGGTTTGAATTCTTCAAATGATAAGCCTGCATTTCTCTCCGGGAAATACTTGCCGATCAAATCAACAGCTAGTACAACGACACAACGTTCAAATGTAAATGGATTGAATGTGTCTACAACTGCGTATTCAATAGTTGCACCTACTGCTAGTGCCGTGTTGGAAGGCAGTGTCCACGGAGTTGTCGTCCATGCTAATATGCTCGCATTTTGCACAGCTTGTCCAACTTTTGATGAAAGCGTTTCATGCGCAGCAGCAGTTAGTTTGAACATCGCTACCGCCGACTTATCCTTCACGGGACGATAACATCCCGGTTGGTTCAATTCGTGTGAAGAAAGTCCTGTTCCTGCTGCAGGAGAATACGGCTGAATGGTGTATCCGCGGTACAATAAATTCTTGTTGTACAATTGTTGTAACAACCACCACACACTTTCGATATACGTGTTTTCGTAAGTGATGTATGGATCTTTCATATCCACCCAATAGCCCATCAAACGGGTAAGTTCTTCCCATTTGTCGGTGTATTTCATCACTTCGTTACGACATGCTTTATTGTATTCGTCGATGGTAATTTTTTTACCGATGTCTTCTTTAGTGATGCCCAATGTTTTTTCAACGCTAAGCTCAATCGGCAATCCGTGCGTATCCCAACCCGCTTTACGCTTTACTTGTTTCCCTTGCAAAGTTTGGTAGCGGCAGAAAATATCTTTCATGGTGCGCGCCATCACGTGGTGAATGCCGGGCATACCATTAGCAGAAGGAGGTCCTTCGTAAAACACAAATGGTGCCACGCCTTCGCGGGAAGTAACACTCTTCTCGAAAGTGCGATATTCGTCCCAATAACGCAGAACTTCATCAGCAATGCGCGGTAGATTCAACTGTTCAAATTCCGGATACGTTTTCATTCGGGCGCGAAATTACGCAAATCCGCGTTAAAGCCTGATATAAAGCCTGTAAGTATGCAGTGGAAGCGGAATAAGATTCCATTCCGGCTCGTTAATGTCTGATTGTGCTAACAAATGTCGCCATGACACATCTTCGCCATGACGAACAGCGATGCTCTGGAAACGCTGTAAGTAGCAGATTAGAGGCCAATCCGAAATAGCATGGTTATCCAGAATAAGGGTTCGTTCTTGTTGCAACGGCTGAAACATTGAGCGAATTCTTGCCGGATGCCGCTATTTTTTGTTGAATTTTTTCTGCTAAGGCAGCGGTATAAAATGCAACGCCAAACATTTTACAAAACAACCCTTGCAGAAAAAACAACAGAGGAGGTTGTTCGTGAAAATCACGATAATTGGTTGCGCTGAAATAGGGATCCCAAAATGTACCGAATCCCAACGCATAGTTTTTACTGACACTTGCGTACAATACACCATCCATGAACATACCACCCATGAATAGCGCAGGAACAATAAGAGCGCATCCAGCAGCCCATGTTAATAGTAGCAATGGACTACGTATAGCGCTTAATCTACGGTAGCAATAACCTTCAACTCAATGGCAATTGGCGTTGGCAGACAGTTGATTTCTAATGTTGTTCTGCACGGTGGGTTTTCACCGAAATATTCTGCCCATAATTTGTTGTAAGTTGGAAAATCGTCTTTCATGTTGGTGAGAAAAACGGTGACATCCACAATTTTATCCCAGCTGCTTCCGGCATCTTCCAAAATGTAACGCACATTCTGAAACACGCTTCTGCACTGCGTTTCGATATCGTAAGAAACAATACTTCCTTTTTCATCCAATTCCACACCCGGAATTTTTTTGGTGCCACGCTCGCGCGGTCCAACGCCGGACAGAAACAACAAATTGCCGACGCGTTTAGCATGCGGATATAAACCAACTGGTTCCGGAGCTTTTGAAGAGTCAATGGAGTTATTATGCATACGGCAAAGATAGGGACAACAGTAACTTGTACGCCTATTAAGTTCGGGCAAAGAAAGTTATCCGAGATTATTAAATGACAGCACGAGCGAGTTTATCGTGCAATCACTAAACGAGTACTCAGGGTTGACGTGCCGTTGACGAGATTTAACAGGTAGGTGCCTGGTTGTAGCTGCGACGTTGAAATTTGGCTTCGAGACTCTGTAATAAACTCTGAGGCTACAGTCCTACCTGAAATGTCCATTATAAGTAATGTACAAGCTCCGAATCCCGGGGTTATGCTTACCGTAATCTGATCATTGGCCGGATTAGGTAGTAGCACAAATCTATCTGCGGGCACTTCATCCACACCAACCGCTATTACAATAGGTAATGACGTAAATACACAACCATATTCATTTGTCACCTCGAGCGTGTACGTGCCATTAATGGCGGCGTTGATGGAGGGGCCGGTCTGTCCAACGAGCGGGTTATTATTTAAATACCACTGTAAAGTGTTATTCGTAGTGTCAATGGTAGACAAAACAACTCCGTTTTGCAGCACGGCAGGTCGCCAAGATGTGTCGCAAAAAACGGCACGCACTGTATCAGAAAAAGCAGCACAACCCCATTGATTAATGGATACCACAAAATAATCACCGGACAACCAAACTCCACACGTGTCCGTATTTGCACCCAATATTGGACTCCCATTAAAATACCATTGTAAGCCAAATTGAGACGAGTCAGTGTGCAGTGTATGTTGCAAAGAGTCGTAATAAATATTCGGGACTCCGGGATATCCGTAAACCTCGATCGTGTCAATTGTAGTTACTGCTGGTGTTGGTGGAACGACGATATGATTAACACTATAATTAACAACCGAAATGTTGGCGGCGCAGCCATTACAGCCATTAATAGACATGGTATGGTTGCCAACAAAGTCGTCCGATCCAAAGCCGAACTCGTGATCGTCTTCATCCCATACTTCTAAGACATACGTGTTAGTGGGATTCATCGTAATGTTAAGTCCGGACCACGTTACTACAGGGAATTGATCCGAGTAGTAATTCGATTGATAAATAGGGTTGCCATTCTCTTTTACAATTACGAATAGATCAGGATTACCATCTACGGGGTATCCCCAAACCGATGAAGAGTTTTGGATAGATTGGATCGTGATGTCTGTAATCGTGTAAAAGTTATAAGTGGTGGTGTCGCTGTATGCTTCGTATTCAACGATGTACTGTCCGGGCTGCGAGTAAACCTGAGGAGCAGGATTTTCTGCGGTGGAAATATTGCTGTTTCCGAAGTCCCAATAATAGGAGAGTAGACCGGGGTTATTATTGGTAAAGTTCACTGTGATTGGCGCGCACCCCTGATAGCCAACCATCGAAAATCCATTATTAGAGGAAGAGGATGTGCTAGGCACTACGTTCATGTATACTTGAAAAGTAACCGGAATACCCGAGGCGATAGTAAGATCTGCAATTACTGTTACATCAATGGCGTAAAACCCGGCCAAAAGCGGTGTGCCGGAAACGTTGACACAGCCGTATTGATTAACCCAAGGATCATAATTGCATCCATTGGCCGCATTGTTGCATTGCCATGTTAATCCAACCGGCAATGTGCAAGTCAAAATTTGAAAATTAGTAAAGTCGTACCCCATGGTGTCGAGAGGGAGTACGAACGTAATGTCCTCTGAATACGCTTGCCCTACAGTTGCTGTTGGTAATGTATCCGGATAAACCCCGGGAGCGGTGTAGGTGCTGTTAACATTGCATATCTGTGCCACACAGCAGAAGCTGATGCACGCAAAAAGAAGGAGAAATAGGTAACGCATCGAAACAAGTTTGAGGCAATTTAAGAAACTTCGGCTTATCCCAAAGCCAAGTTCCACAACAAAACCCACAGCGGAGGCAAAATTGCCGGCAGCGACGCAAGAGCAAGTACCACAGCAGCTGAATTACTTATCCATGACAATGGAAGAGTTAGAAAAGTACGTAACCCGACAGAAGAGAAAGAAAAAAGACGTTTACATAACCTAGGATCGAACTATCCAAATTGAAAGCTATTTGTTGGAATTGGAAAGTACGAACATGAATGACATATAGCTATGTTAATCCGGTGTCGGTTATTTCAGCCATACTCAATTATTGCACCAATTATCGCGGCGAGTAATATTGCGGTTAGACTTATGGCAACCCACTTCAAAGCTTTCTTAAGTTTTCGAAACCGTTCTTTAGGAGGTTGGCTGTTACTTTGACTTTGTTGCGCTTTTCTGTTTCCCTTGTCAATTCGACTAGCAACAATTATCAATATCAAAGCAATGGGAAGACTTAATGCTACACCCACTAATAACACCTCCCACGTAAATGCCAACACCACAGATACAAGAAATAATCCCACGAAAATCAAAGCAGCAATCCAAAGCGGTTTTGTATTGATGAGTTGCCCCTTCTCCCTTCGGATTTTTATCCATTTTTGTACGCCAACAATAAATAAAATTAACCCTAACAACAATATTGGCACCAAGACCCCCAAACTCAGTACCATCAATATTATACCTGCGATTATTAATCCCTTCCCCGATTTCTGCTCACCCTTTTTCTCTACAGGCTCATCTTCCAAATTCGGTTGTGAACCAATTTTTTTAGGTTGCTCAGCCGGCAGAATATTTCCACCTAATTTTTTCAATGCACCTGAAGCTAAATACGTTTGGCGTATTATTAAAGAGGAGTCTGCAGTGTTTTTTTCGATTGCCGCAACGCTATTAGAAGTCCAAGAAGTGTCCTCGTGCGCAGTAGCTGCTGCGATATCGGGAAAAGCAACATGCTGAAGAAAGATTGTTGGCTGCGCGG
This sequence comes from Bacteroidia bacterium, assembly GCA_044344795.1. GTDB lineage: Bacteria > Bacteroidota > Bacteroidia > Palsa-965 > Palsa-965. Next base: position 11,314 of record JBIJCF010000019.1, on the reverse strand, counting down.
CTTGCTCATGCTTTTTGAGTGCACCGGAAGCCCGCTGCACGAAATAGCCTTTGCGGTAGTGGCGTTTTTCCAGCGAACAAGAGGTTAGTAGTAGTGCCGCGAAGATGAAAACGAAGCACGTGAGGAGAAGGGGTGTCTTTTTCAAAGCAGGTAGTTTTATTAAGTAAAAAATTCCGGTCAAATATGTATGACAAGCATCTGATGCTAAGGATAGTTAGTTCGCTGATCCGGCAGGATGTGCAGGGCTTACATTTACTTTGCTCGAGACAGCCAAATGTATTTATGCTGCCAATACTGTATAATCCGCCTGAACTAGCTTAAAGCCACTACCAAAAACAAAAGCTACAGCGGCGGCAAAATTGCAAGCAGCGAAGCAAGAACAATTACCACAACTGCTGAATTGCTTGTCCATGATCAAGTGAAAGTTACTTTATTTGAGATCAGCGAACCCTACATTCTGTAATCTGCTTATAGGTCTGCCAATACTATCATCAACCATATCCAGAATCCATAAACGATTAATCCGATACCAGAGACAAACGCAATAACTGTTGCAACCGCTTTGCGCCAATCAAACCGATCAGTTTTTCTCTCTCGCTTGAAGTAGCCAATTGAAATTATTGAGAAAATAAGCGCGTTGACCAAGAGCGCCGCACCGCATATCAGCCACGCCACTGCTGCGAAAGGGGAACTTATCGCGATTGGTATAAACGCAAGTGCGACAATAAATGAACACGCAGCAATCTTGAGCCAGCGGTTCTTTTTCTGCTCACCGGGAACTTTCCCTTGCAGGGATTCGCTCGAAGTCTTTTTAACGGCCGAATTACAAACGCTTTTATTGTTGTTCGCAACACTTTCATTTACATTGCTTATATCAAACCCAACGGGCTGCAGATGTTCTTCTCCTATAGACGAGTCCTTCAATCTGCATCCAGATGTACCAACTAGTGTTGGCGTCGATGTGGTATCATGAAATCCTTCCGTTTCTGAAGGGGCCATGGCAGCAAAATTTATTTGGTCATCTATCGGTTGTATGGCCGGCCCGTGCTGTTGGAATTTACCGGAAGCCCGCTGCACGAAATAGCCTTTGCGGTAATGGCGTTTTTCCAGCGAACAAGAGGGTAGTAGTAGTGCCGCGAAGATGAAAGCGAAGCACGTGAGAAGAAGGGTTGGTTTTTTCATTTTTTTTGGGTTAGAAATTAATGCGCGATGGGTTTGTATAGCACCGATTTTCCCGGTGCAAGCGCAGCAATACTTCCTGCTGTCAGTAATAAGCATGCGTGATATTAAATTTTTCAGGGTTGCTCATTATCATAAGTATATAACTACAGCTTAAAGAACCACGTTACCATTGGGAATGGAATAGTGCGGTTCTCTGCCCCCCCCCAGTTACTTTGGGTAAAGCTGATCCCGGTTAGTGACACTTGAAAAGCGCTTTTTTCTGTTTTCTGGAAACGCATTCCGGGCATAAAAACCAAAAATCTTCCCCACGTGGCCCGTGAAGTGGTTTCGACGTAATACAAACCGGGGGAGTTTTGGGTCGCGTATTGCAGCTGAGTGATTTTTAGGCTATAGTCGTCTCTGGAGTACAAACTCACCAACACATCAAAGAATACACTCGTTCTTGGCCCAACCCGCTTAATGCCCGCTACGGAGAAAACTGGACCGTGCATTAATTTTCCAGTCGAGTTATAATCAAACAAACTATAATAGGGGTAGTTGTCGCTTTCTACGGTGTCGGCGAAATTCGCGTATTCCGGTTTCAGCACTTCTCGATTTCTAATCCCCTTATAATAGCCGTAACCGGCACCTAAGGTAAAATTCGCTTTTCGGTCCCCGTATGTGAAATTCACAAAGTGCAGCCCTCCCCACGCTTTACCATTCCGAAGGTAGCCCGAGGTTCCCATTAGAGTTCCTATGGAGAAATTGATTTTTTCATTTCGTGTGGGGATGGTGTATTTACCCGCAAGAACAAAAGGGCTGCCAATCCAGGTGGTGAGTACTCCAAGGGATAGGCGATTGCCAATAGAGAAATGCACTTCTGGGCCGTATAGGCTTACCATGGCGTAATTCTCGCCCTTGGAAATAGGCAGCGCGTTAGTGGTAAAACTATAACGCGTTGTGAAAGGCCCGGTCGGTTCGTACGCTCCATTATGCATCTGGTTTTTGTCGGTTAGTTGTACGATGCTTTTGATCTCGCTTTTCGGAATGTAAACTTTACCTATGGTTGTTGTTTGTAATAATACTTCACGTCCGTCATCGTTAAGAATGATACCGGTATATTCTGTGCCGTCGTTTTTTATGATAACATGTTGCAGCGCGACGTTAGTATCGTTGTTAATGGATACCTGTCCCTGAACAAAACCAGCACAGATGACAAACGAGAGAGTGAGTAGTAAATTTTTCATGGCGTTTTTTTTCAAAATTATCGGAACAGCTGCCGCGGTATGTTGCGAAAACCGCAAATCATCGAAAAAAAAGCCGCGAAAACTGCGGATAGAACCACAATATCGTTGATCGAGTAGCACAATGTCGTAAAAGAAGGCGTCTTGTACTTTTGGAGTTGCAGAAATTGCAAATGCGCACCTAATGGTTCAATAAAGCGAGCGACAATTTGGAATTAAATTATTTTAACTTAACTTTTCACGGTCTTTATTCTTCGAATAATTGTACGTTATCTTGCAGTCCATATGAAAAAACATTTCCTCGTAGCACTTAGTTTTTTGCTTTGCACTTTCGCGCTAGAAGCACAAAATGCATTATTGTTTACCGAAAACTTTCAAACGGGAGGTTCTTCGTTTACCTTAAATAGTGGCGGTCCGGGATCGAATACCGGATCGAATCGCTGGATTATTAATGACGTCTATTCGGGTGCGCCGGTATATGGTAATACTTATCCGCAGGACAGCACATATAGCGGAACGATAGCCTTTGCTCCTTATAGCCACTACCTGCACATTTACGATCAGCCATCGGGTGTTGCTAATACCAATTATGATCCGTCTGCTGCTTCGGACCATTTTGCTTATATGAATCAGGGGATTTGTACAAGAGGCATGGACTCTGTGCACTTTAGTTTTTTTTACCTCTGCCAGGGCTCTGCCACTGCAGCAGGAGCGCTGTATTATAGCGCTAACAATGGTCCGTGGATTCAAGTTGGCGGGCAATATGGCAACAAGTACAAATGGAAATACGAAGACATCTCCGACCCGGCTTTCGCGAATTGTGATGATATCCGATTTGGTTTTCGTTGGCAAAACACGAATGGACCTTCTCCCGACTCCGTGTCTTTCGCTATTGACGACATCAACATCGTTGGGTATTTTAATAGCAACAGCCCTGCAACAATAGTTGTGGATAGTGTTTCGCCGAATCCTGTTTGTCAGGGCGGATTGCTGTTTATTTATTGGCACTTAACGGATACTCTTTGCGATGGCACTTATGCCATTGATTTATCCGGACCAACCGGCATTTTTAATACCACCAATTCTTGGGTTGCCACGATCAATAATCCACAGATGAATGGCGCCTTTGCTATTTTGTTGCCCACCTCTTCCGGCCCGGGTACGTGTTATAAAATTCGAATAAGGCGAACATCGCCGGCACCCACCTTTACCGGTATAGCATCCGGGTGCTTCCAAATCATCGCCTGCCCTAATGTGATCACTACCTTGCAGCCGGTGGTAACGATGGATACCAATGCCGTCTGCACGGGAAGCGCTATCGATGTGCCATTTTATTCAACGGGAGTGTACAATGCCAACAATATTTACACGGCACAGCTGTCTGATGTTAATGGCAGTTTTGCTAACCCGACTCCTGTGGGAACCTTTCCTAATTCCGCTACTTACGATCCCGCGCTAGGATCGCCTCCGGGTAATGTTTCCGGGCAAGTACCTAACGTGCCTGCCGGCTGCGGATACTACATTCGTGTTGTTTCGTCAAATCCTGTTGCCATCGGTGCGCAATGGGGTCCATTCTGTATCCAGGCGTGCGACATCACCACCAATAACAATCAAGACTTGTCGTTTTGCGTTACGGATTGCGCGGTTGATCCTAATGGAGAAGATACACTGATTCCGGTTAATGTTAACTCCTTTACCACGAACGCCACATACGGCCCCGGCAACGTGTTTCAGACGCAGTTGAAAAGCAGTCAAACTTTTGCGCAGATTGGCCCTAACGGGTTGTTAGGCTCTGTTGCTGCGCAGGGCGATACGGTGCTGAACGTTCATGTGCCTTGTAAAGATAGCTTACCGATCGTAGGTATCCCGCGTGGCATGAATTACATGCGCGTAGTCGCTTCCAACTCCAGCGTTCCGGATAGTGCACTGGGCAGTCTGATTCGCGTTACAATTGGCGCTCCTGACGCCGTTGCACCAACCATCACTTCTTACGATTTAACCACTTTTCAGCCTCGCGATACGTTTTGCGTTGGCGATATAGTGGCCCTGTTTTTCTCCCCATATCAATACTCCAATATGTCGAACTACATGTGGACTTGCAATGGCATTAACTCGGGCAATCCATTTGTTTCTCCATCAGGAGCCAACTCGAATTCGCTATATGTTAGTTTGGGTGGGCCTGGCGTGCTTACGTTTTCGGTTCAGGAAACAAACTATGGCTGCACCGGACCATGGTCTGCAGTGCACACTATTGTAGTGCTTGGTGCGCCAAGTACGTTTATCGGAGGGCCACAATTTGCTTGTGAAGGCGATACGAATACCTGGAATACGACATTCATCAACAGCACCTACTACAGCTGGTCGGCGCCCGGAGGTATTGTGGTAGATACGTCCAACAATTTTATTGATGTTACTTATCCAAATGCCGGAACGTATTCTATTGTCATGAATGCAATTAATCAATGCGGTTCTTCAAATAACACGTTTACGGTTACTGTTAATCCATATCCTGCTGCCAATGCCGGACCTGACACGCTAATTTGCAGCAATGATCCGGTTACACTAACTGCGGCGCCGGGTCCAGGATATTTTTATCAATGGAGGAATGGAACTCAGGTTATTGGTAATAACAGTTCTGTCGTCGTCACGCCGACAGTAACCACAACGTACGTAGTCCAGGTCTCTGTTGCCGGTGGCTGTCTGAGTTTCGATACAGTAACCGTGTTTGTAAACTCGCTGTCTGACACGCTTACCTCTGTTGATGCAACTTGCTTGGGCACTGATGGTGTTTCGTATGCCTCACCGTCCGGAGGAACTCCGCCATATACTTACTTGTGGAGCAATGGCGCGACAACGATGTTCGTGGATTCGCTTACTCCGGGCAACTACTCCTGTATCATTACCGAAGCATCGGGTTGTTCAATAACCGCGCTTACTACTATAGGGGGAGTTACCACGCTTAATCCGGATGCCGGAATTACGGTTACCATTTCGCAAGGGCAGTCCACGCAACTTAATGGCTCAGGCGGAGGTACATACAGTTGGGCGCCGGCATCGGATTTGTCGTGCACCAATTGCCCTAACCCCGTAGCTTCTCCATCGGTTACAACAACATATACCATGACCGTTACCGACTCCGCTGGATGTTCGCTGACAGATACGGTAACCGTTTTTGTAGATATTTTATGCGGGGAAGTATTTGTCGCCAACGCATTCTCCCCGAACGGAGATGGCCAAAACGATTTACTTTTTGTTCGCGGAGCATGTATCGCGGAACTTGATTTCAAGGTGTTTAATCGTTGGGGAGAACTGGTGTTTCAAACGCAGGACATAACCAGAGGATGGGACGGGAATTGGAGAGGCGTTGCTTGTGAAAATGCTGTTTTCACTTATGTTGCGCAGGGTGTATTGATAGATGGAAATCCATTTGAAGTGCACGGTAATGTTTCTTTAATTCGATAAAAACGACGCAATAAAAACATATGGTCATGAACTCAGGTCAACTACGTTTTTGCATTCTGGCGATCGTTTCGTCTGTTTCTGTATTTGCTCAGGATATACATTTCTCCCAAATAACTCAAACGCCCTTGCTCCAAAACTCTGCATTGGCAGGGCTCGGACATGAAGCGTTAGTTATTGTTAACTACAAAGATCAGTGGCGCAGTGTTACACCGAATCCGTTTAAAACATTTAATGTTAGCGCCGATGCTGCAATAATGGGGAACACAAAAGGCAATCGGTTAGGAGTAGGCATTAATATGTTTTCGGATAAAGCCGGAGACGGTGCCATGAAGACCACTTCCGGGCAGTTGCATCTTTCCGGAATTATTGCCGTCGGGGAAAAGAGCGCCCTTTCAGTGGGCTTGTATGGTGGTGGCGGACAGCGGAGTTTAAATTATGGTAACTTGTATTGGGATAACCAATACATCAATGGACAACTGGATCTTACAGCGCCCTCGTTCGAGCCCTCTGCCATTCCTAATCGCAACTTTTTTGATGTAGGTGCGGGTTTGGCCTGGTATTTTGGCACCGGTAGTAACACGATCAGCTCCAACGACGGGATGAATATTACGCTGGGTATTGCCGCGCACCACTTGAATCAGCCGGTATATACATTTTACGGCGACAACAGCAACAAGCTTCCCGTTCGATACGTGGCGCATGGAAATGCAGCTATAGGAATTAAAAACTACAGTCTCGTTCTCGAGCCCGGCTATTTGGTGATGGTGCAGGGCGGACACCGTGAGATTAATGCGGGAATGTTGGTGAAATATTGGTTACAAGAAGCCTCGGTGTACACGGGCCGTAAAAAACCTGCAGCATTCGTGCTGGGAGGGTATTACCGTTTTGCTGATGCTTTTAATATAGTTACCGCATACGAAATGTACCCCTTTAGGTTGGGCATTAGTTATGATGTCAACTTATCCGGACTTACAGCAGCATCAAGGGCTCGCGGGGGGCTGGAGTTTTCCCTGCGTTTTAATATTGTAAATGACGGGAAAAGTAAATTCAAAAGTTTCTTCAATTAATTAGTGTCTCCAACGAATCAGAGATACGCTGTGATGCACACTGCTGTTCTGTGCGCTGTGAAATTTATAATGCCAAATTGAGTTGGCGAAACATAACACCTGTGTAATATGCTGTTTATAGTTATACACAATTAGTGTTGCATCTATTTCTTTTTATGAAGTTCACATCTGCTAATACGCTCTCGCAATTCTTGTACCTCTTTTCTCCGCAACAACAGATCTTCGCGTAATAACTGCAGTTCGTGTTGAGGTTTGGTGTAAGGGTGTTCGGGCTCGGCGCTTATTTTAACTGACCTGCGTGCGGTTTCTTGAATTTTCCCAAAAAAATCGTGCCCCAGTACTGCCGATATAGTTTGAAGTAATTCCGTGTCGATACTTTTTCTTTTAAAAATACTGTAGGCATTTTCGCGCGAAGAGTTGATGCGTCGCGCAAATTCACTAACCGTCATTCCATTCTTTTTAAGGACTTTTCGAATTTCCAAGCCAATGTGTTGAGCCATGCGCAAAGTTGGCCGAATTCGTTTTTAATCGTTTGTTATCGGGCGGTGTTTTAAAATCACAAAAACGGTTGTATAATTGCACATAATTGTCATGTTGTCCGCTAGTCGTGTAATGTAAGAACAACATGTTGGCGATTCCCGAAAAGCGTAAATAGAGTAGGGGTTCAAATTAAAACGACATGAAAAAACTACTACTACTTACCCTCGCTGCACTCCCACTATTCGCTGCAGCACAAGTTCCATCCTACGTTCCTACCAACGGACTCTTTGGTTGGTGGCCATTCAATGGTAATGCAAATGATGAAAGCGGAAATGGAAATAATGGAACGGTAGGATCAGGTATTGCTTTGACAACTGACAGATTTAACTTTAGTAATACTGCGTATGATTTTGATGGTAACGGCAATATAGCGCTTAATGCGCTCCCAACTACGGGGAGTCAAGATTTCACAATAACTGGTTGGGTTAGGACTGGCAATACAACCGTGAGAAAGGGAATTGCATGTTGGGGTCAAGACACACCATGGTCAAGTACTTATTTCTTTGTTACCAATACTGGTTATCTCAATTGTGGTTTTGCTTATAATGGAGGTCCACAGTCATCGGTTTTCATTGCAGACAATACGTGGCATTTTGTAGGGGTCACATGTACTAATGGATTGATTCAGCTTTATTTGGATGGCGTAACAACTGCCTCACCACTTCAAATGTCACCGAATATAGCTGGGAATAACAAATCTTTAGGGGCCAATATTGATAATTCTGGGCCCAATAATTTTGTCGGCTCTCTCGACGACATCGGTATCTGGAATCGCGCACTCACTGCACAAGAGGTTTCGGCACTCTACAATGGTTGCAGCAATTCTGTAACAGCACAGCCTGCAAATCAGTCGCTAATTACCGGCAACAATGCGGTATTTACAACAGCATCTTCTGATCCCAACGCAACATATCAATGGCAAACAGATCTTGGTCTGGGCTTTCAGAATCTTTCCAACGCAGGACAATACAGCGGCGCTACTAATGATACATTAACGGTTACATCCGTAAATGCAGGCAACAACAATCAAGCATTTCGTTGTATTGTAAGTTCCGGTACATGCACAGATACTACACAGGCTGCTTACATCACAATCACTACCGGCATCACCGAAGAAAAAAACTCTTCCTTCACCGTATTCCCTAATCCCGCAACAAACAACAGTACGGTTACCTGGGAAAATGCCGATGTAAAAACCCTCACGCTGCGCGATGCTTCTGGCCGTGCAGTGCGCACTTACAATGTAAACGGCACACAAGCACAATTGTCGTTGGAAGGTTTAGCGAGTGGGGTTTATTTTTTGAGTGTGGGTAATTGTATAACATGTGTGCAGAAAGTCGTGAAGCAGTAATGTCTGCATTCGTATAATGCATGTAATGGGAAGCCCTGATCAGAACTGATTGGGGCTCCTCTATTTCTTTATTTTAAGAAGAATACTTTCTAGGTTTTTAAGTTATCTTCGATTCCCAATTAAACTTGAAACAACACAATTTTATGTACAAAACAGGAAAGTTTTACGCCCGTTTTGCGGTGCTGGCCGCTCTTGCGTTAACAACATCGTTAAAAAGTCAAACAACAGCAACATTCAATTTTACAGGTAGTGTTCAGACATGGACCGTGCCCCCTTGTGTAACATCTATATCTGTTGATGCAACAGGTGCTCAAGGAGGAAGTGTAACTGCAACGTGTGCTGCAACCGGAGGTCTTGGAGCTCGCATTATAGGTGACATTGCAGTTACTCCCGGCGAAGTATTGACCATCATGGTAGGTCAACAAGGGTTAACTAATGGTTCTGATGCCGGCGGCGGTGGAGGAACTTTTGTTGTGCGCACCGGCAATGTTCCATTGATTTGTGCCGGCGGAGGCGGTGGTGCAACGAATAATATCGGGCAATGCGGAGCTAACAGAAATGGCATTAATGCTTCCATCACAACATCCGGAACAGCTAGCGGTAATGGATTAGTTGCAGGTGGAATTAACGGTAACGGTGGCGGTGCGAGCAGCGGATCCGGTGGCGGTGGTGGTGGCTTTTTTACAAATGGAATTGCCGGTGCCGGGTCGCCGGGTAGCAATGGTAAGTCATTTGTTAGTGGTGGAGCCGGCGGAACAGGAAACAACAACGACGGCGGTGGTTACGGCGGAGGTGGAGCAGGATGGTTTACCGGTGGAAACGGCGGCGGCGGCGGCGGATATTCAGGCGGAGCAACCAGTGGTTCTCAGCCATATACCGGCGGTGGCGGCGGTGGGTCCTTTAATGCGGGAACCAATCAGGTTAACACCGCAGGTTTCCAAACCGGAAATGGTCGTGTAATTATCACATACTCTACCTCAGCGGGTGCACCTGCACAGCCTAATCCTATTTCGGGTCCTGTTTCTGTTTGCGCAGGTTCAGCAAATAACGTTTATTCAATATCAACGGTACCCAATGCTACGTCATATACATGGACAGCACCTGCGGGCTGGACGATAGTTAGCGGTCAGGGAACAACAAGTATTACAGTAAATGCAACATCAACCGGAGGCAATGTCAGCGTAACTGCAAGTAATACATGCGGATCAAGCGTAGCGCGAACACTCGCAGTTACTGTTTCCAATCCTTTACTAACGGCACTTTCACAAACTAATGTGTCATGCAACGGAGGTAGTAATGGTGCTGCATCAACTAATGCTGCAAGTGGAGGCGTAGGACCATACAGCTACAACTGGACCCCGGGTAACCCAACAGGAGACGGTACCACATCCGTTAGCGGTCTTACAGCTGGGACATGGACATGCACGGTAACAGACGCTATTGGCTGTACGACAGCTCAAACATTCAACGTTACCCAACCACCTGCACTTGTTTTAAATCCGTCAACCCAAACCAACGTTGCTTGCTTTGGTGGTAGCAGCGGAGCAGCTTCTGTATCTCCGGCATCAGGTGGAGTTGGCGGTTATACTTATAACTGGACTCCGGGTAACCCAACAGGAGACGGCACCACATCCGTTAGCGGTCTTACAGCCGGCTCATGGACATGCACAGTAACCGATGCTAATGGATGCACATCTACTCGAACCTTTAACATTACCCAACCACCAGCGCTAAGCGTAACGGCAGCATCGCAAACCAACGTTGCTTGTTTTGGAGGCAGTAACGGAGCAGCATCAATCAACACGCCAACCGGAGGAGCCGGTGGGTACAGCTACAACTGGACCCCGGGCAACCCAACAGGCGACGGCACCACATCCGTTAGCGGTCTTACAGCCGGCTCATGGACCTGCACGGTAACCGATGCTAATGGATGCACATCAACGCAGACCTTTAATATTACCCAACCACCAGCGCTAAGCGTAACGGCATCATCAAATAATTCAACAATTTGTGTTGGTTCGTCCGTAATACTAACATCTTCTTCATCCGGAGGAACTGGATTGGCAGTATTTAGTTGGAACCCCGGTAACCTGTCAGGTTCAAGTGTAACGGTGTCCCCGACAACCACTACAACGTATACCGTAACCGGTACCGATGCTAACAGCTGCGTAAACACAGCGACTGTAACGGTTAACGTAAATGCATTACCAACAGTAACAGCCACAGCAGCAGTAGGTACTATCTGCGTTGGTAGCACCGAGACGTTAACAGCAGGCGGCGCAACGAGCTACGTATGGAGTTCCGGCGGCACATCAGCTACAGAGCAAGTGTCCCCGACAACCACCACAACGTATACCGTAACCGGTACCGATGCTAACAGCTGCGTAAACACAGCGACTGTAACAGTTAACGTAAATGCGTTACCAACAGTAACAGCCACAGCTGCAGTAGGTACTATCTGCGACGGTAGCACCGAGACATTAACAGCA
>JBIJCF010000023.1:0-50509 GCA_044344795.1 Bacteroidia bacterium | reverse complement strand
TCATGATAATGATTACTGTCAAACGATTCTTTTCTTCCTTAGTCATTGGTGGTTGCACAGCTGCTTCAGCTTTGCTTTGTTTAGCCCCAGCTTCAATGCCTAAATCACCCAGATACTTTTGTCCAAGCAAGTTAAACATCAATTGACCCAACACCATTCCAATACCTGCTGCGAGGAATCCGTAGTTGAAGCCATAAGAAGTAATGTTACCCGCAGCGTCTTTAACCGCGAAAGTATCTTCTGCAAGGGTTCCACAAACCAAAGGAGCAAGGAATGCACCCAGGTTGATACCCATATAGAAAATCGTGAATGCAGAATCTTTGCGACTATCTCCCGGAGGATACAATTGACCAACAACGGTAGAAATGTTTGGTTTAAAGAATCCATTACCGATAATCAATAACACCAAGCCGGCGTAAAACATGCCGATATTTTCCTGTGAGGAGAAAAACAAGGCAAATTGACCCAATGCCATCGTTATACCACCAATAGTAATTGACTTTCGTTGTCCGAGATAATTATCCGCCAACCATCCGCCAAAAATCGGAGTTAAATAAACTAGTCCGGTATAGATGCCATAGATAAGACCTGCGTCTCCATCTTCAAATCCTAAACCTCCTTCAATAGCTGCTTTTGTTAAATACAGCATCAACAAACCGCGCATTCCATAATAGCTGAAGCGCTCCCACATCTCTGTTGCAAAAAGCAAATAGAGCCCGGGTGGATGACCTTTTTTTGTCTCAGACATTTCGTGATTATTTAATTATTGATCTGCGAATATAACATTGTACCTGCTACGAGATACTAACGATTAAAGATTCTCCAAAATAAAATCGGTCATTTTAGTGTACAAATGGTAACGACCTGCACCAATACCGTGGTCTTGATCCGGATACATGTAAAATTCGAACTGTACGTTGGCTTTAATTAAGGCATTTACCATTTCAACCGAATTCTGGAAATGCACGTTGTCATCAGCCGTTCCATGAACCAACAATAATTCACCTTCCACTTTATTCATGTTGTGAGTAGGCGAGAAGGCATCATAACCTTTTGCATTGTCCTTCGGCAGGCCCATGTAACGCTCGGTGTAAATGGAATCGTAGAAGCGCCAATTACCAACCGGAGCAACAGCAATAGCCATCTTAAAGTATTGCGCCCCAACGCCTAAACACAAGCTAGACATATAACCTCCGTAACTCCAGCCCTGAATTCCGATACGCTTACTATCCACGAAGGGCAATGTTCCGAGATGTTTTGCCGCATCAATTTGGTCAGCACTTTCCAATTCGCCCATTTTACCGTAAGTAGCTTTTTTAAATGCGGTTCCTCGATATTCCGTACCACGATTGTCTACAGAAACAACAATGTATCCTTTCTGGGCCAGCATCTGATGCCACGCCAGATCACGATCCCATTGATCAACTACTGTGTTATGTCCCGGACCTCCATATACATGCATCAATACCGGATATTTTTTTGAAGGATCCATTTTAGCCGGTTTGATCATCCATCCATGCAATTCAATACCATCGCGGTTTTTGAAAGTAAAAAACTCTTTTTTACTAAACCCGAACTGTTGCGCGGTTTCCTGCAATTTCTGATTCGTTTTCAATACACGTACTTCTTTACCACTGCCGTTGTGCAAGGTGATAAAAGCAGGTGTGTTGGCGGAAGAATGAGTATTGATAAAATACTTCATCCCGGTTCCGAAATTTGCCGAATTGTTACCGGAGCGTGTTACCAATTTCTTTTCACCCGAACCGTTCAATTTAACACTATACACTTGTCGCTGTGTAACACCTTCCTTGTTGGATTGGTAATAAATCTGATCTGTTGCTTCATCTACACCATATACGCTGATTACATCATAATCTCCTTTAGTTAGTTGATATTTCATCATTCCATCGAAAGTAAAAACATACAAATGGGTATGACCATCCCGATCGGAGCTCCACACGAAGGAATTGCCGTCTTTCAGAAAAGTCATGTGGTCATGAATTTCAATGTACTGCGGACTTGTTTCCGTCATGATTAAATTAGTTTTCCCATCAGCAGCATTCGCGAGTAACAAGTCTAACTTGTTTTGTAAACGATTCATTCTGTACACACACAACTGATTGGGATTGCGCGTCCACATGATGCGCGGGATATACTGATCTTTCTCGGGACCAACATCAACGGTAGTTGTTTTACCCGATGTTACATCGTAAATATGAATGGTAACGATGGAATTTTCTTCACCGGCTTTTGGATATTTAAACGTGTAAGGTTCCGGATATAAACCGGTGTTGTACATGGTCATTTGAAATTCCTTCACACGCGATTCATCAAAGCGGTAATACGCCACCTTCTTGCTGTCAGGCGACCAATAAATACCATTCGGCAAAGCAAATTCTTCTTCATACACCCAATCTGTTCCGCCGTTAATGATCTTATTCCATTCTCCGTCAAACGTGATTTGAGTTTCTTTTTCCGTTGCAATATCCGTTACGAAAATGTTATTATCACGAACGAAGGCCACTTGTTTGGAATCGGGTGAAAACTGCGCCAGACGTTGTTTGCCGCCTTTCGATAATGGTTTTAATTGCCGTGTTTTGAGATCGAAAATGTAGTTTTCTTCCTTTGTGGAATAGCGATAAATCTTTTCCGTACCTGCTGAAATCAGCACCAGTTGCTCATTCGGACTAAACGTGAAATTTTCGAGTTCAATAGATTTTTCGCCTTGCAGAGCCAGTTCATGCATCATGAAAATAGATTTCTCTCGTTTGCCCGTGGCCGCAGAGAAGTAATACAATCCCTGATTACCATCTTCGTCAGCGTCAAACATCATGTAACGCTGTCCGTCATTCGACCAGTTAAAGCCAAAAACCATTTCCTGTCGGAAGGTTCGTTTAACGTAAATGTCTTCCAACGTAATGTTGTTCTGAGCAATAGAAGGCCATGCGGCACCTATACAAATTGCGACCAGTAAAATCAGGCGATGTGCTCTATTCATGTGATATTCCTTTAATTTTGGTGAAAATACGTAATCTGAACAATACCAAAAGGGAAGCGGTATAAGAGGATAAAAAACAATACAAACGGTATGAATTCTTACGGCACAGTAACACCCGATATCATTTCGACATTAACGCAGATTTGTAGTAAAGAACATGTTATTGCGGAAGAAGATCGTTTGCTGAAATATTCCAGCGATGAAACTGAAGATCTGGTGTACCAACCTGCAGTTGCTGTTAAACCGGAAACCCCTGAAGAAATAAGTGAAATTCTGAAATTGGCTAATTCGCACCGTATTCCTGTAACACCACGAGGTGCAGGAACAGGACTTAGCGGAGGAGCTTTGCCCGTGTTTGGTGGTATCGTAATTAGCATGGAGCGTTTCAATCGCATACTACAAATTGACGAACGGAATTTACAGGCAACTGTTCACCCCGGAGTAATTAATGAAGAATTTCAGAATGCGGTTAAGGAGAAAGGTTTGTTCTATCCTCCGGATCCTGCTTCCAAAGGAAGTTGTTTTTTAGGTGGTAATCTTGCGCACAGTTCGGGCGGACCAAAAGCGGTGAAATACGGCACCACGCGTGACTATGTGTTGAATATGCAAGTTGTTTTGCCAACGGGAGATATTATTTGGACAGGAGCCAATGTGCTCAAATATTCTACCGGCTACAACTTAACACACCTCATGATCGGTAGTGAAGGTACATTGGGCATCATCACGGCTATTGTTTTTCGATTGATACCTCTGCCGCAACATAGTTTGTTGATGCTGGCACCTTTCAGCAGCGCGGAAAAAGCGTGTGAAGCTGTTAGTGCTGTTTTTCGTGCGGGAATTACTCCTTCAGCTTTGGAGTTTATGGAGCGAGATGCCATCGACTGGGTAATGCGTTTTCATGATGACATTAATGTTGTGGTCACGGATGATGTTCAAGCGCATTTATTAATAGAAGTGGACGGTAATGAACCCGAAGTGTTGATGCAAGAGATGGAGCGCATTGCTACTGTGATGGAGCAATATGAAGCAGGGGAGTTGCTGTTTGCCGAAAGTGCCGATCAAAAAGATATGCTGTGGAAAATGCGTCGCAAAGTTGCTGAAGCTGTAAAAGCCAACAGCGTTTATAAAGAAGAAGACACTGTTGTGCCACGTGCTGAATTACCTGCATTACTGAAAGGTGTAAAAGAAATTGGTGCACGTTACGGATTTAAATCCGTTTGTTACGGACACGCCGGAGATGGAAATCTGCATGTGAATATCATACGTGGTGATTTAGATGCGCATACTTGGGAAAATGAATTGCCCAAAGGCATTCGCGAAATATTTGAATTGTGTGTGAAATTAGGCGGAACTATTTCCGGTGAACACGGAATTGGTTTAGTGCAACAACCGTATTTGCAGATTGCTGTTGATAAGGCAAGAATTAATTTGATGAAAGGCATCAAGCACGTATTTGACCCGAATGGAATATTAAATCCGGGTAAAATTATGTACGGCCAATAAAGCTCCATCTAATGAAAATTAAAGAACTCACATTGGCATCGGGAGTTATCCAGGAAATGAAATCGTTTTATTGTGAGTTGCTCGGATTCCCCGAAATACCTGTTGTTGGAGAAACAGACGGACTCTCATTTCAAGCGGGATACACACGTGTAAATTTTGTTCCGGGGCCCAATGATGCAGCTTATCATTTTGCATTTAACATTCGTCCCGACCAATTACCGGATGCTCAACTTTGGCTGAATTCCAAAGGTGTTCCTGTTCTTGACACTAAAGATGCAAAAGACGGTGTTGTTGAATTTTCCACATGGAAAGCACGTTCCATTTATTGTTATGACATTCCGGATGCTGCAAGTGGAAATATCGTTGAGTTTATCGCACGTGCAGCTATCGCTCCGGCGCGCAATGCGCCAAGATTTTCTGCACATGCTGTATTAGGTGTCAGCGAAATAGGAATTGGAGTTGATGATGTGACATTGTTTTCCGAATGGATTTCCGGAACTCATGGAGTAAATGGATTTACGCGGCAGGAAAATTCAGCAGATTTCACGGCGCTTGGAAATGATGAAGGATTGTTGCTGTTGGTTCCATTTGGGCGCAAGTGGTTTATGTCTGAAATAGAAGCCCAGCGGTATCCGGTATCCATCCTAATCGAAAACGATTTAGGTCAGGAGCGAAGAATTTTGTTGCCGTAACTTTGTCGATATATTCGTTTGTTTCGTCGAAAGAAAGGCTTGATTAACTACCTTTGCAGCCTTAAAACAGGAGCTATGATAACCCGAAATTTTCTTGCAATAATGATCTTGTTCGCCACAGTGAATTTGTTTGCTCAGGACGATGCTGATGCGGATCGAAAACTTGCTGATGATAAGTTCAAAAAGGAAAATTACGAGGAAGCTTTAACAGCATATCTCGATTTGCTGGAAGATGATAATCGTAATGTTGACTACAATTACCGCATTGGAATTTGTTATTTGAATACCAATATCAATAAAGCGAAGGCTATTCCTTATCTGGAGCTTGTTACACGACAGCCGAAGTATGAATCGGATGCTACGTTTTTATTGGGACGTGCTTATCACTTTGCGTATCGATTTGATGATGCATTGCGTTGTTATAACGACTTCAAGCGAATTGGTAAAGGAACTCCTGAAAATCTTGCGGATGTAGATCGTGAAATTCAAAACTGTTATAATGCAAAGGAGTTAATGAAATACCCATTAAACGTGACGTTTGAAAATTTGGGAGGCTCAGTGAATACACAGTTTCCGGAGTATTATCCCTTTATTACTACAGACGAATCGTTTATAGTGTATAATACTAAACGTTCCGATGGCGGTAATCTGCGTCGTGATGATGGTTCGTATTATTCTGCGGTTTACATTTCGCGTGTTATGGGTGGCGGTTTTACCAAGTCGCGAAACATTGGTAATCCCATTAGTTCAGCTTCCGGAAATGCGGAAGTTGTTGGTATGAGTGCTAATGGCAATTACATGGTATTGTATTATGATAATGAAACAGGCATCAACGATATTTATGTAGCAGAGTATGATAAGCAGAAGAACATTTACAAGAAGCCTGTGAAACTGGATGAGAATATCAATTCCAGCAAAGGCTTTGAAATTGCGGCTTGTATTACTAACGACGGCAACACCGTTTACTTTGCCAGCAATAGACCGGGTGGTTTAGGCGGGATGGATTTGTACATCAGCAAGCGCCTTCCGAACGGAAAATTTGGACCTGCAGTTAATTTAGGTCCACAGGTTAACACCCCATTTGACGAAGATTTTCCTAGTTTATCACCTGATGAAAATACGTTGTATTTCAGTTCGAAAGGGCACAGCAGCATGGGTGGTTATGATATTTTCAAAAGCGAATGGGAGGAAACTTCAAATAGTTTCAAGGGCGCAAGAAATCTTGGTTTCCCGATTAATACTCCGGAGGATAATTCAAATTTCAGAATTTCTGAAAATGGTCGTTACGGTTATTTGGCTGCGAAGCGTGAGGACAGTATGGGCGATTTGGATATTTACCGCGTTACCTTTAATGATATTGAGCCTAGATATACCGTTATTACGGGAGAAATCAAATTTGAAGGAAGTTCTAAGCCTGCTTTTAATTCGGTGTTTTTAACGGCTTATGATAAGAAGACCAATGAACTTGTTGGGAATTATGTCCCCAATGGAAATACCGGTCGCTTCGTCGTAATTTTACCTCCCGGCAATTACGACTTGGTAATTGAAGCTGAAGGTTATGCGCCGGTAACGAAACAAATTGGTATTTTAGACAAAGCATCCTATGTGCCCGATTTGCAAATGGATGTTCCCTTAAAGAACTAACACGCTCGCCAAATACGTGACCGGAATGAGCGTTGTAAGCCCGCGAAGCACACCGACGCGTTTTCTTTATTATTGTTGATAAGGCTCAGCAAGTAACGGTTATCCATTAATTTCTTGATCCGGCTTTT
This sequence comes from Bacteroidia bacterium, assembly GCA_044344795.1. GTDB lineage: Bacteria > Bacteroidota > Bacteroidia > Palsa-965 > Palsa-965. The sequence continues at coordinate 43,544 of JBIJCF010000023.1, read as the reverse complement.
GAAATTTGGTTCAGAAAGACATTTTAAACCTGGAGCCTTCAGTGGCCGAAGAATATTTATTTTAATCATCCACTCGTTCCCGAGACCTGAAGTTTTTGAATTGTAATTTTATACCAATTAGTATTATACTTTTTGGTATAAAATTTATCTCGCGTTAATCTTCTGCCAATACAATAATCATGTCATCATCACTGTATGTGGTAACAGCTGATTTAACAGGATTTACATTGATGCCGTATCCCTTAGTTGCATCGTGCGCATAACGAGCCAAGCGATGACCAATAGCCGTTTCTCCGCGAGATAATGCTGTATGAAGCACAGTATAGAACGATACAGGAACTCCGGCTTTTACGTAATCGGTAACAGGGCGAATGTAAATTTCGGATCCTTCGGATTTAAATAATTCCGAGAAAACGCGAGACAAATGTTTGTTTTCTGAAATCTGTGAAATCATCAAACTGGCTAGTTTGTCGCTCACAATGAAGTCATCAGCCTTAGCAACTTCTGCCAAAGCACGGTTGCGACTATCACGCATTTCACTGACGATACTAAAATCATGTCCTGTTTGTTCACCAATATGACGTATGTGCAACAATGTAATTAAAACTTCTGCATCTGCTTCCTGAACCTCGGCCTGGTCATTACACAAAACTATGATGTGACTGTATTGCGTGATATTCAGACTTTCAATTGTTGCACGTTGCGTAAATGATTGCTGAATGAACTTCAACTGTTGTCTATTCAATGATGCCGGTAACTCAGCTATTTCGCCTTCGTGTTCTTGATTGGGAGTTACAATAGTTACAGTGGATCCTCTTGCAACATAATTATCCAGCTCCTGAACTATTGATTTGCCTTTACCGTTCCAGCCCAGTATTAGTGTATGTTCTGGTTGATTTATAGGTTTTGTTCCTTCAGTTACATATTCAGTCTGAATAGCAGGATTTGGCTGTCCGTCAATCTTAAGTGTCGAATCGTCTTCCGCAATAGCGATGACCTGGTCGTCGGATTTTAAAATGTAATTCGTTTGCGGATTAATCATTACTTGCTGTTCACCGGTATAAATTCCAATAACCGTGCTGCTTTCAAAAGAGTTCGCAACTTCTCGATAGGTTTTTCCGGCTAACACTTTGTCGTGTTTGAAATAAATTTCGGCACCATCAAAATCCAACAATTCTGTATATACTACGCTCAGTCCTGCCTGGCGACAAGTTTGTGCAGTTACACGGGCGATAAGATCTGCAGATAGTACTAATGTGGTTTCATCACCACCAACCAATTCCGCGGCTTCGTGATTTTTTTCATCCTGTAACTCGGCAACAATATGGTATTGCTCTTTCTTACGGTTAGGATTATTAGTGATTGCAAGAATTGCTTTTATCGTATAAATATCCGGATGTTCTGCTTGTTCAGGACTAATTATAATAATTGATTTCGCCTTATGCGGGTTTACAACTTCCAAATCGTCCAAATCCAAAGGACTCCCGGTTCTGCAAATAATTTTGGTGGATTTTGTATTCGGCAACTTCGAGCGAATTTCATCTTCCATTTCCACTTTATCCATATCCGCCATGATAACAATCTTAGCGCTGCGCTCACTTTCGTTGGCAATGATCAATTCGGATAGGATAGTGAAAATTTTAGGAGACCAGCCCAATATTAATGTATGATTGGATTCTAATACCCGCGAACGGCCTTTACGTAATTCTTCGATTTTAGCTTCCATGCCGCTGGTAATAGTACCGATTAATGTACTAACGATAAAAATTCCGCCAATAGTAACAACGAAGGTGATTGCTCGTAATCCCCAACCGTTATCACCTGCAAGGTTACCCGCATCGATAGCACGCATAAAATTGTTCCATACTGCTTCGATAAATGACCATTCGGCTCCAGTATCAGGATCTGATGGAATATGAAGCGCGGTTATGATAGCTGCAGCTACAACTACTATTATAAACGAAACTACTGCTAGCCAACCAATAATGGCAATAGGACCGGCTGAAAGTGTATTGTCAAAGCGATAACGTAGTTTTTCTCGGAGGGAAACTTTACTTTTCATAGGTTGTATTTGCAGCGAAAATAGACAATCAAATACAGATGTATGTTAACACCGTGAAAAAAGCGAAGGGCAACGCTTAACCCCAAAAGCGCTGCCCTTCTATGTTGTTCTACCGGGCGGCAGAACAGTGCAAATGTGCTTATTTTTTATTTATGAATTGTCTGATTACTGTTAAATTATTCATCACTACGACCCATAAATTGAAGAATGAAATACAAAAGTTGAACAGTAGCTGCTAATGCGGCAACAATGTATGTCATTCCTGCCCAGCGCAATGCAGATTTTGCCTGCTCGTGTTCTTCCCCATAAGTTAAGCCTGCTCCGTCGAGCCACGCCAGAGCTCGTTTGCTGGCATCAATCTCAACAGGTAGCGTAATTAAAGTAAAAAGTGTAATCGCTGCTTGCGCAATTATAATTAATAGTAGTGCCTGATTATACATTTCGAATGAAAATGCGAGAAAAGCCATTCCAATGAACAAAAAATTCATCAACGTATTGGCAACGTTTACAGCAGGAACGAGAACGGAGCGCATTTGTAACCAACGGTATGCAGTTGCATGCTGAACAGCGTGACCAACTTCATGAGCTGCAACTGCCGCAGAGGCTGCAGATACACCATGAAAAACATCATTGCTCAAGTTGACCGTCTTATCTTTCGGATTATAGTGGTCAGTAAGCCGACCTTCCACTGATATTACACGAACATCGCTAATACCATAATCACGTAACATGCGTTCTGCAACTTGCTTACCGGTCATACCATTTTTCAGCGGAACGGTAAGTGCTTTATTGATTACACTTTTAAGCCGAGCCTGAACACCAAAACCAATCAGCATCATGGCGCCCATCAAAATCAAATACAAAGGATCGAAAAACATATCTTAAAGTTTATTACTACGGAAGTTACTACAAACGTTGCACCAAGTGCATAAAACCGTCAAAACTGCATAGTTTACGTCATCCTGTCAGTTGCGTAATGTGTATATTTGAACCTTCAACAAAAATTAACATATGACTCAATTATTAACCGGAAAAGTTGTTCTCGTCACCGGAGCATCACGCGGCATTGGTCGCGGTATCGCAGTTCTTTTTGCTCGCCACGGAGCCAACGTTGCTTTCACTTATCTTTCTTCAGTGGAGAAGGGTATGGAACTAGAAAACGAATTGAAAGCGTTTGGTGTTAATGCTAAAGGCTATCGTTCGGATGCAGCCGATTTCAAAGCCGCAGATGAATTGGTAACTGCAGTTGTGGCTGATTTCGGAACGATTGACATTCTGATCAATAATGCAGGTATTACGCGCGATACATTATTGATGCGCATGAGCGAACAGCAGTGGGACGAAGTTATCAATGCCAACTTGAAATCGGTGTTTAACTTAACGAAAGCTGTGCAGCGTCCAATGTTGAAGCAGCGTAGCGGTTCTATTATAAATATGAGTTCTGTCGTTGGAGTTAAAGGCAATGCAGGTCAAGCGAATTATGCGGCATCCAAAGCCGGTATTATCGGCTTCTCAAAATCGGTTGCATTGGAATTAGGCTCAAGAAATATTCGTTGTAATGTTATCGCTCCCGGATTTATTGAAACTGAAATGACAGGCGCACTTGATCCGAAGGTAGTAGAGCAGTGGCGCGAGGGAATTCCGCTTAAGCGAGGTGGATCACCTGAAGATGTAGCCAATGCCTGCTTGTTTTTGGCGAGCGATATGTCAGGTTACATTACCGGACAGGTGCTGAATGTTTGTGGTGGAATGTTGACTTAATTTTTTATTCGTTTGAAGGCAAGCATTGTTACAGAATCATCATTATGGTTCTTATTGCTGTGTGTCGCATTTGCGGCAGGCGGTACGATGTTGCTGTATTATAAAAATTCCAAACTAAAAGATCTCAGCAAACGAATGATTGTTTTGCTGGGATCTTTACGTTTTTTCTCGTTGTTCCTGATCTCTTTTCTGTTATTGGAACCTTTACTAAATACGGAATTCAGGAAAGTAGAAAAACCGATTGTGGTTATTGCACAAGATTTTTCCGCATCAGTACTGCTAAATAAAGATTCTCTGTTTTATAAAACAGATTACCTGAATCAATTGCAACAACTGCAACAAGAACTGGGCGATAACTATGAAGTAAGGACGTATAGTTTTGGTGATCATTTCCGGGAAAATTTTAGCGGAGAATTTACTGATAAGCAAACCGATTACGGTGAATTGTTCCGCGAACTGGAGGCTCGTTACGCGGGACGAAATTTGGGTGCTGTCATTGTTGCAGGTGATGGTATTTACAATCGCGGGTTAAATCCTGTTTATGCTTCTACACCAATTAAAGCGCCGGTATTTACAATTGCTTTGGGAGATACTACTGTTTATCAGGATTTGGTTCTGGAAAAGGTGGTTCACAATAAACTGGCCTTTTTAGGTAACACGTTTCCGGTTGAATTGGTGACTAAAGCGGATCGTTGTAAAGGAAAATCTACTATAGCTACGATCAGTAAAGGGTCTCGGATTTTGTTCTCTCAAAAGATTGAAATTACCGAAGATCCTTTCGTGGTAACGTTGCCTGCTGAGTTAAATGCAGATGTGGTGGGTTTGCAAAAATATACGGTGGCGTTAAGTGTAATTGATGGAGAGAGAAACATCTTGAATAATACTTCAACTTTTTATGTTGATGTACTGGATGCTCGTCAGAAAGTATTGATTGTTTGTGATGCTCCGCATCCTGATGTCAGTGCATTAAAGAATACAATTGAACTCAATGATAATTATCAGGTTGAAACGTTTGTTGCTGCTGATTTTAAAGGTAGTCCGGCAGAGTATAATGTGGTTATCCTTCATGGAATTCCGTCTGAGTCGGAAGCTGCGGACGATTTAATGAGCAGGATTGATAATGCGCGAATTCCGGTTTGGTACATTACCGGCAATCAGTTGCGCTACAATCTAATTAATAATCGAAAACTAGGAGTTACTATTGAAGCACGTTCTGGAAAAGCGAACGATGTAGAAGGAATAACAGAAACCACATTTGGATTATTCACAGTTTCCTCCGAGTTAGAACAAGGAATTTCTAAATGGCCGGCCTTAGCTGTGCCGTTCGGTAATTTTCCAACATCTCCCGGAGTAAGAATTTTTCTGAAGCAAAAGATCGGTGCGTTAAAAACTGATTTTCCTTTAATGTCGTTTAGTGAAAAGGAAGGTGTGAAGTCGGCAGTAATGATAGGCGAGGGCATTTGGAAATGGAAGCTTGCAGATTACGCGGCTAAAGGCAATGCGGACTTATTCTCAGAATTGGTGAGTAAAACCATTCAATACCTTGCGGTTCGCGAAAACAAAAGTTTCTTCAGGGTTAATGCCCAATCATTTTATGAGGAAAATGAACCGGTTATCATTGATGCTGAAGTGTACAACGCGAGTTATGAAGCGATAAATACAGAAGATGTCAGCATTGAAATCATCAATAGCGCAGGGCTGCGCTTTCCATATACATTCTCAAAATCAGGAAGCGCTTATCGTTTAGATGCAGGCATGATGGCTCCGGGTGAATATCGCTATGTTGCACGAACTAAGCAGAACAACAAAGTTCTTACTGCGGAAGGACAATATACTGTAAAGCCGCTAGTTGCAGAGATTACATCTACCACAGCCAACCATCGAATATTATTCCAATTAGCAAAGGATCACAACGGCGAAATGATTTATCCTAATGAAATCAGTCAGTTGGCTAAACGGTTGAATGCCCGTGAAGATGTTCGTCCGGTGATTTATTATTCCAGGAAATTAACCGATTTAATTGACTTCTGGTGGATTTTACTAATCGCGGTTACTTTATGGACAGTAGAGTGGATCTTACGTAAACGAAGTGGGGCTTACTAAAATTTCCATTTACCTTGAGCTCGCAAAACTTGCTCAATCACATCCCGAACGCAACCTCTACCTCCGTTATACGGAGAGATGTAAATACTGATAGCACGTATTTCATGCACCGCATCATCAGGACAAACGGGAATTCCAACTCTTCGCATGACATTAAGATCCGGTAAATCGTCGCCCATAAAAAGTACTTCGGAGTCTGTTAATCCGTGAGAAGATTTTAATTCTTGATAGGCAGAAAGTTTATCGTTGCAATTCAGAATTACCTCGTGAACTCCGAGCTTAAGAAATCGTTCCTTCAGAATTTCTTCTCGTGCCGCACTAACTATTCCTACAATTAAATCGGATTTCACCGCTTGTTGTAGTGCGAATCCGTCTCGGGCATGAAAAGTGCGCGAAACAGCTCCGTCACCATGCATTTGAAGACTTCCGTCGGTTAAGACACCATCAATATCAAATAATACAGCTTTAACTGCGGGAAGTCGTTGTTTGAAATTCAACATATTACTTTCTGCTTGTGGCGTCTAAAAATATAGCTCGTGAAATTTCCTTGTACAATTTTCGTAACCGCGGTGATGATTTTAATGCGGCATTATGCTGTTTCTGAACCCTCATGTCGTTCCTAATGGCCGGACCTGTTTGTGCATTGGCTGGGGAGAGTTTCTTTATTTTATTCGCTGTTTCCTCAATCAACGGTTGTAAAATGTCAAATGGAATATCCTGTCCCTCCAGAATTTTACCTGCGGCCTGATACATGTAATTCACGAAATTATTGGCATAAACTGCTGCAAGATGAACGTGTAGGCGTTGATTAGAATTCATCCAATATACTTTTCCTGATAATGTAGAGGCGACTTTACGTATGATAGCTTTTGATTTAGCGTTGTTCGCTTCAATTAGCATGGGCACTGTACGAAAATCAATTTCACGTTGCGCAGATAATGTCTGAACGGGATAAAGAACTCCGTGCCACTTGCAAAAGCGCAATGCGTCCATAGGAATACTTCCGGCGGTATGAATAACACAGGCATTAGTCTTTCGTAAATGCCGAGCTATTGGTTTAATAGCGTCATCTTTCGTGCACATAATGTACACATCTACATCGTCCGGTAAGTTGTGCAAATTACTTACAGCAGCAGCACGCAATTGCTTTCCCAGTTTCTCAGCATTTTTAAGGTTAGGTGAGTACACCATCACAATCTCAGAGCCGTATTGCTTCAATGCAATTCCCATACGTGTAGCGACATTGCCGGAACCAATCAGACACACTCGAAGTCCATGAATTTTTGTCGTACCCATGATTCCGAATTTAGCTTATCTCTTTTTAATACGTTCACGAAGCGCTAAGAATGTACCGATGATCATGACCAAACAACCCATCCACAAAATATTGATTGCAGGAAAAACGGAAGCTTCCATTACAATGAAATCGCTTTTCTTCGACAGCAATTCGGCCATATACACGTCAATTTTACCGTTCTCCGGTCGTACTTTCCAGAAGGTTAGTTTCAAACCTGTATTCGGATCTTTAGCATCGAGTTGAGAGGTACTTCCTGTTGTGGTGTTTACGAAATAATATGCTACAGGATTGCTTCGTTGCATTTTGTTATCCACCACCGTAAAATGTGCACTCACCCCAATTTCTTCCGCTTTATATAATGGGTGTGATTCGCTCACTTTGCGCACGCTGTCCAAAATTGCAATACTACTATTCGCTGCAATCGTATCTCCAACTGCAATGGTATAATTCATCGGGTCATCAAATTGATTAGTGTTAGAGGATGCGGAATCCTCTAGTGAAGTCATTGGCACAAACTTGATAAATGTGTAAATGTCTTTATGTAAAAAATGTCTAGTGTCGGGTTCAGCCGCGTTACCCATCATAGGATTTAGCTGAATGAATGGTCGCAATGTAAAATGATATTCAGCCTTACCGGATTGTTGCGGTTTCAGGAAATCTACTGCAAAATAAACGTAAGGAGTTCCATCTTTTATTTCTCGACTGCGATTGCTGTAGGTAACAAGGTATTCACCCATTGGCAAGGTGTCACCTTTTCGTAAATAAATATTCTCGGCGTTATTGCCTTCTTGCGCAATGGATGTAACATCTGTTTCAGAAGTGTTTTGAGAAATCGTGTCTTTCTTGGATGTACTTATTAACGCCCCTAACAACAGCAAGCCAAAACCAATGTGAGCAATACTTGCACCGGCACTTTTGATTTTACCTTTAAGAATGTTCAGCCAATAACTTCCGTTGGCTAAGACAGCAAACACGGTGGAGAAAAATAAAACAGAACTCATCACGAGGATGCGCTGTTTATTGGCTGTTAATGTTCCAAAAGATTCGTTGAAGTAAATAATTGCGGATAAGACACCGGAAATAAATAGTGCCAGCACAAATGGCCAAAAGAGTTGTTTTCGTAACTGTTTCGTGTCCGTCTTTTTGTATTTGAAATATTGTGTTATCGCTATAAGAACTGTTACTAAAACGGCAAACGGAATTTGCCACTTGTTATAGAAGTAGACCACATTTTCATCTGGTGCAATTCGCGCTTCAGCTAGCGTATTTAGCCATTTCCAGCCCAGCGATTCGTGCATGGAAACAAAAAAATTGTGCAAGAAATCTATACGTAAGAATTTGTTGACAACAGGAGAGGACGTGTAAAATATAATTTGAAATGATGCCACAAGCATAACGATTGCTCCAATGAACATCCAAAATTCCCTCGACCACAATTCTTCTTCTTTTTCTTCTTTCGGAAAATATCGATGTCCGATAATAAGCGCGGTTATGGATGTCAATAGTAATATCAACATTCCTACGGCAACCATGTTTTGAAGAAACATTACCAAAACCAAAACCGTTATGCCTGTGTAAGACCAACGCAACCAATTTTTCTTGGCCATTAACACGATAGAAAACCACAGGAAAAATCCCATGAACAATACCAGCTCTTGATTCAAGCCGTCTTCCGTAAATGCATGAACGCTAGTTTCACTGAGGACGCCGCTTTTGGTAAGAAAAGTGGAGTAAACAATAAGTAGGAACGATATTACAGTAAGGAAAAATGTGGTGTACAACGATTGACCTTTAATTCGATATATCAACATGACGTGCGCAGCTCCAACCAAGGTTAGCCACGGTACCAAGGATGCATTTTCTACAGGATCCCATGCCCAAAATCCACCAAAACTTAAAGATTCGTATGCCCAAGCACCGCCCATCAAAATGCCGGTTCCTAAGATGGCAACTCCTGCAAATGCCCAAGGCAAAGCCGGTTTCTGCCAATCGTATAAACGATTCGTTAACAAAGCCCCTACAGCAAAAGCAAAGGGAACTGTTACCAATGCAAACCCCAGAAACAGTGTAGGGGGGTGGATCGTCATCCAATAGTTTTGTAATAATGGATTAAGTCCGCGTCCGTCTTTAAACATAGGAACACGTTGTAAATAATCAGCAAGTTGTGTCCACGGTAATCCAATATTTTCCTCTCGTTCCCGAATCAATGTAAATGGCGAAGCTCCGATATGCGTATCACCAATATACAAGCCCATCAACATCATAGCAAGAAACACTTGAACCATAGAAAGCACGCTTAGCACAGGCGCTTCCCAGTCTTTAGCAGTTCGCATCAATACCAAACCGATCAAACTGTGCCACAGCAGCCATAGTAACGTACTGCCTTCCTGACCTTCCCACAAACAAGCGAGAATGTAATTCATGGAAAGATCACGCTTCGAATGTTGCCAAACATATTGGTATTCGAAGCGATGATTAATCAGCATGAGTAACAGCGTCAGGAAAATACCAACGACAGCTAACGCGTGAATATTAAAAAATAGACGCGCTGTACCTTTCCAGATTTCGTTGTGCTCCGGACTCTTAGTGCGGAAATAATTGATTAACGCCGAGAAGAAAGCTGTAACAAATGCGACAATTACTAATGCATGACCTAACTGTCCCCACCAAGCCTGCTCTCCAATGTAGTCGATGCTTTTCATAAAATTCGTAGGCGTTATTTCGTTTAAGGATTTGCAGCGGTATTCTTACCATCATTGTATTTCGACGGACACTTCATCAAAACATCTTTAGCTTCAAAATGATCGCCTTTCATTTTACCGATGATCACAACCTGCTGTGATCTTTCAAAGTCCTGAGGTTTTGATTTTAGTAAAACTACTTTTTGTTCCTGACCTTTTTGATCGGCCATGTAGAACGTAAATTTATTAGGATCCAATTCGGGACGATACTCCATTGGTTTCTCCCGAACTAAAGTTCCTGCAATGTGAACACTTTCATCAGGATCAGCTTCTTTCGCGTCTTCAAAATCAGAATACGTGCTGGAATTGTTCAACATCGTAAACATGCTGGCAATGGCAACCGCAATTATTACAATAGCAATGATGTGCGTCTTCTTCATGATTTCTTCCCTTCAGTAACTTCTTCTTCCAACTTATTGAGTTTACGATCTAAACGGAACAAATAGAAGAATATTCCAGCCAGAATCAGCATGGCAACAACAATCACCACATTCATGGACGCATTGCCACGTAAGGTTTTGAATATCTCTTCATCCATGCTGCTTTGTGAAAAAGCAGATCCGGCAAATGATAATAGAATTACAACAAGCAGTGCAAATTTTTTCATGTGTGCGTTTCTTTAAGTTTACGCATGCGGTAACGTATTCCGCTGATCCAGATTCCAACAATAATCCATCCGAACGCAGCTGCATAAAATACAGGTCGCATCGTATTGTCTAAATCATAGTTGCTGAATGCTGGGTTTCCACCATTGCCGGGATGCAATGAATCGTTAAGGCGCGGTAATAAGCCGATTAAAACCAACATCATCATATAAGCGAAAATGCTGTAAATAGCCGATACACGTGCACGCTTTTGTTCATCTTCAATACTGTTACGTAATACGAGATACGCCAGATATGAAAGCATGGTAATGGCCGTTCCGTTAAGCTTTGTGTCATCTACCCACCATGCACCCCAAGTACTGCGCGCCCAAAGTGATCCGGTAATTAAACCAAGTAAGCCGAAAAGCAACGCAACTTTAACCGATTCGTGTGCACGATGATCGTAATCGATATTAAAACCGCGTAAGTACTTGAAGTTGTTATACAATGCCCATGAAAGCAATGCGATCATGGCAAACCACATGGGAACGTGCAAGAACAGGTTCCGAATTGATTCGTATAAAATGTAACGAAACGGGTAAGCATGGTAGTTCTGATCTTCTGAAGCAATATTAGGTTGACAAACTTGGGTTAACCCGGCAGTAACGGAGTCTGCTGTCCAAATGGCATTTTCCATTACCAACAAACCATCGCCGGCACTGTGCATTTTCAGCGTAAAGAGCGGATCCTTAATTGGTGCTATTGGAGGAAAATGAAGTATGGCGTGCGTTTCATCGATAACTTCAATACGAGTGGCACATACGGGTTTGTCATTGTTCATTAACCATGCCTGAAGTCCGGCATTTTCACTTTGAAAACGCGTATTGTAACCAAAAACGGTAACAGTGAATGTTGAGTCAGAAGTGTAAGTGGCAGAAGATTTTGCGGAAATTATTCCGGGCGCCAATGGATTTGCTAATCCTGCATAAACGCTATATGCTAGAAGCAGTACACCCAAAAATTTCCACCAATTCCTCAGCATTTATGCGAATAATTTAATCGCGCCAAAGGTAAGGAAATAATAGGTATGCAAGCGCCGAAACAGCGACGTTAAGAGCTATTAACAAACCTGCATATTGCCAAGCGCCATCGCCGGTTAAACCATCTGCCGCGAACTTCGATAATCGGATGCCGGCCATTAAAACCGGAAGCAAAACCGGGAAGCCCAAAATGGCCATCAATGCAAAGTTGTTGCCACCTTTTGAGGCTATCGCGGAAATCATTGTAAATCCCGAGGCCAACGCGGAGCATCCCAGCACAACTGCAATAATATACAAGCCAACGTTTTGCACCGGAAATCCGATAAGAAAACCATATATCGTCATTCCGGTTAAACCTAAAGCGACTAACAAAATGTTATTGTAAATCATTTTTGCCACCAACAATGCGCGGGGATCAGCAACCGTGTACAAATACAACAGCTTCCCTCGCGATTCTTGAGCAAAACTTCTGGCAATGCCTGTTACAGCGGCGAACAGCATGATGATCCAGAACAGTGCATTCCACGTGGGAATTTCCTTAACAGCTTTAAAGCTGAATCGCGCTATAAAAATGGTGGAAACAACGAACAAGATGATACCGAAAACTGCATATTGCTGACGAGTCTCATTTAATAACTCCCGCTTAACCAGTTTTCCGATTTGTCTTGTCCACATGGGGCAAAGGTAAATATTGTACAAAGAAGAGTTTGCAAAAGTTTGGAAGTGTTATTCAGGATTATAGCAAGGAATCTAAACTTAAAAGATGCACTTTTGTTATATAGTTAAACATCACTCTATATGAAACATATAATCCTACTTGCTATCGCTTTTATGTCTCTTTCCTTCACCGGAGAAACAACTCGCAAAACGCTGTACGATTTTAAAGCAAAGAACATTGACGGTGTAGAGTACGATTTCTCTTCATTAAAAGGGAAAAAAGTGCTGATCGTAAACGTGGCATCGAAATGTGGTTTAACGCCTCAATATGCCGAGCTTCAGAAGTTGTTCGACAAATACGGCAAGGATGGAAAATTCATGATTCTTGGATTTCCTGCCAACAACTTCGCAGGTCAGGAACCCGGTAACAATAAGGAAATTAAAACCTTTTGTACCGGTGAATACAATGTTACTTTCCAGATGATGGAAAAGATTTCGGTTAAGGGCGATGATATTCACCCGTTGTACAAATGGTTGACTTCAAAAGATGAAAACGGAGTAGAAGATGCTGCTGTAATGTGGAATTTCCAAAAGTTCATGATTGATGAAAATGGAAATTATGTGGGGCATGTTTCGCCTCGCGAAAAACCGGCTTGCGATAAAATTGTGAACTGGCTGGAAGGGAAATAAACGCTGATTATTCGGACATTTCCGGAAGACTATTCCACGTATCAGCTGCAATCAACCAGCTGTTATTTATGTTTGTCCAAATAGTCATGTACTTATACGTGGTTGATTTTTTTTCCCCTTTCACTTCATAAATCGCAGTGGCAATACCGGTTTCATACACTACCTGATTATTTCCTTCGCACGAAACTGTCACGTGTTCCAATCCTTTTAATGAAGCAGTGGCATTGCGCCAAAACTTAAATAAGTCAGCATGACCCGACATAAACGGCTCTCCGGGTACTAATAATTTGGCGTCGGTGTGGTAATATTTCGCCACCATGGACGAATCGCGACCGTCGTTAATGTGTTTACCGATATCAATTTGGTTGCGAATAATGATTTGACGGATGGCACTTAAATCAGTTATGGGTGCGGCTGAAGGACGAGCCGTGTCGGTTGTTGAAATTGAATTCTCGTCTTTTCGTTCACATCCGCCAAAAGTAAGAATGCTAATAAAACTCAATACTGCAATCGTTCTCATCGAGTCCAAAGTTAACGGAATTAACGACCTCGGAATATTGCGTAGTTTTGCAACATGAAAGTTCATATTCTCGCGATAGGAATCCATCCGGATGATGTGGAGTTGAGTTGTGCCGGCACGTTGATCAAAGAAATCAAAGCCGGTAAAAAGGTGGCTATTCTGGACCTTTCCGAAGGCGAATTAGGTACTCGCGGTGATGCTGATACACGCAAGAAAGAAGCTGCTGCTGCTGCCGAAATTATGGGTGTTGCGAACCGTGTAATTCTCAACATGCGTGATGGCTTTTTTACTTACGATGAGGCACACATACGTCAGATTGTAACCTACATTCGATTGTTTCAACCTGAAATTATTCTTTGCAATGCACCGCATGACCGCCATCCGGACCACGGAAAAGCCGGTAAATTGTTAGCAGACGCAGCATTTTATTCAGGATTGGTGAAAATTAAAACGCATTACAACAGCGAGGAGCAGCAGGTGTGGAGACCGAAAGCCGTTTATCACTATATACAAGATCGTTTTATAAAGCCGGATGTTGTAGTGGACGTGTCAGCAGAAGTTGATGCGAAAATGGATGCGATTATGGCCTATTCCTCTCAGTTTTATAATCCTGAATCTGCAGAACCTGCTACACCAATTTCCGGGAAGGATTTTATGGATTTTGTAAAAGCAAAGATGCGTGTTACCGGTCGTGAAGCGGGCGTGGAGTACGGTGAAGGCTACGTGGTGACACGAATTCCTGCAATTGATTCGTTGCTGGATTTGAAATAGACAACAGATCAGTTAAATAATTGATCTATTGTTTTCATTGGTAAAAATAGCTTGTTGGATTCCGGCAACATGATGAATCCATAGCGTTGATAAAAATCAATCGCCTTATCATCAATTGGATCTACAATTACAGCAAAAGAAGCAATTTCTTGTGCTGCCAAATGACTTCTAAATAACGCGTCGAGCAAAAGCAATTCACCAATTCCTGAATTTTTGTAATTCAGATCCCTAGCCAACCTTCCCAGCAGTGTTGCCGGTAGGGAAGTATAATTAGGCGGGAGGTGCTTTTTGTATAATTCCGGTATAAACAGTTGTGTTACCGAACACGCGGACAAGGTATAATAGCCTTTGATTCTTTCGGCGTTATTTTCATCTTCAATTATAAAGCAGGCTGCTAATTTCCTTTTAACGTCTTGGCTTGCCTGTACGTGCAAATAACGATCTAATAATTGGTTTCCGGATTTGAAAACTCGTCGTGCGTGATAAACGGCAAGTGGAGTGGAAATTAACTTCGGCATTACTTCTTGGACGCTTTCTTAAATCGCTTCGAAGCAGCTTTCAACGCCGCATTAGGTAGTGGTGGATTTATTAATGCATCGAAAAATACAATACTGTCTTCATGCGAACGAATAATGGACTTCTCAGCTTCAATTAAAGCCAAAGCTTGCTGTCGAGCTGCACTCAAAATGAAGTCACTTAAACTTCTGTATCCGCCCAGATTTGCTGCTTCCTCTAACAGCGCTTTTTCCTTGATGGTCAATCGTGCATCAAAGCGTGTTTTGCTATCTGATTTAACTACTCGTGCCATATCATTACAAATGTACGGAAATTGTACGTACATAATGTTATACGCGAATTTTTCGGTAAAAGTTGCGCCGGTAATGGGAAAAAGTACGTTTAACTATTCCAGATTTCCCACGCTCTCTCTGCTTGATAGCGGAGCATATCATAACCGTTAAGCGCAGTAGCGCCAAAGTCGGATGCTTTTTGCATGAAAACGGTCGATTCAGGATTGTACACCAAATCAAATACGAGATGTTCGCCGCTCATGGCCGAATATGGAATATCCGGAAATCCTTCAACATGAGGAAACATGCCTAGCGGAGTGGTGTTTACTACCAACTTGTAGTGTTTTAACAGTTCAGGGCTTAACTGTGTCATCGGCAAATAAGGTTGTTTCACTGAGTTTGGTTTTCTGCCGGTAAAAAGCACCTGAATGCCCAGCGATTTAAGGCCGAATGCCACAGCTGCTGCGCCTCCGCCGGTACCGATAATCAACGCACGATCGTGATGCAAGGTTAAAAACGGTTTTAAGGATTTCAGAAATCCAAAGACATCCGTGTTAAAACCAAGCAGTCTTGTCTTATTCGTATCGCGAATAATTTTTATGGTATTCACCGCACCAATTTCTCTTGCAGTGGCGTCTAATTCATCCAGTAACGGAATCACGCTTTCCTTGTGGGGAATGGTCACATTGAGTCCGACTAATTGCTCATGTGCATCAATCAGTTCAGGTAAATCCTGAATATTCGCTAATGGAAACAATTCATATGCAGCATCAGCAATCGATTCGCTGAGGAATTTTTCGGTAAAATACCGTTGACTAAAAGAGTGGGTGAGCGGATAGCCGATGAGTCCGAACTGGCGCACGAGATTATTTCTTACTGAATCGATGGCGCAAATATCCAATTACCATTGGCATTACAGAGATAATGATAATCGCGATTACAACTCCTTCAAAATGCTTCTTTACCCATTCGTGTGTGCCGAGGAAATATCCGGCCAACGACATCGACGCGATCCATAAAAATCCACCGGCCACGTCGTACGGTAAGAATTTGGTGCGATAGGTCATCTTGCCGACGCCCGCAACAAATGGCGTAAATGTTCTTACAATAGGGACAAATCGAGCCATAATGATGGCTTTTGTGCCGTATTTTTCGAAAAATGCGTGTGTTTTATCCAAATAATCCTGCTTCACAATACGCCTTTTTCCAATGGTCATGGTGGTGACGCGAAGCCCGAGTGTTCTGCCAATCCAGTAGTTGGTGTTATCACCCAAAACAGCGGCGACGAATAATAGAGCAATAAGGTAAAAGATATTTAAACCTGTTGCTTCGTTAGCGCATAATGCTCCTGCAGCAAAAAGCAGCGAATCGCCGGGAAGAAAAGGCATGATTACTAAACCCGTTTCAACGAAAATGATCAGAAATAAAATCGCATACACCAATGTTCCGTATTCCTGAACCATTGAGGTCAGGTGATCGTTAATGTGCAGAATAAAATCGAGTAATTCCTTGATCATGCTTACGAAACGGAGATGGAAGGATCAATTTCGCGTGACCACGCCATGATGCCGCCTTTTAAATTGTACAGGTTGTCGAAACCATGCTGAGATTGTAAAGCATTAATAATTGTTGCAGAACGCGCACCACTTCTGCAATGCATCACAACAGGTTTATCCTTCGCGATCTTATCCACGTTGCTCAAAACTTCACCCATCGGAATTAATTCACCACCAATATTTGCAGCCTCCGCTTCGAATGCTTCGCGAACATCAATTAATTGAAAATCGGAACCGTTATCCATCATGGTTTTCAATTCCTGAACTGTAACTTCTTTCATGGTAATGAATTGTTATGGTTGATTTTGTAATTCTTTTGGAAGGAAAGTGAAGAAAGTATCTCCGCGTAAGCCTAATCGCAATGTTTCAAGCGGAATTACTTCGTCAAATCCGATATTACCCAAATTGACATTTGCGCCGAAATGTTTGATAAACCAAACCTGCTGGGACTTCTGAGGTGCTTCCCACAAAATATTTTCAGGTTTTACTTTAGCGATAATTTTATTCATCAACATGGTATGCGGAGAACCATTTCGGTGATAAATACCAACTGTTCCGCTTTCGCGGGCTTCTGCAATTACTTTCCACGATCCGGCTTGAATTTCACTTTGCATCATCGCAGTCCATTTATTCGGATGAATGATAATGCCTTCTTCTTTGGAGCCTACCTCAGATAATACTGTGAAATTCTTGGATAGTTTGGATATGTAATTGCACTTTTCATCGTGCGGCATGATAATAGATCCGTCAGAAACTTCAGCGTGATCCAAGCCCAGCTTCTCGGCGAACTTCACGTAGTCATCAAATTTCTTGCGAATGATAAATGCCTCAAATAATGTTCCTCCCAAATAAACACGCATCCCTGCACTTTTATACAACTTTATTTTCTCAGCTACGTTTTTAGAAACGACAGATGTACCAAAGCCAAGCTTGATAATATCGATATGATCAGCCAGTGCATCCAAGTACAACTCGGCTTGTTTGATTCCGATGCCTTTGTCCATTACCATAGTTAAACCATGGTTGCGAGGTCGTTCTGGTCGCTCAGGAATATGGGAAAGCTTAACGTTCATAGTTCAGGTATTGACGAACAAAAATAAGCACAAATCGTTTTGTGGATAATAGCTGCCGAGGATGTTACGAACAGGTTACTTGCGATAAGATTCTATCACCTCGTTAATGCCCGCATTTTCTTTAAGTTGAGGCAGAAATTCAAACAACGCATTGTGCTTTTCATAATCCTGACTTAAACCCAAATGCAAATAAGTCATGGCATCTTGTTTACGACCTAAAGCCAATAGATAACCCGACATGCGGTAGTTCAACTCGGCATTATCAGGATGGTGTTTAATGCCAACCTGGAGGATTTCCAGCGCTTCTTCCGATTGTTGTTGCGTGAACAATAACTGTGACAAGTCCAACCAAATCAAGGGGTTGTCAGGTTCAAGTTCCATCACTTTGCGGTAAGCAGCTTCGGCTTCTTCATAAAAACCTAGTTTCATTTGTGTATCTCCAAACACGTAAAGAAACTCCGAATTATGGGGTTCTAAAGACAAAGCCTTTTTGATGTAATGAATTCCCTCCTGCAATCGGCCTAATTGATCCAGCACAACTCCTTGGCCCAACCACGCATCTGCGTAATCAGGATCCAGTGTTGTTGCTTTGCTGTAATTTAATAAGGCTGCTTCATACTGGTTAAGTCTTTCATAACATTCACCTAAATAGTAGAAGGTTTCGGCTTTGGGTTCCTCGTATTTCGCAGTTTCTTTATACCCAACTATTGCTTCTTCCAAACGACCTAATGCCGAAAGTGCATTGGCTTTGTTAAACAGGGCAGAGGCAAAGTCTTCTTTGATCGCCAGAGCATAATCATAAGCATCAATAGCTTTTTCAAACATACCGGAACGACTGTACGCCACGCCAAGGAAGAACCAAATGTTGAAATTATATGGGCTTTTATCAGTTAGTAACGAAAAAAACTGGATGCTTTTCTCCAACTCACCGGTATTTTCAAAACAGAATGAGATTTCGTTTAGCGAAGGTTCATGATCCGGGTATATGGCCAGTGCTTTCTTAAACAATGGAATCGCTTCATCGGGACTCCCCGAATTAATAAACTCAACT
This sequence comes from Bacteroidia bacterium, assembly GCA_044344795.1. Lineage (GTDB taxonomy): Bacteria > Bacteroidota > Bacteroidia > Palsa-965 > Palsa-965. The sequence continues at coordinate 24,850 of JBIJCF010000023.1, read as the reverse complement.
CCGATGTAATAATAAACTTCTTCCTGCGGAATATCAGTATCAAAGGCTTTCTGGTAGGCAATAATTGCTTTTTCATGAAGGCCCATTTGACCGTATATGTTCCCTTGAGTCATGAAAATTTCACCCAGTGAAGAATCCATTTGTTCCGCTTGCTTTAACAAATCCAGCGCAATACGATTTTCACCGGTAAGAATATGAACGTGCGATTTCAATACTAGAAATGTAGCAGAAAAAGGATATTGGCGCCGTCCCAGATCGGAGGCGTCCGTCGCTTTAACAAACTGTTTTTGATTGATGTAGTAATCCGCGATGTCTTCTAATTCTTCCTGCTCAAAAAAACCGTAATTCCCCTGAGCCCGCATTTTCTCAAATCGCTGTATCAAAACATCCAGAGGGGCATTTAATTCACTCATAAAATTCAGATACGTTCATAACAAATATAACGTCAACCCGGGCTATTTCTTCTGCTTAACAACGTATCCGCTGCAAAGTTATCACCAATTTCATGTTTTTGGCTGTTTATATGTTTCAAAGGCGGATCTGCGGGAAATATTTCACAGGATTTAACTTTGTGTCCCGTTTTTAAAACAAGAACAAGTGACTCTAATAAAATCAATTTCAGGTATTCGTGGTACAATTGGCGGCAAACCCGGTGAAGGATTAAGCCCTGTGGATGTGGTAAAGTTTACAGCTGCTTACGGAACTTGGTTGCAACAGCGTCATTCCACGGGCACTTCTTTAACTGTTGTTGTAGGGCGAGATGCGCGAATTTCCGGTGACATGGTTAATCGATTAGTTTCAGGAACTTTAATCGGTTTGGGAATTAATGTTACTGATGTAGGCTTATCAACTACACCAACCGTTGAAATGGCTGTTCCCATGGAAAATGCTGCAGGTGGAATTATTCTTACTGCCAGCCATAATCCGAAACAGTGGAATGCGCTTAAATTGTTGAACGAAAAGGGTGAATTTATTTCTGCCGAAGATGGGCAAACGGTATTACATATTGCTGAACGCGAAGATTTTCGTTTTGCCGAGGTAACGAAACTCGGAACGATTAAAACCGATGACACGTATCTCGACAAACATATTAGTGCGATTTTAAGCATGAAATGGGTGAATAAAGACGCCATAATAGCTGCGAAATTTAAAATTGTTGTGGATGCAGTAAACTCGAGCGGTGGTATCGCAGTTCCTAAATTGCTCGAGGCATTAGGTGTTCAACAGGTGCACAAATTATTTTGCGAACCCACCGGTGATTTTCCGCACAATCCGGAACCATTACCGGAACACCTTACGGAAATTTCCAAAGTGGTGAAAAAGGAGCGCGCACATCTGGGAATCGTTGTTGATCCTGATGTGGATCGATTGGCGCTGGTGTGTGAAGATGGCGATATGTTTGGCGAAGAATACACGTTGGTAGCTGTTGCCGATTACGTCCTGAAACACAATAATGGCGGCAATACGGTTTCCAATTTATCGTCAACACGTGCGCTTCGCGATGTAACCGAAAAATACGGCGGTAAGCATAGTGCAGCAGCTGTTGGTGAGGTAAATGTGGTGGAAATGATGAAATCCGTGAATGCCATAATTGGTGGAGAAGGGAATGGTGGTGTTATTGTGCCCGAGTTACATTACGGTCGGGACGCATTGGCAGGAATAGCTTTGTTTTTGAGTCATCTGGCGACTTTCGGAAAAAGTACATCGATGTTACGTGCTACGTTTCCGGACTACCATATTTCGAAAAATAAAATTGAACTGACAGCGGATGTCAATGTAGACGAAGTGTTGAGCGGTATCGAGAAGAAGTATAAAAAGCAACCGATCAATAAAGTGGACGGATTGAAAATAGAATTTGACAAGGAGTGGGTGCATTTACGTCGTTCGAATACGGAGCCCATTATTCGTATTTATTCTGAAAGTGAGTCGGAAACGACTGCAGAGAATCTGGCAAAAAAAATAATGCAGGATATTAGAGAGCTGATTAAGAAACAACCTGCAGAATAATCGAACTGTATTGGTCGAATGCTTATTTTTACGGTGCTCAACATCACTAAAACTATAACATGAAAGTTTATCTTGACAACGCTGCCACGACACCTTTGGATAAAGAAGTGCTGGATGCGATGTTACCTGTAATGACAGAACATTACGGGAATCCATCATCCATTCATGCCTGGGGCCGTCAGACGCGTGCAGCAATTGAACAAGCCCGTAAAACAGTTGCACGTTTAATCAACTGCTCACCTTCAGAGGTCTTTTTTACTTCCGGCGGAACTGAAGCGGATAATATGGCCATTCGATGCTCTATTCAGGAGTTCGGTATTAAACACGCCATTACTTCACCAATTGAACACCACGCCGTACTGCACACGTTGGAATCAATGGCAGAGCGTGGGGAGGTTAAACTCAGCTTGGTTAAATTAACGCCTAATGGTCATGTTGATCTCAAGCACTTAGAAGAACTGCTCAAAACTAACGTACGTTCGTTTGTTTCTCTGATGCACGCTAACAATGAAATCGGGAATTTGTTGCCGATTAAAGAAGTAGGCGAGATCTGCAAAAAATATGATGCCATTTTCCATTCGGATACGGTACAGACTGTTGGTCACTACCACATTAATGTGAAGGATCTGAATGTGCATTTTATCAATTGCGGGGCGCACAAGTTTCACGGACCCAAAGGAATAGGCTTCATCTACATTAACAGCGATATTCACGTTGCTCCATTAATTTGGGGTGGTGCACAGGAACGTAATATGCGAGGTGGAACCGAGAACGTTTATGGAATTATTGGCTTGGCGAAAGCACTGGAGATTGCCGAGCGCGATTTAACCGCTCATCAGAATCATATTCAAGGTTTAAAAACCTATATGATCCAACAATTAGAGAAACACATTCCGGGTGTAGTTTTTAACGGAGACGCCAAAGGAGATTCCTTATATACTGTATTAAATGTGTGCTTGCCTCCGACAGAAAATGCTGAAATGTTGGTATTTAACTTGGATATTAACGGAATTGCCGCATCTGCCGGCAGTGCTTGTTCTTCGGGAAGTAATGTTGGATCACACGTATTACGTTCAATCGGAACAGATATGAGTCGTCCTTCGGTGCGCTTCTCCTTCAGTAAATACAATACTAAAGAGGAAATCGACTATACGGTAACTAAACTTAAGGAGTTATTTCCGGTAGCGGTAAAAGCTTAATTGAAACTGCATGATTTTGAATAAATGCCTCCACATTGGGGGCATTTTTCATATTCCGATCCCTTGACGTAGCTCGCTTCCGGTAATTTCAACAACTTCACCCGGAAGGAGGTCCAATCGTTTGATGTTGCCAATACCTATACGAACCAAACGTAAAGTTGGAAATCCGACTGCTGCTGTCATGTGGCGAACTTGCCTGTTTTTACCTTCGGTAATAATCAGTTCAATCCAGGATGTCGGAATGTTTTTACGAAAGCGAACCGGAGGAACGCGTTCGGTAATATCCGGCGCTTCCTTAATTTGACATTGCGCCGGTAGAGTGGTGAAGGTTTGACCTTTTGTGCGAATTTCTACCCCGCGCTGCAATCGTTCAACTGCATCAGAAGTTATTGCGCCATCCACTTGTACCCAATAGGTTTTACTAATCTTTTTTTTTGGATTTAAAATCCTATTATTCAGTTGTTTGTCATTTGTAATAAGAAGCAAACCTTCACTATCAGAATCGAGTCTTCCAACAGGATAAACATCGCGTGGAAATTGGGTCAAATCGGCTAAAGTGGCGTGATGACCTTCCCGGGTAAATTGAGAAAGCATGCCATAAGGCTTGTAAACAATAAAATAGCGCAGGTTAGAATTATTCACGGATAAACTTTTGTGCCGTTACACCTTTACGGTCGGTAATACGCACAAAATACAATCCGGAGGCAAATTCCCCAAGCGAAATCGTTTTACGATAAGCACCGGTGTTGTTATTAACTTGTTCTGAATACAAAACACGACCGCTGATATCAACGATTTCAACCAAAAACGGATCGCCATCTGAATTCCATTCCAAGGTCAATTGTTCTCCTGCCGGATTCGGGTAAACCAGCAATTCACGTGGAGCCGATAACGGCTCATCCACAGTCAAATTATACCCTGAGGTAAACTCTTGGTAGATTTCACTGCCAAAATCGGCCTGAAAACTCTTGAAGATGATACCTGTTGTTCCATTTTTCATGCGGCAATATCCGGTTCCGGAATTATTGGCCCAAAAACTAAGACCATCACCTCCCGAATCTGTCAGTCGGAAAATGTAACACCCGATATTCAGGTTGACCGTATCGCGATAGGTGGTAGCATTACTAAGGCCGCTACGACTGAAAATTACGTTTCCATTTTCATCTTCTAACCAATACGAATTCTGCCAGGCTGCATTATTGGTGCGCACTTCAAATACTATATGATTAGTATAAGCAGGAGGCGCTACATAATTTACTGTCAATGAGTTATTGTCAGAAAGTTGATCTTGTTGACCGTTCGGGTTTTGGATCGTAGCCGTGAACACCGGAGATGTTCCGAACCAATTCGGTGCCGGTAAAATCACCGTATCAGAAGCGAGAAATGGTAAATTTCCAATCCAGTTGAATGTGGAAGTTCCAGCTCCGGCAACGCCATAAACAATTTGAAGTGAAGTTAACGGAGTAGATCCTGTGTTGCGAATTACGACAATCGGGCTTTTGCAAACCGGATTCATGCGCTTATAATTCGGATTGTTGTTAGGTGCCAACACTGTCATCAATTCGGCATCGAGTGAGAAATTCGGAGTTCCGAACGTAATTAATTGTCCATCAAACTGGTAGCCAGGATTGCTATTGTTGACATTGGTAAAAGGATCCATATCAACATTAATATTTAATGAATCGCCGGATGTCATAAACGGAGTCAATTCGTGGTCGGTCCAATAAACCATATCGCCGGGACACCAATTGGCTCGGTTGTACAACCAGGTTCCTGGTTGCGGATAAAGGGCATTCAATCCGCAATCGGCTTTCCAAACCAATTTTTGATATCGGTAGGTTTGATCCAGATACACTTGGTAGTTCTTCGGACAGAATTCCGCACAATTTTGGTTACCACCAAATCCATGTCCTGTGATATCTACTCTTAAAATAGCATTGGGCTCATTGGGTCCAATGAAGACATTTCTTGGCGTCAGATAATTTTCAATAGAATTATTGGGATCTCCATACGGGAAATAGCCACTCCAAAGCTTTTCGACACGAATCGGAGTTCTCGGCGGCGTGCCTTCAATGAATTCGAAATCCAGTGTTACCGTAAAACCATCCGACCATCCACTGTAAAACGCACTGATTTCTATAGAATCATGTAATAATGGAGCATAATCGGTAATGTCAAATACCCATTTATTCGACCAGGCCGACGTTAAATTGGCTCCGTATGGAGTTATATAACGTGCAATCTGAATATAATCGATGACTTCAAAAACGTTATAAACAGTAGTCCAACTGTTGAAAATAGTCGTATCGGCAGTTACCCAAACCGAATCGATAATTGAACCAACGGAATCGTAAACGTAGTTGTAATAATTCGCCGGGAATCCGAACAAGGTATCCGTAATCACACTCGGATTCTGATTATCATTAAATATAAATATCTGTAAAACAGGATTTAATGTACTGTCAGTAGAACTACTAGTAGAATCATAGAAGTAAGTATACGTAGCTTGATTAGCGTACAAAAAGCTATCCGGGCTGGTGCTGTTAACGGAGAAATATGGATAATTCGTGGCCGTAGAATCGTAGCGTCCGGTTCGTTTTTTAATAAATATCTGCGTCGTATAATCCCAATCGGAGCAGCCGCCGGTAGGACAGCCTAAGGTGTAAATCAGGTTAATTTTACGGTATGAGGTGCCTGAATCAGGAAAAACAGCCCAATTATCGATAGATCCGTACCAATTCCAATGTGCGGATTGATGCGAGCGAATTGTTGTGGTATCGCCATTGGCTGCAGTAATAAACCCGAATGAAAGTACAGCAAAAATTGCTGATAGTGCGTAACGCTTAAATGAAGTCATAAGCGAAGATAACGGTATTGATTATTGGCGCTGAAACGGTTTAGCATTTGGTTAATAAATACCAAAGATTGGCTATTTGGCGCAAATTCTAAATTTATCAAAAGTATTATAATTAATATTATGTTAAATATAATATAGCTGAAATACAGCCTTCTATCTTCAATACCAACTGTTGTTCTACCTCTATCCAAATTCTGAAAACCATAAAAAAAGGCAACCGATAACGATTGCCTTTCCTATATGTATTCAGAAATTACTTCCCGTTTTGAGCTGCTTTAATCTTCTCCTTAATGGCATTGTACTTATCATTTTCACCGGCATTCCCGTAGCACTGCTTTAACGCCAGCATACAGTTCATGTCTTTCGGATTTAATTCGTGCGCCTTTTCCAAATACTTGATAGCATCCGGCAATGGCTTTTCCCACATGGTTCCGTACTTCGCTGCATCCTTAATGGTTGAAATACTGCGGTTGTAATATTCTACCGACTGGTTCATGTACAAAACGCCCAGATTGTAATATGCGTCAAAGTAATCTGGCTTGATTTCAATCGCTTTTTTGTAATGTTCAGCCGATTTATTGATCAGTTCCTCATAATTCGCCGGTTTTTCCGTCAACATTTTGCCGTCAGAACCAATTGGATTTGCCATGCGGTCATACACGTTACCAACCACCATATACAAATCCGGATCGTTCGGACGCTGAGCCGTTAATGCATTCAATTGTTGTATGGCTTCGTTGGATTTACCTTCTTTCAATTTGATATTAACGTCTTCAACCAACAAATCGCCGTCAGTCGGATACGCTTTCAAGCCATCAGCAATTGTTGACTTGTACTTCATCGAATCGCCTTGTTCCGAATAAACCTTCGCCAACATCATGTATGAATTGCCTTTGCCGTACTTCATGGCAATCAGTTTATTGAAATGCGACTCAGCTTTTGCCCAGTTTTTACCATAAAAGGCACTTTGTGCAGCATTGCTGATGTTGGAAGTGTCAGTTTTTCCTGCTGAAGCCGTAATATCAGCTGCCATTTCAAACATGGGCAATGCTTCGATATACTTCTGCTGATTGTAATTCGCTACACCAACATTTTGGGTATAGGTATAACAATCTGCCAAACCTTTGCTGGTTTCCATTGGGAATACCTTTTTGGTGTCCAACTGCTTGGTTTTCAAGTATGCATTACTTGCTTCAATCAGATTGGTTTGAGGAGCCAATGTATACGCCATCATCTGCTTTTTACCTGCGTCAGTAACGTCGGTAATAGAATTCACCTTGTCGGTAAAGTCTTTTTGGTAAAGCGCCAGGTAAATATTACCGCGATACAACCAGGTTTGTGCGTCGCCGCTGGTTTCCGGGTGAACAGAAGCATCATCGATGTTGGTTTTGGCTTTCATCAATTCCGAAACGTCCTTATCCTTCTGGTAACGACCAAATGCCATGTAAGCTGTTGTACGTTTGTTTTTCTGGGCAAATCCTGCAACACCTAACGCCATTGTGGCTGCCAATACGAGTGCAATTTTCTTCATAGTATCTTGTTTTCTTTTCAGTATTATACTTCTTCCGATTCATTATCAACATCCGTGCCGTCCGCGTCTGTGTCTGTTTCCGGCTCATCCGACGCGTCTGCCATCGTAGTGTCCACAGTTCCATCCACCACTGCATGCTCTTCTTCAGGATCTGTTTCTACTGTAGTTATTGCAGCAATATCATCGTTGTTGTCCAGATTAATCAAACGTACGCCTTGTGTTGCACGACCCATGACACGTAAATCAGCCACTCGCAAACGAATTACGATACCTGCAGCAGTGATGATCATCAGGTCATTGTCATCCGTAACGGCTTTAATTGCTACCAAATTTCCGGTTTTATCGGTGATGTTGATGGTTTTTACACCTTTTCCACCACGACGCGTTTGGCGGTAATCTTCCACGCTGGAACGTTTTCCGTAGCCTTTTTCAGATGTCACCAATACCTGTGGGGCATTTTCTTTCGGCAATACGATCATCCCGATGATTTCATCTTCAGCTCCGCCTAAAGTCATTCCGCGAACACCGCTGGCAGTACGACCCATATCACGAACATCGGAATTGTTAAAGCGAACCACTTTACCAAATTTCGATGCCAACATCACCTGATCATCTTTTCCAACCAATGCCGCTTCCAGCAATCTGTCGCCGTCACGAACGGTAATGGCATTAATACCATTGGCACGAGGACGTGAATAAGCTTCCAGCAAAGTTTTCTTGATGACACCTTTTGAAGTACACATCACAATCGACATGTTGTTGATGTACTCCTCATCATTCAGGTTCTTCACGTTAATATAAGCGCGAACCTTATCGCCCGGAGGCAAATTCATCATGTTCTGAATTGCACGACCTTTGGACGTTTTATTTCCTTCCGGAACTTCATAAGCACGCATCCAGTAACAACGTCCCTGCTCGGTGAAGAACAACAAGTAATTGTGCGTCGTTGCTGTAAACAAATGTTCTACAAAATCCTCATCACGTGTTGAAGAACCTCGAGATCCACGGCCACCACGGTTTTGAGCGCGATACTCCGATAACAGTGTTCTCTTGATGTAGCCCAAATGCGAAATGGTGATGACCACATCTTCATCGGCAATCAAATCCTCAATACGCTGATCATCGGCAGCATATACGATATCCGTTCTGCGCCCGTCTCCGTATTTCTCTTTGATTTCGGCTAATTCTTCCTTGATAATTTTCATGCGCAAACCTTCGTCCGCCAAAACCGACTTCAAGTAGTCAATCAGTTTCATCAACTCATCATATTCCGCGCGAATCTTGTCGCGTTCCATACCCGTCAATACGCGTAAACGTAATTCAAGAATAGCTCCGGATTGAATTTCGGACAAGGAGAATCGTTTCATCAATTCTTCTTTCGCTTCATTTGGTGTAGCCGATTCACGAATAACACGAATGACTTCATCCAAATGATCCAGCGCGATTAAATATCCTTGCAAGATATGGGCGCGCTTCTCAGCCTGATCCAGTTCGTATTTCGTACGACGAATCACCACTTCATGACGGAACTCCACGAAATGATGAATCAGGTTTTTCAGATTCAACATTTCCGGGCGACCGGCAACTAATGCGATGTTATTTACGGAGAATGAAGTTTGCAGTGACGTGTATTTGTACAAATTGTTCAACACCACATTCGCCACTGCATCTCGCTTCAGTTCGTAAACCACGCGCATTCCATCGCGATCGGATTCGTCGCGGATATCGCTGATGCCTTCCAGTTTCTTTTCATTGATTAGGTCTGCAGTGGCTTTAATCATTTGCCACTTGTTAACCTGATAAGGAATTTCGTTTACAATAATGCGTTCACGACCCCCATCCAACGTTTCGATAGTAGCTTTTCCGCGCAGCACAATTCGTCCGCGACCGGTTTCAAAAGAATCCTTTACTCCGCTGTATCCATAAATAGTACCGCCTGTTGGGAAGTCCGGCGCTTTTACGAACTTCATTAATCCCTCAATGTCAATTTCGCGGTTATCGATATATGCCACAGTGGCATCAATAATTTCCGTTAAGTTGTGTGGTGGCATATTCGTAGCCATACCCACTGCAATACCGGAAGCACCATTCACCAATAATTGTGGGATACGCGTTGGCATTACTGTCGGCTCTTCTAACGAGTCGTCGAAGTTGGGGCGGAAATCCACGGTGTTCTTTTCGATATCGCCCACCATCTCTTCTGCAATTTTGCGCAAACGAGCTTCGGTGTAACGCATCGCTGCAGGAGGATCGCCGTCAATAGAACCGAAGTTACCCTGACCATCCACTAACGGATAACGCAAGCTCCAATCTTGGGCCATACGCACCATCGTGTCGTACACTGAACTGTCACCGTGCGGGTGATATTTACCCAACACCTCTCCTACTATTCTCGCCGACTTTTTATACGGACGATTGGACATTACGCCCAAATCAAGCATTCCGTATAACACACGACGGTGAACCGGTTTCAAACCATCACGCACATCAGGTAACGCACGTGATACAATAACCGACATCGAATAATCGATGTACGCGGTTTTCATTTCTTCTTCGATGTTAATCGGAATAATTTTTTCGCCTTCAGCCATGTCTTTTTGTCACCTTTTCAGTTTAGCACACTGTTTGATTCAGTATGCGTGTAAATAGTAATATAAGGAGGTCGAAAGTACTGAAAATCCACATGCGAACGGGGGGTAAAACACCTTGTAATTATTAACAAAAATCGGTGGATAATTCACATGCTAACAACACTGTAAAAAAAAGCAAGTACCTACATTTGAAAAGCCTGTAGAATGGCTTAACTTTAGAGTCTAACCGTGCCGTGGCACAAACGATAAAACAGTTTATGGAAGCGAAGTTTTCCCCGAGAGTGAAAGATGTCATTACGTATAGCCGTGAAGAGGCTTTGCGTTTGGGTCACGACTACATCGGTACCGAACATTTGTTGTTGGGTATTATCCGTGAAGGTGAAGGAAGCGCCGTTAAATTGCTTCGTGCGCTGAATGTGAATCTGATGGATTTACGTAAGGACATTGAGGCGTTAACTGCGGGTTCTGCGCGTAAAACAAATAATAATCTGGGCAATATTCCATTGGTGAAACAAGCGGAACGTGCTCTAAAAATTACGTATCTGGAAGCAAAAATTTTTAAAAGCAGTGTCATCGGAACCGAACACCTGCTCCTTTCTATTTTGAAAGATGATGACAGCGTAGCCACCAAATCGTTAATGAAGTTTGGTGTGGATTACGATACCGTAAAATCTGAATTGGAAAACGGTTTACCGGGAAACGAAGATGACCACGCATCTAGTCCACGTTCTGAATTTCCGAATGCTTCAGACGATGATGATGATGGTGATGCAACATTCGGATCCAGCCAAAAGAAAATTACTGATTCAAAATCCAAAACCCCGGTTCTCGACAATTTCGGTCGCGATTTAACAAAGGCTGCGGAAGATGGAAAGTTAGATCCTATTGTTGGACGTGAGAAAGAAATTGAGCGTGTGTCTCAAATCTTGTCGCGTCGTAAAAAGAACAATCCAATTCTTATCGGTGAGCCGGGCGTTGGTAAATCGGCTATTGCTGAAGGTTTGGCATTACGCATCATTCAGAAAAAAGTATCTCGCGTGTTGTTTAATAAGCGCGTGGTTTCTTTGGATCTGGCTTCGTTGGTTGCAGGAACTAAATACCGCGGTCAGTTTGAAGAACGCATGAAAGCCGTGATGAATGAATTGGAAAAGTCTCCGGATGTTATTCTGTTCATTGATGAAATTCACACCATCATCGGAGCCGGCGGTGCTTCCGGATCTTTGGACGCGTCCAACATGTTCAAACCTGCATTGGCACGCGGAGAAATTCAATGCATCGGCGCAACAACTTTGGACGAATATCGACAGTACATAGAAAAAGATGGTGCATTGGAACGTCGCTTCCAGAAAGTCTTGGTAGAACCTACTTCTGTTGATGAGACGATTCAGATTTTGCACAACATCAAGGCTAAATACGAAGATCACCATAACGTGACATACACAGAAGATGCAATTAAAGCATGCGTTACGTTGACTTCCCGATACATCACCGATCGTCATTTGCCGGATAAAGCGATTGATGCTTTGGATGAAGCAGGATCTCGTGTTCACATTACGAACATTAAAGTTCCAAAGCAGATTTTAGACGTAGAAGCTGAAATCGAAAAAGTAAAAGAAGAAAAGAATCAGGTTGTTCGCAACCAACGTTATGAAGAAGCAGCACGCTTGCGTGATAAAGAACGTCAGTTGCAAGAGCAATTAGAGGCTGCTAAAAAAGCTTGGGAAGAAGAAAGTCGTTCGCACCGTGAAACCGTGAACGAAGAAAATGTTGCGGAAGTGGTGGCTATGATGACGGGAATTCCTGTTCAGCGTGTTTCTCAGAACGAAGGCGACAAACTGGCGAAAATGAACGAATTGCTGAAAGGCAAAGTCATTGGTCAGGATGATGCGATTCAAAAAGTAGTAAAAGCCATTCAGCGTAACCGTGCGGGATTGAAAGATCCGAACAAACCAATCGGGTCCTTTATTTTCTTGGGTCCTACAGGTGTTGGTAAAACGCAGTTGGCGAAAATTTTAGCGAAGTATTTATTCGACAATGAAGATGCGTTAATTCGTATTGACATGAGCGAGTACATGGAGAAATTCGCCGTTTCTCGTTTGGTGGGGGCGCCTCCTGGATATGTGGGTTACGAAGAAGGTGGTCAGTTGACGGAAAAAGTCCGTCGTAAGCCATACTCTGTCGTGTTGTTGGATGAAATTGAAAAAGCCCATCCGGATGTATTCAACTTGTTGTTACAGACCTTGGATGACGGTCAATTGACTGATAGCTTGGGCAGAAAAGTTGATTTCAAAAACACCATCATCATCATGACTTCTAACATTGGTTCGCGCCAATTGAAGGATTTCGGTACCGGTGTAGGATTCTCTACAGGGGCTCGTAAAGACAGCACGGATGATATGACGAAGAGTGTTGTTGAAGGTGCTTTGAAGAAAGCGTTTGCGCCGGAATTCTTGAATCGTATTGATGATGTGATCATGTTCAACTCGCTGAGTCGTGAAGATATCCACTTGATTATTGATATCGAATTGGACAAATTGATGAGCCGTATCAAGACGTTGGGATATCATGTAGATGTTACGGATAAAGCGAAAGATTATATTGTAGACAAAGGTTACGATGCCAACTATGGTGCACGTCCGTTGAAGCGCGCTATTCAGAAGTACATTGAAGATCCGTTGGCGGAAGAGATTATCAAATCTGGTGTTACTGAAGGCGATCAGGTGAATGTAGATTTTGATGATGAGAAAAAAGAAATCGTCATCAACGTTGTGAAGCCTAAAACCAAGAAGAACAAGAAGGAAGAGTAATATTTTTCTTGATGAATACTAAAGAAGCTGCCTCACAAGGGTGGCTTTTTTTGTGCGAAAAACTGAAGGAATACAGAGCGAGAGTGAGGAGGTTACTCCCTACCCCGAGCTTTTTTGAAACTGCAAACCACAGTAACGCCGATGTTTAAATGTGTGAGGTTGCCTTCAAAATCGGATGGTATGTAGGCTTTCTGTTGATCGAGGCACACTTTACGTGGATCGAAATTAAAATTGGTGTGTGCGAATGCAGCCTGCATTCCAATAGCAAAATTGCCTTCTGTATAAAAGTAAAATCCCGCCTCTGCTTCAATAATGCGGTAGTTGTAGGTGGTTTGAATGTTCTCTTCAATGGTATTTTGAGGTTGACAAGCTAGTCCGTAGAAGTACGTTTCTGAGGAATAGAATGCAATAGAAGAAAAGAACACCGCTGATTCTGTCAAGATATGATCATAACCTACGCGCAGTCCGAAGGCATTGGTTTGCCCATATAAATTAAGTCCCGGAACTTTATTGTCCGGTGTTTTCCACAGCGTATGCTTATACACCGCGCCCGCATTAAATCCGCTGAAAATACGGTAGCTTACAGAGCCGGTTAAGTCGTAAATTCCCACAAAACTTCTGCGAAATGCTTTGTTGGACGTAGGATGCGGCACACTACCGGCAGCGCGAACAAAAAAACGGTGCGTCTGGGCAAGATTTTCCTCCGCTGTGATAGACGAACCGCCACCAAGCACAAGCAACAACACGACTGCAACAACTCTTACCATACTGATACTGTGTATCAGACGTACAACAGGAAAAAAAGTTGCTTGACGACTCATGTGAGGTGTGAAGATAAGGGTAAAACGGATTGGAGATCACAACCACCATAATTGCGCTCTTGGAGCTGAATTTTCAGAGTTCAAAATGAGTTTAAAGCAACAATAGCCGACGAATGCACATTGTGGTCTCTTTATATCTTCGTGTTTGCACGCTACCGTGAAGTGAAAGGCATAAAAAATGAAAGACCACGAAAATTGTCGTGGCCTTTCTACTTCATGGTAGCGAGACCGAGACTCGAACTCGGGACCTCAGCATTATGAGTGCTGCGCTCTAGCCAGCTGAGCTATCTCGCCATTTCTGCGCTTGTGCCTTTGCAACTCTCGAAAGAGCAATCACAGGGCTTATTTCAACAGCAGGTTTCTTAAAAACGGACGCAAATATAGTATTTTATTTATCCGCACTATCGGGCAGGTAATTTTTACTTGGTAAACTATTCATTTATGGACTTGTCATATTCAGTTTTTTTTATACTTTTCCCCAAAATTCATTGTACACCCTACAGTTTAGTAGAATGGCTAAGAAAGTTGCAAAAAAGAGCGTTAAAAGTAATGTGAAGAAGGCCTCACCAAAGGCGGGCAAAACTGCTGTAAAAAAGGCAGTTAAAGGAAAATCTGCGCCCAAAGTTGCTCCTAAGAAGGCTGCTAAAAGCAAACCTGTCGTAAAGTCTGCACCTAAAAAGGCAGCTAAACCTGTAGTGAAGAAAAAAGCTGCTCCGGCCAAAGCTAATCCCGTTCCTGCTAAAAAAGTTGTGGCACCTAAACCGCAACCTAAAGCCAAACCTGTAGCGAAAAAAAATGAGCCGACTCCTGTGGTAAAACCTGCAGTAAAAGCTGTTAAATCAGCTCCTGTTGCGGAACCGAAAAAGAAAGAAAAACCGGTTAAGGGCGTTATTCAGCCCGAAATTCCGGCTATCGATAAATCCAAATTGCCTAAGCTTCCCTCCCATTTGTCCATTAAAAAACCCAAAGGGAAATTAGCTCCGGGCGAAAAACGTTTAGTGAAAACAGAAGTGATCACACATCACGTTATTACCGATAAACCCATTGAAGAACTGAACGGCAAACCCGAACCTAAAGGCAAATTCGTGATGGAATTCATCATCCACTCGCCTATTTCCTTGATATATGATTTTCTGACTACTCCGAATGGTTTAGCAGAATGGTTTGCGGAAGAAGTTGACCTCGATACTCGTACACAGATTTATACCTTCAAATGGGACGGTGCCGCACAGCAAGCGCAAATCCTAAACGCGAAAATGGATAGCTATATCCGCATGCGTTGGTTGGATAAACCGAAAGATACCTACTTCGAATTCCGATTGGATCAGGATGAAATGACGAATGAAGTCGCTTTAACTGTTACGGATTTCGGTGACGGTGACGACGATATCGAAACCAATCGCCGTTTGTGGGACACCCAGATTCACCGTTTAGTGAAATCGATGGGGACGTATTAATCATCTGATTCTCTACATTTGTTCCGGTGAGGAACGCATTAGCAACGGTTTTTAAATCCGGAAGAATTTTTATTGTGCTGCAACTGATTCTTGTTGCTGCAAGTGCTGTGTGGCTGGCTAATGTCGGACGAATTGCTGCTCATACCGAAATCAATGGGCTGAATGCTTCGTTTTTGGACACAATTATGCCTTACATCACAGATATTGGTGACGGAATAACAATAACCATTGCGTGTTTGCTGTTACTCGCGTGGAACCGACGATACGCAGTGTTTACAGGTCTTGGTTGCGCAACGGCAGGACTAGTTGTGCAAGCTTTAAAAGTAATTGAACACGACGGCTATTATCGGCCGGTGGCGTATTTCCAATGGCACGCGCCAGATGTGCAATTGCACTTGGTTAGCGGTATTGAGCAGCATTACAATAATTCATTTCCAAGCGGTCATACAACTGCAATTTTCGCTTTTTGTTTTGCGTGCGCATTGTTAGTGAGAAAATGGTATTACCAAGTCGGATTGTTATTGCTGGCAGTTTTGGTGGGTTATTCGCGTATGTATTTATCGCAACACTTTTTAATTGATGTGATCATAGGATCTTTAATTGGTACCATTAGCTGCGTTTATTTTATGGCGTTGTACAAGAAAAAAGATTTAGCCACTAAAGCTTAAACGGAACTATAACGGCATAAAAAAAGGGACTGCATTACACAGTCCCTTTTTTCATAACAAACTAAATCCTAGTGCTGGATAGACAAGCGGTTTACAGAACGGCCGTTAGCAGTTCTTACTTCCACAGTGTACATACCTGCTGCAAGAGTTTCTGTGTTGATACGGATCAACTGAGTACCTGCAGGCAACTGACCTTCGTTAGAAGTGTAAACTAATGCTCCAACAGTGTTGAAGATGTTTACTACTACATCCTGAGACTGAACCATGTCGATAGACAATGTTACTTCATTGTTTGCAGGGTTCGGGAACAGGTTAACGTTAGATAAAACTGAAGTTTCGTTGATGCTGGTTGGGCAAGTAGTGTTGCTGATATTGATGTCATCAACAAAGATGTTGTTACCGAAACCGTTAGTACCACGGAACATCACGAATACCTGCTGCTGACCTGCGAATGCGCTTAAATCAACACACTCAGCACGCCACTGTGCTGTTGTTGGAGTAAATGCATTTGTTGTGTTAGCTGCAGTTGCCAATGTTGAACCGGATTTAGACCAAACAGAAGTCCAAGTAGCTCCACAATCAGTAGAAACCAGAACCGCCAACGCATCGGTATACTGCGTGCTGTAACGAGCGTGAGCTACATTGAACTGCAAAGAAGCAGTTGTCAAGCTAGCCATTGAAACTGGCTCAACAATAAGTTCATCAATAGCACCAACAGTACCGTAAGAGAAGCAATCATACTTCAAAGAACCACCATTGGTAGAAACGCGAGCCCAGGTTATACCTCCGTCAGCGTTATTCAAGACCCAGTTGTTGTATGGGAAGCTGGACGATGCCATGTTGTTGCTTAATGGCAACTGAACACCTGCGCCTGAACTGATTGTGAATGTACGAACTTCGTTATCACCGTTAGTATTGATATCTTGAGTTCCATTAGGCATTTGAGTCACAATAGTTAATGTGTGAGAACCTGCAGTAACGTTGATAGTTGGCAAGTTAACAGTTGCAGTAGCACCAGAAGCTAAAGAACCTGTCCAGTTAAAGATAGCAGGCGTATTATTATCGATTTGATAAGAGATATCGCAAGCAGTTAATGTAGAAGCACCGTTATTTTTGATAGTCACAACCGGATTGATTGTTGTCCCGCAAGAAAGACCACCAACACCTGTAACAGCAGTAGCTGCAGCATCGTTAGGGATCAAGATTGGATTGCTTAATGCAGCTTGCTGAATTGCTTTGTTTCCGTCAGATTGGATGAAAGCAACGAAAGCGATTTCGTTCTTGTTGTAGATGTACGTAGGAACAGCAACGTTAAATGTAGCTGTGTATGTATCATTGTTCGCCCAAGTTCCTTGCAACGTTGTTCCGCTAGCGTTAGGATACATCTTACGCATTACCATGTAGAAATCCATTTCGCCGTTACTTCCCGGAGGTGTAGCAAAAATGATTTCCTTTTCTACCATAGCAACATGCAACTTCAAAACTCCATTTGAAGTATAGGCTTGAGAAGCAGTAACGTTTACAGTAACGAAAGCTGAATCGTAATCGCTTGACATGGTGTGTGTCAAGGCAATTGTGAAAGGTGATGGGACGTTGTATTGTGTGTTGATAGTAGCATTTGTTACGCCACTTGGAGCACCCTGATAAACGTTACCGTCCATGATTGCATCAGGAACGCCGTTTACAGCATAGTAGTTCACACGAGTTTGAACCTCAGATGGATTCTGTGCGTTCATCGGATCCACACCCGGCCAGCTGGTTTGATACTTCAATGAAGTAGCTTTAGCAGAATTTGCTGCTAATACAGCATTAAACGCCGGATTTTGAGCAGCACACGGACCACAAGAAGCCTGTGTAAACTCCTCAACCATTACCAGACGCTGGGATTGCGCGAAAGCTGTGCTTGTAATAGCAGCAGCCATTAATACTAGGTACATTTTCTTCATGATTGCAGTTTATTTGTTTTGTTATGAAATTACTGGTTTTTTATCAAAAATCATCAAAGTACTAAATCGGATTACTTTGTAAATTTTGATACTCAATATTACGGAATACATATTTAACCGTCAATATAAGGTCAAAATATGTCAATAAATTGACAAATGACGGCAATTCAGGAAATTTGAAATTGAATTTGAACGGCCACAGGCACAGCCGTATAAAGCTGTTTCGTTGTATCCAGCTTCACTTTAAGACTTCCTGTACAGCGCGCTTTTCATCAAGCCCCATTTATTAAAGCGGTGAGTAAACGAAACGGCCATACAACCCAAACCGTATTTCATACTGCGACTGAAATTGATGGAAGACGCCTCTTCGAAGTATTTTGTAGGGCAAGTGACTTCGGCAATATCATATCCCGCGTAAACGATTTGTGACAACATTTGATTATCAAAAACGAAATCGTCGCTGTTCACATTGTAATTTATCCCGATCAATACTTCTTTGCTAAAAGCACGATAACCGGTATGATATTCCGACAATTTTTGATTGATCAGCACATTCTGCGCAAAAGTCAAACAACGATTGAAAATGTATTTATACATTGGCATACCGCCTTTTAATGCGCCTTTGCCCAAAATTCGGGAACCTAAAACAACAGGATAAACATCGTTGGCAATGATGTATGCCATGGAATGAATCAATTTCGGCGTATATTGATAATCCGGATGTAGCATGATAACGATATCTGCTCCCAGCTCCAAAGCTTTGTTGTAACACGATTTTTGGTTACCGCCATAGCCTTTATTCTTTTCGTGGCGAATGACGTGACGAATACCGATTTCCCTCGCCAATTCGGACGTACGGTCTTTACTGGCATCATCAACCAAAACCACTTCATCTACAATGTCGAATGGAATTTCATTGTATGTGCGACGCAATGTTAATTCGGCATTATACGCCGGGAGAACGATAACCAGTTTTTTACCCAAAATCATGCGGCAAAGTTATAAGAATTGCGAAACGATTCTGGATTTAACCGCAAAGCACACCGAGATTTACACAAAGCGCACAGAGTTTTTCTTTAACGGTGATTGAGTCCCGTCCCGATAGCTATCGGGATCGGGAGTCGATATCACCGCAAAGTCGACCGAGAAAACCAATTACTTTGTGAAACTTCGTGCCTATATGGCTTCGTGGCCTCGCTATCTAACCACAGGATAGATGAGAAATTTATTTGAGATTCAAGATTGTTGAATGTTGATTTGGGTGGTAAGGGTTAATTGTTGCCTACCTTTGCAAAATGCAGTTTAAAATTACTTCCGCGTATGAACCTACGGGCGATCAACCCGGCGCGATTGCTGAATTGGTGAAGGGTGTAAAAAGTGGTTCTCCGTACCAAACATTATTGGGCGTTACCGGATCAGGGAAGACTTTTACTGTTGCGAATGTTATCGAACAAGTGCAGCGTCCAACGTTGGTGTTGAGTCACAATAAAACGCTTGCAGCACAGTTGTATAGCGAGTTTCAGGCCTTCTTTCCGGATAATGCAGTGGAGTATTTCGTGTCGTATTACGATTATTACCAACCTGAAGCTTATATCGCTACCACTGATACCTACATTGAAAAAGATCTCAGCATCAATCAGGAAATAGAGAAGTTGCGTTTAAGTACTACGTCTTCCCTACTCTCCGGACGTCGAGATATTGTGGTGGTTTCTTCCGTTTCCTGCATTTACGGTATCGGTAATCCGGAAGCCTTCTCACAAGGTGTTATTCGCATTCGTAAAGGATTGGTGGTTTCCAGAAATCGTTTTTTGCATCAATTGGTAAATGCGTTATATGCGAGAACTGAAGCGGAATTCACACGTGGACATTTTCGTGTTAAAGGTGATACGGTAGATGTGTATCCGGCGTATGCTGATTTTGCTATTCGCGTATATTTCTGGGGTGATGAAATTGAAGACATCGAAACGTTCGAAGCTTCAACGGGCATTGTGCTGGAGAAGTTTGACAGTATTCAGATTTATCCCGCGAATTTGTTTGTCACTTCGCAAGACTCCATGAAGACGGCGATTTACCAGATTCAGGAGGATATGGTAAAGCAAGTAGAGTATTTTAAGTCGGTAGGAAAGCATCTCGAAGCAAAAAGATTGGAAGATCGTGTGACATACGACATGGAAATGATGCGTGAGTTGGGCTATTGTTCCGGCATAGAAAATTACTCAAGGTATTTCGACGGACGCGCAACAGGGTCACGACCGTTCTGCTTGTTGGATTATTTCCCGGAAGATTTTTTAATGGTAATTGATGAAAGTCACGTGACCGTTCCGCAAATACGCGCAATGTATGGAGGCGATCGCAGTCGTAAGGAAGCATTGGTGGAACACGGATTCCGTTTACCGGCAGCAATGGACAATCGTCCGTTGAAGTTTGACGAGTTTGAAACGCTGATGAAGCAATTACTATTCGTGAGCGCAACACCGGCAGAATATGAATTGCAGAAATCGGAAGGCGTTGTGGTGGAACAAGTAATTCGCCCGACCGGATTGCTGGATCCGATTATTGAAGTGAAGCCGAGTAAGAATCAGGTGGATGATTTGTTGGAGGAAATAAAGCTGGTGGTAGAAAGGGATGAGCGCGTATTAGTAACCACGCTTACGAAACGTATGGCAGAAGAATTGACGAAGTACATGACGAATCTCGGAATCCGTTGCAGGTACATTCACTCGGACGTAGATACCTTGGAGCGTGTAGAAATTATGCAGGACTTGCGCAACGGCTTATTTGATGTGTTGGTTGGAATTAATTTGTTGCGAGAAGGACTCGATTTGCCGGAAGTTTCTTTGGTTGCTATTCTTGATGCGGACAAAGAAGGTTTCTTGCGTTCGGAACGTTCGTTGGTGCAAACCGTGGGCCGTGCAGCGCGTAATGTTAATGGACGAGTAATCATGTACGGCGATAAAATCACGGATTCCATGCGTAAGACGATTGACGAAACCAATCGCCGTCGTAAGAAGCAAATCCAGTACAATTTTGATCATGATTTACAGCCGCGTCAAATTATAAAGGACAAGAATGCCTTAAGCGTGGTTATCGAGAAAACACGTGGTAAGCAGGATAAGTCAAGCGGTAAGGCATATTATGAAATGGACGAGCACGTAAGTATTGCAGCTGAACCGATTTATCAATCTATGAATGCAACGCAGTTGGAGAAAGCCATTCAGGTAGCGAAGAAGTCTATGGAAAAAGCGGCGAAGGAGTTAGACTTTGTGGAAGCCGCACGATTCCGAGACGAGATGTTGCAGTTGCAGGCCTTGCTGGTTCAGAAGAAGGCATAAAAAAACGAATCCGCTTGTGGCGAATTCGTTGCTATGCAATATTAATTCAGAAAGTTCTAGTACGTCATGAAGTTGGTGCTCTTTTTCATGCGCTTGTTGCGCTTACGCTTTTGAGCTTTAGAGCCGCAAGCAGGCTTACTTCCGCAAGACTCAGCAACAAATGCTACAGCAGCAAATGCAATTAAAACCAGGATTACTTTTCCGGTGATGATGCGTTGAACGTTTTTCATGTCGTGGTTGATGTTAGGTGTTTGATAAAACAATAATAGTCAATGATATGCAAAATGTCAAGTTTGGTGGAAAAGATTAGTACTAAAGCTAGTCCGAATCCGTATTTTTGACCCGATGCTCGCATTTCTCCGATTGATTCGTCTTCCGAACTTATTAATACTGGCTTTTACCGGCTACATGTTGCGTTGGGCATTACTAAAGCCTGTGCTGGCTTTGAAACGCGCGGATCTCGATTATTCCTTGCTGGATACCCAAATCACCGAATTGGATTTTTTCCTGTTGATCTTATCCATGGTAATGATTGCTGCTGCAGGCTACATCATTAACGATTATTTCGATGTGCGTATCGATGAAGTTAATAGACCAACCTCCAATGTGATTGATCGTGGCATCAAACGCCGTGTGGCTATGGGCGCTCACATGGTAATTAACTTTATTGGTGCAGGATTAGGAATTTATTTGTCGTGGAAATACAATCAATTTCGTCCCGGAACATTTATTTACATCACGGCCCCTGCCCTTTTGTGGTTTTATTCCACCAATTTGAAGCGTCAACTACTGATCGGAAATATTGTCATTGCCTTGCTTTCCGGATCGGTTCCCTTGTTGATTATGTTATTTGAACTACCGGCTATTTACTATGCATTCCCGGATCTTGTAAATGCGCGATTGCTGGATCTTTCAGACGTGTTCATGGTTGCAAAGTTTTACGCTTTATTCGCGTTCCTCATATCATTAATCCGTGAAATTATTAAGGATACGGAAGATTACGAAGGCGATATGAAATATGGCTGCCGCACATTACCGATTGTTGCAGGTATCAGTACTTCTAAATATTTAATTATCGGTTTAACAATGTTGTTAGCCGGAATATTGGGCTGGTTGCAGTGGTTGCAATATCTGTCGCAAGATTGGATGTCGTTCGGATATTTTACCTTGTTACTTCAGATTCCGTTGATCTATCTGATGTATCGAGTGTACACCGCAGTTTCCAAGAAAGACTGGTGGTTCAGCAGTTTGTTGGTGAAATTGATCATGTTGAGCGGCATCAGCTTTTTGTTCTTGTATAGTGCCAACTTGAGCTAGTATGTTTCCGCAACAACTGAATCGCTATCGATACATTTTGGCGAGTAAATCTCCGAGACGACAATTCCTGTTTAATGAGCTTGGCATTCCCTTCGAACTTCAGACGATGGATGTAGAAGAATCATTTCCGGAGCATTTGCAAGGAGAAGAGATTCCATTGTACTTATCTCGCAAGAAGGCTGCTGCATTTGAATTAGCGGATGATAACACTATTGTAATTACATCAGATACGGTAGTTTGGATTAACGATCACGTGTTAAATAAACCAGAAGATGAACACGAAGCGCGAGTGATGTTACGTGAACTTTCCGGTCGGCGACATGAAGTGTACACAGGAGTTTGTTTGAAAAGCAAACACCGGGAAGAAGCCTTTGCCGTTCGAACTGACGTTTGGTTTAAGGAATTGAGTGACGGTGAAATTGATTATTACATCAAAACCTATCAACCATTTGATAAAGCGGGTGCTTACGGAGCTCAAGAATGGATTGGTTATATTGGGGTGGAGCGGATTGAAGGGTCCTATTTTAATGTGATGGGATTGCCGGTGAAGGAGTTGTATGAACGGTTGGTCAATTTTGATTGTTGAATTTGCACGCTCGGTTTAACGGAAATGGGCGCTGTGATTTTCACTTTGAGCGCAGAGTCTTAGCTGAAATGCGATAATGCGTCGATGTTACCGTTGATTGAGCGGAGTCGAAATTAACGTGGCATTTGTGGCCTCGAAACACACTTCACAGTGTCTATTGCCCGAAATGAGGAATTTCTTTGGGTTTGTATTTTTTCTCGTCGTTTTCGTAAATCTCCTGATGTACAATTCCTTTTTTCTTTTGAAACCAACTCATGGTGCCATGTTTCATTTCGTTAAAATAATTACAGGCCTGAATGGTATCACCTTCAGGATTGATAAGCACCAATAAACCATTGGGTTTACCGATCGGGCAATACAAATACGTTTGCCAGTCCAGACGAATTTGTTTGTCGTTGGTAGCGCCCATTTTAACGTAATACGTGGAGTCGCTGGATTTCTTAATCTTCCCTAATTGTTGCAGATGCAGCACATAACACAAGCCGCCGAAATTTCTGTATACTTTTTTGTACTTCATCAGCAAAACCGTGTCATTGGAGGTGCGATTAATTTTTGCGGTATCGCAAGGTGGTTTTTCCTTTTTGGTTTTCTTTTTATCAGCAGTGTCTTTGACTAACGTAATTTTCACATCCTTGCTTTCAGGATGCGCTATAGCTGCTGAAAAGACTACCAATAGAAAGAAAATAATCAATCGCATGAGCGATGTTATACGATAAATGGATGCGGTGGTTACACGAAATGCGATTGTTGACGGTTGATTGCCGAATTTTGATTTAACCGCAGAGACCGCGGAGATTTACAAAACGGGTAAGGAGTGGAAAGTTGAATAGGTTGGTTTATCCCGATGCTTCGGGAGTCGAAACAACTGCTGCTATTTAACCACAAAGAACACAGAGATTTCTTTGTAATGCTAAGGTTTAATCCGTCGAAACGACCTCATTACGAAAAAAGGGTGGTTTTGATCCCGAAACATCGGGACCAACTACCCTTCTATTACTATTACCAATACTACTGTCGCTTTTCTACCGGCACATCAACGGTAACCACCACACGGTCCGTTCCTTTCTTGCTCTTCTTCCCTACACCGTAGTCGCCCGCGAAAATGTCGATTGTTCCGATAAAGTGAGAAACACCTTCTTTCTCCGTGATTTTAAATGGCACTTGAATGGCCTTCACTGAATCACGCATAGCCAGATTTCCTAAAGCCACAAAGCCACTGTCAGTGCGATCAATTTTTGTTGCAGTAAATGTGATCAACGGATGTTTTTCCGCATCAAAATAATCGTTCGACATCAAGTGCTTATCACGCATGTCTATTCCTGTAGTTAAGGTATTCACTTTCAGACTGGCTTTCAGTGCGGCAGTATTGATATGCTCCACCGACATGCTAAACGTCGCTTCCAATCCTTTAACAGAACCTTTTGAACCTTCGTTAGGCAATTCAAAAGTGATCGTTCCTTCAGCCGATTTATACTCATAAACAACGCCGTGCATAATTTGAAATGCGTAACCGGTGAATGTAGCGAAAGCTACTGTGGAGAGAATTAGTTGTTTCATCATATCATGTATTTACATGTTTTAGCATTAAAAAAAGAGGCGTTAACCTCTTAATTTATCGAGTAAATCGCTCAATTGTAGTGCTTCCTTTTCTGTTAGTGCTTTCATTTCCGATTCCATTCCGTCTATTGTAACATCCAACTGTTTTAAAAGTTCTAAACCTTTGGCTGTAAT
>JBIJCF010000069.1:0-3499 GCA_044344795.1 Bacteroidia bacterium | reverse complement strand
TTGACGTCTGTCATCGGGGCACACTTTGCGATCAACGAGTTTCTTTATCAATAACTTATCAATTAAACGTGATGCGTTGGAGTTCTTATCCAACATGCGTTCCTGAATTAAGCCTACTGATGCAGGGTTGGGATGTTGTCCACGTAAAATGCGTAAAACGTTATATTGCTGCATGGTTACGCCAAACTGCTTCATTACGCGACTGTGCATATTCTGCATGTGAGACGCCGTAAAAATCAAATTCACATAAACCTTTTGGTATGGACTATGAAATGACTTTTGTT
This sequence comes from Bacteroidia bacterium, assembly GCA_044344795.1. GTDB lineage: Bacteria > Bacteroidota > Bacteroidia > Palsa-965 > Palsa-965. The sequence goes on along the minus strand of JBIJCF010000069.1, from coordinate 3,215 downwards.
TGATTTCCTCCTCAATTTTCATGCTACTGCAAATATATGTATAAACATTAAATGTAGCTACTTTATTCAGTGTTAATATTGAAAAAACTTCAATGCGGCGAGTTCCTTGAGTAAGTATCGCTTTCCGTTGCGCTCTGACGTAACAAAAGCATCTGTTTGTCCGGCAGCCACAATTTGTTTACGATAAGCATCCGCTTCCGCTAGTGTTCTGAATTTACCCATCGTAAATCTAGTAATATTATCATCTAGTACCACCCTGTCAATTTTCCCTAAAGTTGTTAAGTGATTGTAACGATAGTTCTGCGGGAAATTATAGGCTGCAACCTGCACACGAAACCACATCCCTTCTGCTGTTGCATTTCCGTATGTTGCTAAAATGCTGTTGAAATCGTCTGAGTTGCCAACAATTGGAGGATTAATAATCGGCTCCGTTTTTACGGGAACCACCGGAATAGAATCGGTTTTTATCGTGTCCTTACGTGCAAAACTACTGGTGTAAAAACGGATATTAATTGTTTTACTGGGCAATTGCGTCACAGATTTGGCATCCACAATCTGCTCTTGCTTTTCCATGCCGTCAATTTCATAAACCAATTTGTATTTCGACTCCTGAGCCAGATTGAAGAGATAATACCCGTTCTCATTATTCGACTCCGTAACATGATTAGCACGTTTCCCGGATTCGTCTATAACCGTTACGGTAGCTTTAACAGGTTTATCATCCAGATAAATATTACCCTTAACGAGCATTACAAATGTTTTAATCTTAAAGTCGTTGTGCACCACGTATAAGTCTTGCTGCCCGTATCCACCTGCTTTTGCAGAAGAATAATAACCATGCTTACCATCGTTTCCTAAAACCAAATATTTGTCGTTATCCGGCGAATTAATGGGGTATCCGACATTTTCAGGAACACTAAATTGTCCTGTTGCAGGATCCACTTCCGTTTTGAAAATATCATAACCGCCCATACTATTGTGACCTTCAGAACTAAATACCATTGTTTGATCGTTCGGATGCATGTAGGGTGCATCCTCATTCCATTCGGTATTGATAGTTGGTCCTAAATTTTTTACGTTGGCATAAGAACCGTCGGGTTGTAAATAGGCCACGTACAAATCACGTCCACCGAATCCACCGCTCCGTTCCGACACAAAATAAATTTGTCGTAAGTCTGATGAAAATGTTGCACTACCTTCCCAGGAATTCGTATTTACATCGCCGGCAATTGGCATAGGAACAGACCATTGACCGCTTTCCCAACGACTCATGTAAATATCACCACCGCCTAAGTCATGTTTATATACCAACATCGTCAATCCGTCGTGCGAAATCGTAATGTTCGCATCATGGCCATTGCTGTTAATTCTATTACCAAATGCTTTTGGTTCAGTCCATCCTTCACCTTTTTTGTAGGCAACATAAACATCCTCGAAATAAAAACCTGTCGAATCGGGCACTCCATAAAAGGTCTGTAAACCGCCGATTGACTTCTCACCCAAATACGTAAATATTAAAACTGAGTCATCTGATGTTAAAACAGGAACATATTCCGAATTTTCAGTATTAACGGGCTCTCCAAAATTAGTTACGGTTGCATCAACAGGACTATCACTTATAATTTTTGCATTGTTACACCAAACCTCCAGACGTTGCGCATAATCTTTACCTTTCGGTGTAGGCGATTTTGCTTTTTTGTACAATTCCAAACTATTTAGCGCTTCATCGTACCGTTCGTTCAAATGGTAGGCACGTGCAATGAGTAAGTCGATATCAACTGCTTTGGGATTGGTTTTCTTAATTTCCAGCAAATATTCCAATGCAGCGGAGGCTTCATCACCTTTATACAACAAACATTCTCCAATTCGAAAACGCAACAAAGGTGTGCTACCATACTTTGGTTCCAGCGAACGAAAATATGGTAAGGCTAACAAAAAGTTACCACCCTCATATAATTCCTCTGCACGAAACCAGGCTGCTTGTGCCGCTTTATCTTTATTAAATCCTTTACCCAAATTGACTTGCGCAAAGACAAATGTTGTACTAATGATTAAAATTGAAATGGTAATTGTTTTTTTCATTTTGGTAAAATTGTATCGAAGTTAGTCAATTCAGTTGGAAATAATAGCCTGTGCCGTATGCCACGCCGTAGTCCACGCAGCTTGAAAGTTAAAACCTCCCGTAACGGCATCAATATCGAGGATTTCACCACAGAAATACAAATGCGGATGCAATCTGCTTTCCATGGTTTTCATATTGACTTCCTTCAAATCTATTCCACCGCACGTGACGAATTCTTCTTTGAATGTTGTTTTACCTTTTGCCTCAAGCTCGTATTCCGTAATACATGTAGCAAGTGATTCTAACATCTTATCCGGCACATCGGCCCAACGTTGATAACGATCCACTCCCGATTCTTGCAACATAAATTCACGCAATCGTTTCGGTAAACCAATGTCTTGCCATGGGCCCGTTTGCCACGATTCGTTATTTCGTTTCGCTTTTAATAGTTTTTCCCGAACAGTATTTGTAGTCATATTCACCCAATTCACCTGAGCTTTAAAGTGATATCGGCATTGCGCCAGTCTGCGAGCGCCGGCAGAAGATGCTTTCAGTGCAGCAGGACCCGATAATCCCCAATGTGTAACCAACAAAGGACCTTGCGTGATAATGTCATGCTCGTGAAGTGTTACTGTTGCGTGAGGAACACTAACACCCATCAATTCTAAAATTCGATGGCCGGGAATATTGAAAGTGAAAAGTGAAGGTACCGGTTCAATGATGTGATGCCCGATTGCTGTTAACCATGCGAACTGCGTGGCTTTGGGGTAGCCTCCTGCAGCCACGACTACAAATCGTGCTTGTATTTTTTCGTCATTACGTAACGTTAATTGAAAGTAATCGTCTTTACGTTCTAACGCCACAACTTCCGTATTCAGGTGCAATTTTACACCATTGTTATATGCCGCATGCTGCAAGCAATTGGCGATCGTCTGCGAATTGTCGGTATCAGGAAACATGCGCCCGTCGTCTTCTACTTTTAACGTAACGCCGCGTTCTTCAAACCAAGAAATTGTGTCCGATGGTCCAAAACGTGTGAAAGGTCCCAGCAACTCACGTTCACCGCGAGGGTAAAATTTCACCAATTCTTTCGGTTCAAAACAAGCGTGCGTAACGTTGCATCGTCCACCGCCGGAAACCAACACTTTCGATA
>JBIJCF010000017.1:0-55583 GCA_044344795.1 Bacteroidia bacterium | reverse complement strand
GTGCGTAGGAGTTGCAGAGAACACTTTAGCTGAAGGCGTACATGTTTATCCCAACCCGAACAACGGCGTGTTTACACTAGCAATCAATGCTAATGTAGGCGACGTAGTTATCGAAGTAGTGGATATGCAAGGACGAGTAGTTTATGCATCCAACGAGAACAACGTACAGACGGGCTTCACCAAGCAGATCTCTTTAGAGACTCAGGCTTCCGGCTTGTACTTCATCCGTGTAACAAGCGCTACTGAACGACATAACTTGCGTATGAATGTGCAGAAGTAAACTTGTATTAAACTTTCCGAAGTTCTGAACTTTGGAAAATACAACACACACAACGGGAAGTTCAACAAAGAACTTCCCGTTTTTTTATGGCTTTATACTCATGAGAAAAATCATTGTAAGCTTGGAAGGGCAGAGTAAAATGAAATATCCTACAGTTAATACAATCCCATGGAAACCAATTATGGCAATTCAATTGCGTGAGGGATGGCAACGAAAAGACTCCCCATTTTCGGGGAGCTTGCAGTGAATAGCCCAACCCGAGTTTTTGCGAGGGGCACACCCAAATGATTATCGTTATTTCGCAATTAAAGTAACTGCTTCTTCTTCCAGCAGTTCGCGATTGATAGGAACAACACCTACATCTTCGCAAACGAGTCCGCCGGCAATGTTACTTAGTTCTGCAATCATTTCCGGTTTCAATCCTGCAGCTAAACATAATGCCGCAACGCTTACAACTGTATCCCCTGCACCTGAAACATCGGAGATATTGCGGTAATGCGCTGGGATACGCTTTTTCACTTTACGACCGTGTACATAGATGCCATGTTCGGAAAGTGTAATTAAAGCCAAATCGATTTTTAATTTGGTCTTTAACATTTCAACCGCTTTCGATAATTCTTTTTCACTCTTGTGATCGAATTCAATTTTTAAACCTTCTTTGAGTTCTTTCAAATTCGGTTTAAATAATGTTGCTCCCTGATAGTTCATAAAGTGCTTCTTCTTCGGATCCACCACCACAGGAACTTTCAGCGCACGCGCCATTTTTACCACCTCACGAATCAGTGGCACTGTTACCAATCCTTTATCGTAATCTTCGAATATGATGACATCTACTTTTTGTGTGTCGAGCAAATAGGAGATACGCTCGAGAAAAAGTTCTGTTTCATTTTGGGTAATATCATGTTCAATTTCTTCATCAACACGCAACAAGTGATGTGTTCCGCCAATTATACGCGTTTTAACTGTCGTGATACGACCTCGACTTTTTAAAATACCTTTTGGTGCCAGCTTGCGTTTTTGCATTAATTCCAGCAAAGACTGACCGTCTGAATCGGCACCGATCACCGAACATAAAATAGGAGTTGCTCCCAACGCCTGCACATTAAGCGCTACGTTTGCCGCACCGCCTAAACGATTTTCTTTTCGTGTAACGGATACCACAGGAACCGGTGCTTCCGGCGAAATACGTGATACTTTGCCCCATACATAGTTGTCGATCATCACATCACCGATGATCAGTACACGCAACTTTTCGAAGCGTGTAAAAATGGAGCGAATTTCTTTTTCGGTAATTTTTCCCACGTGTTAAAAGTATTGAGCGGCAAAAGTAGTGAAATCCTGTTTTTACGACGGTTAAATTTGCGTGACTTACTTAAGTAATGCCAACGCCTCTTTCATGCGGCGTGCTGCATCAATTAAACGATCATCAGAAGTAGCGTATGACAAACGCACATATGTATCTTCTCCGAAGGCTGCGCCAGGAACTATTGCAACATGTGCTTTGTCTAACAAAAACATACTGAGATCTGTTGCATTATTGATCGTAGTTCCATCGCATGATTTGCCGAAATACGCAGACACTTCAGGATATACGTAAAACGCGCCATCAGGAACATTCAGTTTTAAGCCGGGAATTTCTCCGAGATGTTTCAAGATCAAATCGCGACGGCGTAAAAATGCATCACGCAACGGTTCAATCTTTCTAGGGTCCATGAGCATAGCAGCATGCATAGCTTTTTGCGTAATGGATGAAGTTGCTGAGGTAAATTGCCCTTGCATTTTGTCACATGCTTTTGCAATCCACAGTGGTGCTGCCATAATTCCACCGCGCCAGCCGGTCATAGCGAATCCTTTCGAAACACCATTGATAGTGATGACACGGTCATAAATGAAATCGAACTGCGCCATGCTTTCATGACCACCAACAAAGTTGATGTGCTCATAAATTTCATCGGAAATGATGTACAACTCAGGATATTTTGCGACCACTTCTGCAATCGCTTTTAATTCATCTTTACTGTATACAGAACCTGTAGGATTACAAGGTGTGCTGAAGATCAGCATGCGTGTTTTCGGTGTAATGGCAGCTTCAATTTGTGCCGGTGTTACTTTGAAATTATTTTCAATACCTGCATCAATCGTAACAGGAACACCTTCGGCCAATTTGATGATCTCCAAATAACTTACCCAGTACGGAGTTGGCACAATTACCTCATCACCCGGGTTGATTAAACTTAACACGGCATTGGCAATGGACTGTTTTGCTCCGGTAGAAACTACAATTTGATCAGCTGTGTATGTGATGCCATTATCGCGTTTGAATTTTTCGGCGATGGCTTGACGCAATTCCAGATAACCGGAAACATGCGTGTAGTAGCTGAAATCTTCGTCAATGGCTCGATGTGCAGCTTGTTTAATTTCATCCGGCGTTTTAAAATCAGGTTCGCCCAAACTTAAACTGATGATGTCCACACCTTGTGCAATCAACTCACGACTTCTACGCGCCATGGCAATAGTCTGCGATTCGGACAACTGGTTAATGCGATTGGATAAATGTGTCATATGGTTGGAATGTGATAAATCGATACTGAATTAATCCATTATAGGCATGCCGTTCTTCGACCACTCTTGTTTGGCCGGACCGTATGTTCCTGCTACTTCTACGTCAGTAAGTCGCATGATTACCGTTAACTGACCGCGGTGATGTATCTGATGTCTGATTAACATTTGAAGGATTTCGCCTTTTTTTTGAGTGCCTCCGTAAATCTGAAGTTCATGCTGCAAGTCAGCATCTTTCCAATGTTTGCTGAGCTGCTCCATTAGATTTGTGCTGAACACTTCATAAACTGCGCACAATTCTTCGACGTTCCAGAAGATGTCACTTTCTTCTTCGTTATACTTATCGATGTGCAATCCGGTTTTGCTCATCATTTCTCCGATGGTATCGGTGATGTGCCATGCAACGCGCGCTGCTGAACGTACATGAGGATGCGGCTGTACGTGAAACGATTTGTTGTTTAAGCTTCGCAATAGCGTTAACGTTTTTTTCGATTCTTCCTGCCAATCTTTTTTAAATGCTTCAATCAAGCTGTACATGCCTACACGTTTTCAACGAAGATAAAAGGTATTTTTCACTGCCGCGCTTTATTCTGCATAAGATTGGCACTAACGACTTCTGTAATCATTGACCCATTCACTGTTTTGCATATCAGCCAGAAGACGGAACGCATTTTCACCGTAAATGATGTCGATGATGGTGGTCTGAATTCCGTATGGCTTTAGAAAATCTATTTGCCCCGGAGAAGGATGTAACGGTTTTTGAGCCCAGCCCGGCCCTGCGATAGTCTGATCCAAGACAGAGGCATTAGAGCCTGTTCCCGGTCCGTAAAACGGGTATTCTCCATATCGCAAACGCCACAATTCGTCTACCGCCGAACACTGAATACCGCCTTTGTAAAAGCGTCCTTGAATAACGGTGTCCGTAAAATATCCGCATTCATTGACCCGATATTTTAGAAATAGATTTTCCTTTTTCGGATTCGCCGGACTTTCTATAAAACCCGCTGCAACCCGCTTGAATTCGGCTTTTGAGATACTGAATGCCGTTATCGGTTTAGCAGGATCCATAAATTTAGTGACTACATGAAAACTCACAGGACTGCTGTTAGCGCCTGCCTGCAAGGAAAATCCCAAATACGAAACAGAATATTCGGATACACGACCCCATGATGCTAAAAACAGCAAAGCCGCAATCCATATCCATGTTATATAAGTGGTCTTCATGTACTTATGAAATTAACAAAAAAATGGAATCCCGCCAAACGCGCTATTCACATGCATAAATGCGTATTTTTGCCCTTCGTGAAACTATAAACCGAGCAACCGTTATGGATATTGTTTTGAATGCCATCTTAGTTATCGTTCCTTGTTTAATCGTATTTGGTTCCTGTTACTTCACCGTGAAGAATTTTTTGGATAATGAAACTCGTAAGCGATTGGCAGAAATTCGTTTGGCCAATCAGAATGTGGTAACACCTATGCGTTTACAGGCATACGAGCGCCTCGCGATTTTTCTGGAACGCATCAATCCCAACACATTAATTACTCGTACACACAAAAGCGGTATGAGTGCACGACTGATGCAAAGCGAATTGACTAAAGTGATTCGTACGGAATTCGAACATAACATGTCCCAGCAAATTTATATGTCCAATCACGCCTGGGAAATGGTGAAAACCGCTAAAGAGGAGGTGACCAAGTTGGTGAATGTTGCAGCGTCTAAATTACCCGATACAGCTACCGGAGTGGAATTGTCGCAAATGATTTTGCAGATTTCCCAGCAAATTGAAAAAATGCCTACACAAGTAGCTTTGGAATATTTAAAGAAAGAAGTAGGACAAGTATTTTAATCATTACGATTAATTCCATCAAATGAGCACGACGAAAGAGCAACAACGTCAGGAGAAATTTCTGACCGATTCCGGAATTGAAATAAAAGCTACTTATCCTAAACTTGACCGCACCGAAGAACAACCCGGTGAGTATCCGTTTACTCGAGGTGTACAACCTAACATGTATCGTGGCAAGTTGTGGACCATGCGTCAGTATGCCGGATTTTCTACAGCAGAAGAATCTAACAAACGTTACCACTATCTTTTGAATAATGGAACCACCGGATTGTCTGTGGCATTTGATCTTCCGACGCAAATCGGTTACGATTCCGATCATGCATTTGCGGAAGGAGAAGTGGGCAAGTCTGGCGTGGCGATTGATACGTTGAAGGACATGGAGATTTTGTTCAACGGCATCGAGTTGGAGAAAGTCACCACTTCTATGACGATCAACTCAACAGCATCTACGTTGTTGTGCATGTACATTGCGTTAGCGAAGAAGCAAGGTGCAGATATTAAAAAGATATCGGGAACGATACAAAATGATTTATTAAAAGAATATGCGGCGCGCGGTACGTACATCTATCCGCCTAAGCCGTCCATGCGTATCATCACCGATATTTTTGAATACTGTTCCAACGAAGTACCGAAGTGGAATACCATTTCCATTTCCGGATACCACATTCGCGAAGCCGGTTCTACCGCAGTTCAGGAATTGGCATTTACGCTGGCTAATGGTAAAGCCTATTTGCAAGCCGCCATCGACAAAGGATTGGACATTGATGTGTTTGCACGTCGCTTGTCTTTCTTTTTTAATGCTCACAATAATTTCTTCGAAGAAATAGCGAAGTTCCGTGCTGCACGACGCATGTGGGCCAAGATCACGAAAGAGCTCGGAGCAAAAGATCCGCGTTCGATGATGTTGCGTTTCCACACACAAACCGGTGGTTCAACGTTAACCGCTCAGCAACCGCATAACAACATTATTCGTGTAACGTTGCAGGCATTGTCTGCTGTTATGGGCGGAACACAAAGTCTGCACACTAACGGATTTGACGAAGCGCTCGCTCTGCCTACAGAAGAAGCAGCACGAATAGCACTGCGCACACAACAGATCATTGCATGTGAAAGCGGCTCAGCCGATACTGTGGATCCGTTAGCGGGATCATACATGGTTGAATCCTTAACCGATGAAGTAGAAGCAAAGGCCTGGGAATACATTCAGCGCATTGATGCCATTGGGGGAGCGGTAGACGCGATTGAGCAAGGCTACATGCAGGATGAGATTGCCGGAAGTTCGTATGCGTACCAAACAGCCATTGAGCGCGGTGAAAAGATTATTGTTGGCGTGAACAAATTCACTGTTCAGGAAAAGCCAATGGACAATTTATTTACAGTTGATGATTCCATTCGTGTAATGCAAATGGAAAAATTGAAAGCAGTAAAAGACGGTCGTGATAACGCAGCAGTGCAACAAGCATTAAAGGATATTGAGTCGGCTGCGCGCGGCACAGAAAACCTGATGCCACGCATTTTACACGCTGTTGAACATTACGCTTCGTTAGGAGAAATTGCCGATACGTTGCGTGGAGTGTATGGAGAGTATAAGTAGCAAAAAGAGGATTTCTATTTTGATCTTTTTTGTGAATAGTTGAATTATCTGTTTTTGATTATGGAGCTTAAAATTTTATCTGCCGATCATTTAGAAGCTTTTCGTGAGCGAGCAGATAAAGACCTGCAGCATAAATTTGATCGATTACAGGACGCTGAAATATCTTCCCCCAATTTTAGTTTCTATACATCAGTTTCTGCTATAGCTTCATCTAAAATAGAAGGCGAACAAATGGAGGTGGATAGCTATATCAAGCACAAAATGCTGAACATAGAATATCAGCCCGTTTTGGTAGAAAAGCCCAATGATCTGTACAACGCCTATTTGTTTGCTCAGGAAAACAGCTTATCCCAAATCAATTTCTTTAAAGCACATTCATTATTGGCTGCACATTTATTGCCGGGAAGCAAACAAGGTAATTACCGCACCGGTAATATGGTGGTCCTGGAGCATAAAACAGGTAGAATACAATACGAAGCAGCGCCTTTCAACGAAGTGAAGGAGTTGATGAATCTGCTTTGGGAAGATATAGAGCGGTTAAAACAACAGCAGCTGGATATTTACGAAACTTTCTATTTCGCTGCTTATATGCACTTAGTGTTTGTGAACATCCACCCGTTTGAAGATGGCAATGGTAGAGCAGGGAGATTGCTTGAGAAATGGTTTATCGCTGAAAAATTAGGAACAAAAGCGTGGTATCTGCAAAGCGAATTAAACTACTACAGCAACGCAAATGACTATTACAGAAATTTAAATAAGTTGGGAATGTTTTATGAGCAATTGGATTACTCGAAGGCATTTCCATTTCTGCTGATGCTACCTCAAGCTCTTAATAATGGTTGACCTTTTAAGAGCACAGTTTGTTTCCAATTTGCTTTCAGTTGTTTTGTACCATTTTGTGGTTGTTTGACTCTCTACCACCCAACAAAAAAAGCTGTCCTTCCGAACAGCTTTTCCTAATATCATTCCGATCCGATTAACTATTCAGCATCACCGGCATTACCAGCATCAGTGTGTCTTCTGCGTCGGTTTGACGGGTGTTCGGCAACAAAATGCCGGCACGGTTTGGTGCGCTCATTTCAATCGTTGCTTCTTCGCTGTCGATGTTCACCAACATTTCTGCCAGGAACTTCGAGTTGAAACCTATTTCCATATCATCACCGATGTACGAGCAGGTTAAACGCTCGCTGGCTTCGTTGGAGAAATCTAAATCTTCTGCAGAAATATTTAATTCACTGCCTGCAACCTTCAATCGAACCTGATGCGTGGTCTTGTTCGCGAAGATGGCTACACGACGAATAGATGCCAGCAACGCTGAAGTATCTACCGTTAATTTGTTTGGATTATTCTTTGGAATAACCGCTTCGTAGTTCGGGTATTTGCCGTCAATTAAACGACAAACCATCGTAGTTCCTACGGTGCCATCGGGTGCAATTCCCCACGACAAACGCGCGTTGGTAGCATTGTATTCCAAACGAACGATTCCTTCTACGTTGCCCAAAATATTTTTCATCAGGTTCAACGGCTTGCGCGGAAGAATGAAAGAAGCACTTCCGGAAGACTTGATATCACTGCGACGGTAACGCACCAATTTGTGTGCATCAGTTGCTACAAACGTGGTATTCTCCGGAGAGAACTGCACGAATACTCCTGACATTACAGGTCGCAATTCATCGTTACCTGCTGCGAACAACGTTTTAGAAATAGCGCGTGATAAAACGGCAGCTTCAATATCGATAGACTGGCTATTTTCAACCTGCGGCGCTTTCGGGAATTCATCGCCGTTTTGTCCGGTGATTTTATATTTCCCCTGGTCGCTTGAAATTTCAATCGCTAAACGCTTCTTATCAACCGAGAACGTCAACGGCTGATCAGGAAAGGTTTTCAATGTGTCGATCAATAATTTTGCAGGAACCGCCACATTGCCTGAATCTTTCGATTCTACAGCCAACTGTGTAGTCATGGTAGTCTCCAGATCCGAAACAGAAATCGTTAAACGATGGTTCTCTACTTCAAACAGGAAATTGTCCAAAATAGGCAGTGTGTTGCTGGAGTTTAATACTCCGTTCAACATTTGTAACTGCTTCAACAGCGACGAACTGGATACAATAAATTTCATAGGATCAAATACTTTTCTGAGTACACACAAAAATACTTTTTTGAACGGGAGGGAAGGGAGTATTTGTCCGGTTTTTCACCCGACTTTTCAACAGTAACCTGCTGATGAACTAATTTTTTGCCTGAGGAACGTCAGAACTTGGACGACGGAAATAGGCCGGTGTTTGCAGCAATTTTCCGAAAACGAAGTACTGAACCACGACGAAATCTTTACCATCGTTAATAAGTGCGAACATGCGATCAGGATCAAACTCAGGTGGAGCAGTAGCTGTGCTGTCCATTGGATCTTTGCCGTCGTGTTTTTTGCGGTACAATTTCACCAGACTCTTCTTGCCTTTCGCGTCCATGATCTCGATGATGTGAATCGGTTGACTACGAATGATAGAATCTTTGCGCGGCTGTTCGATTACGCTGACAAAATTTTCGAAACCGATACGATTGAAGTACGAAATGTACTGCTTAACGGCAATAGTATCAAACGGCAAAGGCTGTCCTGTGATGCTTTGCAAACCAAATGATTTGCTGCCCGCGCTTTGTGTTACTACGAACGATTGTTGAGGAGCGCCTTGGTGTGTGACTTTAATACTACGAATATCCGGTGCAAAATAACCAAAGACCGTGCGATCGCGCCATTCTTCTTCAGCAGTAAAATAACGCGTGGTGAGATAACCATTAAAACCTTTGATCTCCATCACAAAAGGTTCGGAAGAGTTTTCTCCTGTTTTTTCATCGGCCAGCAGCATGTAGGTGCCCGTCATGTCTTGTGTTTCGCTACCTACGTAGTACAACTTGACGAGCTTATCGCCGGCGTACACTTCTACTTTCGTGCCTCCCGTTGCCAATTGTTTAATAACCGTCGGCTTTAATTTCAAACCAACCGGTTCTTTAACGGAAATATCGTGCATCGTTTTCAACAGGATTTTCACGGCATCGGGACGCGCAGTGTATTTTCCGTTCACCAACCACGAACCATCGGGTTGTTTCGTGAGTGTAGTTTGTTTCATGGCTTTGTCTGCCAGAAATATTTTGGTGATGGAGCCGGTGTCTGCAATCGCAAAATCGCGCAGCTCGCGGGAAATAGTATTCTTCGTGTCACGTGTTACCAACCAAATGGTTAATCCGCTTAAAAGAACAAGAACAACTAACAGAATGGAATTTCTTTTCATAATCATTAATGCTAACTACCAACACTATTTCCGTTCGTGCAACCCCTGCTTTACAAGCGGAGCCGATCACTACATATTCGGTTACATTTTCTTGAGATGTTTCATTCGGAAGCGATAACTGTACGCCACTGCTGCTGCATAAACTGCAATTAATACTGCTGTAATCCATGTTGTTTTAATTTGCAACTGGAATGTGGCAACCAAATAAATAAACAGACCTGCAGCAGGCAACAACACATCGTATTTACCGGAAATACCGTATTTGTTTTTGCGAACAAAGTGGAACAAGAATCCGAACGATAAGATGAATGCCACAGGAGCTAAGGTGTTCACAAGTTGCCAACGCATACGACGCTCTTTAATTTTATTCTTGTCCAACAACCGCAACATCACTTCGCGAGAACGAATAGCGAGTAATTCTTTATCACCGCATAAATAGTTGACACAGTTCAGCAAGAATGGTTTGTTGGCATACGTGTATCCCGAATAACGATCGTATCCTAACACCATCGGTTGTCCCTGTCGAATATCGTTGGCCGCAACTTCACCATCGCTGATAACGATCATTTGTGTTGCAGGACTCTTATCCTTGAATCCGATGAGTTTGTTTTGTTTGAATTCGTCCGGTAAATATTTGTTTTTCCAATACGAATCAAACTGACCTTCCAGCAACACGGCAACAGGTTGACGCGGTTTATTGAACTGTCTGCGATCCGGCTGAATGCGTGTTAATGCTAACGTAATACGTGTTGGAGTTGTTACTGCGCGTGAACTTCCTGAGGTAGTCATCAGAATTGTCTTCTTCACATTCGCAGATGTTTCAACCGTATCAATGGTACTCAGGTACGTAAATCGAATTGCATCCAAATTCTTCACGATAGGATGTTTTTCTTCCGGCAAAATTGTGGGATAAAACAGCCAAGGACGACGTTCTACCTGTGCCGGCGCGCCCGGAGGAGCAACGTTAATGCCGATCGGACTACAATACAAATCTTGAACCAACGTGGTATTTAAACGCGCACCGTAACGGAACAACAATTCTTCAATTCCCAGTTGATTCGGCATACCCATCGTTTGTCCGGTCAATGCCATAGTATCCTGATTGATGTAAACAGGATCCACCATCCACATCACTTTTCCGCCGTACATGACATATTGATCCAATACAAACAAATCTTGTTGCGAATACATGGTATCGGGACGAGCCATGACCAATGCAGTGTATTTGTTGCGAATTTGTTCTGCATTTTGAACGGTATCACGAAATGCATTCAAATTGCCTTTCAGGTCCACATATTCTACATCATAATATTCGCGCAATGCTTTAGTGAACTGATTCAAATACAAAGAATCCAATTCGTAATGGCCTTGAACAATGCCGATTTTCGGTTTCATCACAATCTTTAACTTGCGAATGGCATTAGTGATTTCATATTCCAATCCGCTTACCGAGTTATTCAATTGTTGTTCAGGTGTGGTTCCGGAGCGTGTACTCAATAGTTCTAACGCTACTTCTTTTCCGCGGTACGTTGCCAATGCTCCCGGGAAAATCTGCATGGTGTTCATGCCTCCTCCATCTTCGGAAGGGACTTCCAAGTTAAACTGACGCACACCTTTTTCGATAAGCTGACGATGAAATGCATCACGATCTTTCTTTACCGGATTCTCGGAAGGATTGATGAATTCGTATTGAATGTTGTCTCCGGCATATACCCGGAATTCATCAAGAATAATTTTGGTTTCTTCTTGTAATCGTTTGAAACCGCCTGCTCCCTGCGGGAAATCGCCTTCGAGATAAACTTTGAAATACACGATATCATCCAATTCTTCGAGCATTGCTTTGGTGCTTTCCGAAAGAGTGTATCGCTTCTCAGCTGTTAAGTCGAGACGTACAAACAGATATTGCGACAAAACGGAGATTAATACAATCACTCCGAATGTCATCACCAGTTGCAGAATATCTGCACGTTTGTTATCAATTCGTTGATCGCTCATTTTTTCTCCCACTTTCTGCTTTGTAAAACAAGACGCGTACACATGATGAACAGCGTATTAAAACTCAGGAAGTAAATCACATCTCTGGAATCAATTACTCCGCGGCTTAATGAGTTGTAATGTGCGTTGATACCCAAATTTGCAATCAGCGTATCTGCAGTGCCGATGAATTCGAGGGAACTGATTTGCTCAAATCCGATATAACAGAAGAACGACATGGCTAATGCTAAGATGAACGATACGATTTGATTGTCTGTTAATGCTGATGCAAACAAACCGATAGAAACGAAAGATGACCCAAGGAATAATAATCCGATATACGATCCCCAGGTTCCGCCGGTATCAATGTTTCCTTCGGGGGCGCCGAGTTTGTATACCGAATAGAAATACACGAGCGTTGGAATAAGCGAGAATAATACGAGCACAAGTCCGGCTAGGTATTTCGCCAGAATAATTTGCAGATCGGTTAAAGGGCGCGTTAACAACAATTCAATCGTTCCCGATTTTTTTTCGTCAGCGAAGGAACGCATCGTGATAGCGGGAATAAGGAAAAGGAATACCCATGGCGCAATCGCGAACAACGTATCGATGTTGGCATAGCCCATATCCAGCACATTGGAATCACCTTTGATGATCCACATGAATAAACTGATAGCCAGCAAGAACACGATGATGACGATATAGCCGATCAACGAGCTCAGAAAGCTTCGTATTTCTTTTGTAAACAAGGAGTACATAACGGATTCAAAAATACATATAAGCACGCGGTAAACGGTGAGCGCCGAACTAAGCTATTAACAGGATTTTGCTCATAATTAAACCGATCAAAAGAAGATGTGAATCACCTTTCGTTTTTTGTAAAAATCTGAAAGTCAGCCGTATACATTATTTATTGCGGTGGTTTGGTTAAACAGCTCTGAAAATGAAGTTCAAGTGAGGTTCATATCTTCCTAATATTCATGAACGAATTCTGAATCAATATGTTGCAGAGCAAACGCGAATTAACCAACTTCGCGCCTCGAATACTGAATTGACCGCTATGTACGTTTTGAAATTTGGCGGAACCTCTGTGGGTTCTGTGGAGCGCATGAAAGTGCTAAAGCAACTGATTGTTAATGACACGCCTAAAATTGTAGTGCTTTCGGCAATGTCCGGAACGACCAACAAACTGGTAGAGATTTCAGAACAACTATTTGCCAAAAAGCACGAGTCTGCCAATAAGCTTATTAATGACTTAGAGCACAATTATCTGCAAGTGGTGGATGAATTGTATAATAAGCCGGAGTGGAAACAAAAAGGCAAAGAGTTAGTAACGGAACATTTTGCTTATATCCGCAGTTTTACGATCGACTTGTTTACGGTTAATGAAGAACGCGCCATTCTTGCGCAGGGCGAGCTTTTGAGCACGGCTTTAGTACATTTTCATTTGAGTGAATGCGGTATTGATTCGGTGTTGTTACCGGCATTAGATTTTATGCGCACCGATGAAAACGGCGAGCCGGATTTGAATTATATTGAAACACACATTAAAAATATACTTTCAAATTATTCTGATAATAAATTATTCATTACGCAAGGTTATATCTGTCGTAATCGTTTCGGAGAAATTGACAATTTGAAACGCGGCGGCAGTGATTATACTGCGACACTCATTGGAGCAGTATTGGATTCTCCTGAAATTCAGATATGGACCGACATTGACGGCATGCACAATAATGATCCGCGCATTGTCGACAAAACTTATCCGATTAGCGAATTGACGTTTGATGAAGCTGCGGAGTTGGCTTATTTCGGTGCTAAAATTTTGCATCCGACTTGCGTATTACCCGCGCAAAAACGTAATGTTCCGGTTCGTTTGTTGAATACCATGCAACCCGAAGCAAAAGGAACATTAATCGGAACTGCTGATCCGGGTGATCGTATTACGGCTGTTGCCGCTAAAGACGGCATCATTGCCATTCAGATTAAGTCAGGACGAATGTTAATGGCATATGGTTTTTTGCGTTCGGTATTTGAAGTATTCGAACGATACAAAACACCAATTGATATGATTACAACTTCCGAGGTGGCGGTTTCATTAACCATTGATCAGGATACGTATCTAGATGAAATTGTTGCTGATCTGAATCAGTTTGGTTTTGTAAAAGTGGAACGCGATCAAACGATTGTATGCATTGTAGGTACTTTCAAAAAAGATAAACAGGGGTATGCATCGCAGGTTTTTGATGCGTTGCGTGATATTCCCCTGCGCATGATTTCATATGGAGGAAGTGAGAACAACATCTCACTTCTGATTCAATCGAAATACAAAGCACCTGCGTTACAAGCGTTAAACAAAGGCGTTTTTGCGCTGTAAATTATTGTCGTATGACCGCATTTAGTCCCGAACAAATAGCTGTTTTAGCTCAATCACCTACACCGTTTTATTGTTACGATCTGAAGTTGTTGCAGGACACATTAAACGTGGTTAAATCTGAATCTGCTAAACATGGATTTCACGTGCATTACGCGATGAAAGCTAATGTGGAAGATCAAGTCTTGGAGCTTATTCGTGCTGCGGGTTTTGGTGCGGATTGTGTTAGTGGTGGTGAAGTAGAGGAGGCGCTAGAGGCGGGTTTTAATGCTCAACAAGTTGTTTTTGCCGGTGTTGGAAAAAGTGATTCAGAAATAATTGCTGCGCTTAAAGCAGATATTTTTTGTTTTAATTGTGAATCTATTCCGGAAATTGAAATTATTAATGAACATGCACTCGCTCTTGGTAAGAAAGCTCGTATTGCATTACGCATTAATCCCAATGTACATGCGAATACGCACCATTATATTACCACAGGATTAGAGGAGAACAAATTCGGAATTGGAGTTAACGAACTTCCTCTTGTGTTGGATGTAATTGAACGATGTGAAGCCATCTCATTAATGGGGTTGCATTTTCACATTGGTTCTCAGATTACTGATTTGTCAGTCTTCAAGCAGCTTTGTATACGTGTAAATGAAATTCAGGAATGGTTCGTTTCTCGAAGAATTAATATTAAAATTTTAAATGTCGGCGGTGGACTTGGTGTAAATTATTACGAGCCGGACAATGAACGGATACCTGATTTCGCCGCGTATTTCGCTGTATTCAAGCGATTTTTAGAGATACGCAACGGACAGGAAGTACATTTCGAATTGGGACGCGCC
Organism: Bacteroidia bacterium; assembly: GCA_044344795.1. Taxonomy (GTDB): domain Bacteria; phylum Bacteroidota; class Bacteroidia; order Palsa-965; family Palsa-965. The sequence goes on along the minus strand of JBIJCF010000017.1, from coordinate 40,841 downwards.
ATCGTGGCTCAGTGCGGTACATTGATCTCTCGTGCACTTTTTGTAAAGAAGGGAGTGCAAACTCAATTCGCGGTGTTAGATGCCGGAATGACGGAGTTGATCCGACCCGCTTTATATCAGGCTTATCACAAGGTGGAGAATTTAACGGCGACACCGGGTGCAAAAATGGAGCGTTACGATGTGGTGGGGCCGGTGTGTGAATCCAGCGATTGCTTCGGGAAAGCGATGGAATTGCATACGATTAGACGAGGTGACATTATTGCGATACGAACAGCCGGCGCTTATGGTTCGGTAATGGCGAGCAATTATAATCTACGCCAACTTAATGCGCCTGTATACCTGAAGTAGTTCCGTGTTTTGTCGTTTTTGCGAGAAAACTCTTCAAGTTCACCGCGCAAAACTTGCCGTTCATCCAACATAATTCGCTTTTCGGCATAAAGTGGTAGCAGAAGCCCGATTTTACGTTAAAATTGTCCCCACTTAACCGAATATGTTATGAAGAATTATGTTGTGGCGTTGGCTGTTCTAGCAGCATTCCAATCTGTAGATGCGCAATTTGTGGGTAACGGTTCCTTTACCGGAGAAAAGCGTTCGTATTATGACGACGGCGCTTGGGCTCCACGCGAACGTAATGTGGATTTTAAACATATGCGTTTGGAGTTGTCTTTCGAAACGGCACAGGGCTTAGTAAAGGGCAAAGCGACACATTTATTTTCTCCATTGCGTGAAACAGTAGATTCAATTTGGCTCGACGGTCCCGGAATTCGTGTAAGTGCTGTTACCATGAATGGAAGAACAGCAAGGTTTCGTTCTGAAGCAGAAGGTCTTTGGGTGTTTGCAGATAAATCGTTGCGTTTTGGTGAGCAGGACAGTATGAGTATCACGTACGAATGCAATCCGCGTAAAGGCTTGTATTTTATCGGTTGGAACGACCCGCAAAATATTTCGCGAAAACAAATCTGGAGTCAGGGGCAAGGCATTGATAATCGTAATTGGATTCCGTTTTACGATGAAATGAATGACAAACTCACCACTGAAATGATTGTGACGTTTGAATCGGCGTACAAAGTGTTATCCAATGGTGTGAAGTTGAAAGAGAAAGATAACAAGAACGGTACAAAGACATGGCATTACAAAATGAACAAACCACATGCGCCGTATTTGGTGATGTTGGGTATTGGCATATATGATATTAAGGAAACCAAGTCCAAGCGCGGAGTTCCTTTGTATTTGTATTACTATCCGGAATGGAAGAATAGAGTAGAAGCTACTTATCGTTACAGTGAACGCATGGTTGATTGGTTTGAAGAAGAAACCGGCGTTAATTATCCATGGGAAACCTATTCCCAGATTCCTGTGCAGGAATTCATGTATGGTGCAATGGAAAACACTACTGCTACTATCTTTGGCGACTTCTTATTTGTTGATGAAATCGGAGATAATGATCGCGGATATGTAAGTGTTAATGCGCACGAGTTGGCCCACCAGTGGTTTGGAGATTATGTAACCGCGCGCAGTGATGCACATCACTGGTTGCAGGAAAGTTTTGCAACGTATTACAATCAAATGTTTGAGCGTGAAGTATATGGCGGAGATCATTTCGACTGGTTGCGTCGTGAAGCGCAAATGAATTCTCTTAATGCTTCGAAGAACGATTTGTTGCCTGTTGCGCATAGTCAGAGTGGAAGTGTTCGTCATTATCCGAAAGGTGCATTTGTGTTGAACATGTTGAAGTATGTAGTTGGAGGACGTGATCCTTACAATCGCGCCATCAAACATTACTTATTGAAATATCCATACGGAAGTGTGGATTCGGACAACCTCTTGTATTCTTTTAATGAAACTACCGGAATGAGTTTGAACTGGTTTTGGGAGCAATGGGTATACAGAGGCGGAGAACCTTCCTACAACGTTGAAGCCAATGAAGTTGCGGATAGCAAAGGCAACAAAAGAACACAGTTTGCGGTAGAGCAAGTTCATGCAACCTGTGATGTGGTAGGTTTATTCAAAATGCCGATTTGGTTTGAAGTGCATTATACAGATGGAACATCAGATCGTAAAATGGCATGGATTGAAAACAAAAATCACGTAGTTACTATTCCGAACAAACAAGGGAAAGAAGTTTCGTATGTGTTGTTTGATCCGAATAACGAAGTATTGAAAACGGTTACCTTCCGTAAGCCGCTGAGCTGGTTGAAAAATCAGGCGTTAAATGCGAAGAACATGTTGGATCGTTTTGATGCTGTGGCAGCAATGAAAGATTATCCTGCAGCAGACAAACGTGCAACCTTGCTGGAAGTATTTAACAAAGAAAAGTTTCACGCTGTGAAAGGTGAAATCATTCGTCAGCTCATTAATGACAATGGAGCAGAGTCGAATACGATCATTTCAATTGCATTTAGCAGCACGGATCCTCAGGTGCACAAGCATTTAATCAATGCAACAACTACAATATCTGCGGAACGTGAACCGGGTTATCGCAACTTGCTGCGAGCAAGAAGTTATGATGTGATCTCGATGACTTTGGAAAAGTTATCGTACGAATTCCCTGATCGTGCTGAGTCGTATTTAAATGACACGAAAGGCATTATAGGAATATCAGGACGAAATGTGGAGATCAAGTGGTTGGAAGTAAAAGCGCGTACATCCAACGATCAGGCGGCGCTGGATCAATTGGTGGCGTACACATCAGTTTCGTACGAGTTTAGAACACGCGCCAATGCGGCACAGGCATTGAAGCGATTGAATTATTTCACTCCGGCATTATTGTCAAATCTGACGCAAGCGATGATGAGTTCTAACGGTCGATTGGCCGGACCTTGTGGAGATGTTTTAAATTTCTTCTATGGCCAGCATAAGCATCGCCGTACGATTAAAACCTACATCGACACTCAGAATTGGACGAACTGGCAAAAGCAAGCGGTTAATCGTTTCCTGCAATAAGGAGCGATTAACCGCTTGAAAAATGTTTTGAAACTTACTTTTGTTTAAATGCGTTGATCGCGTTAACCGTGAAGTCGGACAGGACAAGCTTTCCGCTCATTCCTGCGCGTTCTGCCAAAAGTTGATCCCAGTTTTCGGTACCTTCCCAGAAAACTTTTTTCAGCATGGCCATCGCTTCAGGATTGCTATTGGCTAAACGCTTTGCCAATGCATTTACAGCTGCGTCCAACTCATCAGTTGTTGTGAAAACATCGGTGTACATTCCTGCTTGTTTTGCCCAATGAGCATCCCGCCATTCGGTAGCATTTATTGCCAAGTTGCTGAATGCAGAAGTGCCTATTTTACGTTCAACCGCAGGTCCAACAACAAAAGGTCCGATACCAACTGCCAATTCTGACAACTTCACAGCAGCCGCTTCAGTTGCAATCGTATAATCCGCTGCACAGGCAATACCGACACCACCACCAACAGCTTTACCCTGCACGCGTGCAATGACAAATTTCGGTGCCTTGCGAATCGCATTAATCACGGAAGCAAATCCGGAGAAAAAATATGTGCCGGTTTCAATGTCTTTAATACTGATTAGTTCATCGAACGAAGCGCCTGCGCAAAAGGCTTTATCGCCTATACTTTCCAACACGATCACGTTTACATCTATATCAATACCTGCTTTTTCAATAGTGTTGGCTAATTCGCGTAATAAAGCGCCGGGCATAGAATTACTTTGCGGGTGCCCAAACTTAATTCGGGCAATACCGTCATCTGCTTGATAAGAAATACTTCCGTTCGGATTCATAATGATAGAATTAGATGGCAAAAATAGAAATTGCACGCGATGAATCGAGATGGATTGCAGATATGTTAATTTCATATCTTTACAAATATGGCAGGATTGTTTGAACATGAGCAGGTTTTGGGAATGATGAGAACCGGTCACGATGAATGGTTTTATTTCGGCGAACTGAGCGAAGATCTGATTAGCTCTGTAGTTTCTATGGTAGATACCAAACCGGAACTCCAGGCCGTAAGCCGTCCTGCGCGTCGACGTTTGCTCAGTGCGTTGGTGGAATGTTTGCAGAACATGCGCAATAATGCGCCGGTAGTGCCCAACGATTCGATTCCGAATTCGATTGTGGTCATGCGCAAAATCAGCGATTATGAGTATGGGTTGCGTTGCGGAAATATGATGATGACAACGGATGTTCCCAAGCTGGAAGAGCGCATCAAGGAAATTAATAGTGCCGATCAGGAACAGATCAAGGAAATGTATATCAAGAAAATGGGCGTTGTACTGAGCGATGGTAATAGGAAAAGTGCCGGTTTAGGATTGCTCGAAATCGCTCGTTCTGCCTCCGGAAAGATTGATTACCGATTTATTGATAAGGACGGTGGATTCACCTTCTTTTGTGTGGAAGTAAATGTACAGTTAAACTAATGCTGATGGAAACACTGTTTATTCCCGCTGCAAAAACGACGCCTCAGGTTGATTTTAATACGGCAACAAATGTTTTCGAATTAAAAGGGCGTTCCATTCCTGCTGATGCTATGATGTTTTATCAACCTTTGGAGCGTTGGTGCGAATATTATGCTACGAATACTACGCAAACATCAATTGCAGTGGAAGTGAAACTCGATCACTTGAATACTGGTTCTGTTCGTGCATTGCTGAGTGCATTTACGAAGTTGTTGAAAGCGCGTGATCGTGGTATTAAGGTGCAAATCAATTGGTATCACGATGTGGAAGATGAAGATATGATGGATAAAGGCGAGGAAATATCCATTATTCTCGATCATCCGTTTAAGTACATCGCTGTTCGTTCGGAAGATTAATAACTTTCTATAGCGTCTTCAAACGCTCCGTTGCATCCTTCTTGTATTTGGAATTACTCTGTTCAATTTCTTTCAAAACAGCGCGAGCTTCTTCCTTCTTGCCTTGCTCAATCAGACAAATGGCTTTATTCCATTTTGCATCTTCATAATACCGATGTTGACGATCAACCAAAACCTTATTGAAGAAGGCAATAGCGCTTACGTAATTTTTCTGCCCCATAAATTCTACACCTTTTTCGTAGGAGATGTCGAGATCGCGCGAGCTTGGCTTATTCGGATGCGGCGCTTCAGCGCGCGTTTGATTTTTATCTTTTTTCGATTCTACCTGCGGAATTGCTGTAGTTGATGCAGGCGCTTGTTGAACAACAACAACATCTTCCATTTTTTCTTGTTCTGCCGGTGCGCCTTTATCAAGGTCAGCATCACCGGTCGTATTTCCGGCCACATCATCCAACATCACGGCACTTTCGTCTGCGGCTGCAACAGTTGTTGGTACGGCAACATAATCTTCCTCTTTTCTATTCGGAATTGCATCAACTGTTGTTGTTTTCGCACCGCCTGATTCCACCATACGCGTTTGGTTCGTCGCACCTTGCTCCTCTTGCTCTTGAACAGGAGGATTGGATTTTTCCTCTAACGCACTACCTACAGGAATAGGTCCTTGCTTAAAACTGTCCGCAGCATAATTCCTTGGCGCTTCAGCGACTTTTGCCTCTTGTTTAATATCTGCAGTTTTGAAAAGGACAAATGCCCCGATTATAATGGCAACGCCTGCTACAGCGCTGTATATAGCTTTTCTATTTCCGAACAACGGAATAATTTTACCCTCCTCTTCAACCTGAACAATTACTGCATGTTTTACTTTTTCTTCAAAACCTTCCAACGCATCTGCACACAACGCACAATCCATCGCATGCGCCTCCACTCGATATTGCATATCGCGCGGCGCAGTACCTGAAACGTACGCGTTCAGCTCGTCTTCCGTTAAACACGGATCTTCGGGCAGATGTATATGGAACTTATCGGTTTTCATTGAGTTGTCGGTCCATCAATAATTTCAAATTGCGCTTTCCGTTTTGGATATAACTTTTTACTTCATTCATACTGTAACCGGTAGCTTCATGAATTTCTTTGTAGGTCTTTTTTTTCAGGTAGAACATATCCACACAAATTTTCTGTGTTTCCTGAAGTTGTTCCAACATTTGTTCCATGAGGTCGAGCATCCGGTTATTGCTACCTTCATCACTAAGATGCAGTGAACTTTCAATTTCCATATCCTGCTCTAAAACTTTTTGCATCTCCGCTTGCCCCGCCTTTTTCGATTTTAAACTGCGCAAATACATCAGGCACGTATTACGCGTTACCATGTATAGCCAGGCTTTGAATTGGTCGATTTCGTGTTTATGAAGGTCAGTGAGCAGTTTCTCGAATATTTGCATCTGAACATCCTGACTTTCATCGTCATCTTTCAGGTATTTTCTACACACACCCAACACTAGGTGTTTATATCTGCGAAAAAGTTCACCCACGACAATAGAATTCCCGGTTGCTTTAAAATCAGCAACCAGCTCGTGATCTGACTTTGATTTGATATCTCCGGAGTATTCTACCACAATTGCGCCGAAGTTACGAATTCACGCCGACGGGAGCGGTTAGATTGCAGGATAACCTTCTATTGGTTAGCTTTGCCAGATATCAAAGTTCACATAAGCTAAGTGTTTGTTAATCAGTATTTTGGTTTTTTTAAATAAACCACTGCAGGGTTTCGGCACAATTACTGCGTGAACAGGGAAAACCTCCTAATTGTGGATCTATGAGACTATTTTACATTATCGCATTGTTTGCCTTCCTCGGAGTACAGGCCAATGCACAAGCTTTACGAGAACGCAACCCATGGTGGTGGGGCGTTAATATGGGCGGAACCTTCCAAACCAGTGATATGAAACCTTTGGGTGGATTTGGTTGGGGCATTACCGCAACTAAGTATTCCAGAATGAGCAAACCGGGCCCGTTGTACTTCGGAGCACGTTTCCGTTTTCAGGATGGAAGAAACTATGGTTACAATTACAACGCGTTAACAGGATTGCAAGCTAATCCGGTGTTAAGCAATGGTGCAACCAATTACGCTGCAAACGGCGGTTATGTTTTCAGTAATTACAAATTCCGATACGATGAATTCGCATTGGAATTAATTATTGGAAGCAACACTTTACGTAAAAGCGGCTTCTTGCTCTATGGTTTTGGTGGAGTGGGTATGAACTACTGGAAAACCACAATCAATCAGTTGGATGAAAATGGCATGATGTACAATTATTCCGGCATTAACCAGTTCGGAATGGACAATATTGTTCGTGGACAATTGGAAGCATTGTGGGATGATACCTACGAAACAGCCGCTGATGGTAGTCCTACTGCACAATGGTCGTTCATGCCTTCTGCAGGTATTGGGATGGGTTATCAGTTTGGTCGTGCGTTTGCAATTGGAATTGAGCACCGTACCACATTCGCGTTGAATGATGTTATCGATGGTACGCGTCATGATTACAGTGGGGCAGCAACACCTAATAACGATATGTATCATTATGCGGGCATGTTTATTCGCTGGACTTTTGGTCGTGCCGAGTCTACAACTTCTACTAACAATCCTCCTCCTCCTCCTCCGAATCCGAACTCGTACAACACCAATCCGAATCCGAACAATCCGACTAATCCAAATCCGGTTGTAACGAATCCTCCTCCTTCAAATCCGAATCAAACTCCGGTTAATCCAAACAACCCGGTGCAGTTGCCTCCAATTGTAACATTTACAACGCCTGCAACGAATCCGTTTACAGCTACGGTGCCAACTCAAAATTTGGTAGTGCGTGTTGAACGTGTATTGTCCGCGAGTCAAATCAGTTTAACGATTAACGGACAGGTAAGCAATGCGTTCAATTTCAATCCGACAACGAACATCATGACGTTCTCGCACAATTTGCTGGCAGGAACTAACACCTATTCTGTTATTGCAACTAATAATGCGGGAAGTGCTTCGGATAATCAGACGATTATTTATTCGCAGACTAATCCAAGTCCGAACAATAGTGGTGTTCCTCCGCAAGTAACAATTACCAATCCGGGAGTTGATCCGTTTACATCAGTTTCTCCGACAACCAATGTTACTGCAACTGTTGTGAATGTTACATCTCAGTCTAATGTGCAGGTGAAGCGTAATGGTGTTGCTATTTCCGGATTCTCATTCAATCCTGTAAATGGTCAGGTAACATTTACCGCTAATTTGCAGCAAGGCGCAAACACCTACGAAGTAATTGGCACTAATAACTTTGGCAGTGCATCTGATGTAGTTACTATTAACTACAATCCGGTTCAAACTGTACAGCCTCCTGTTGTTACGATTACTTCACCAAACGTTTGTCCGTATTCTACGAAGACGGCATCCATGACAATTACGGCTACGGTAACTAATGTTACCACGATGAGTCAGGTTGCAATTACATTTAACAATGCACCGGTAACTAACTTTACATTTAACGTAGCTAATGGTGTTGCTACAGTGTCATTCCCTGCTTCTTTTGTAAGCGGTAGCAATAACCTGACCATTACCGGAACTAACACTGCCGGTACCAACTCGAAGTCGTGTGTTATTACGTACAAGACTACGCAGGCAACTCCACCTCCTGTTGTAACGATCACTACACCTGCATCTTCGCCGTTCATCTCTCCAACTCAGAATACAACGGTAATTGCAACAGTGTTAAACGTGAACAGTCAGAGTGATATTACTGTAACACAAAACAGTGCGGCAGTTAGTTCATTCTCATACAATGCTTCGACAAAAGTGGTGACGATCAATGCGACATTGACGTCAGGTAATAATGTGTTCACTGTAACAGGTACAAACACTGTAGGTTCGGATAGTAAGTCAACAACTATTGCATACACACCGGCCCCTGTGGTGCAGCCTCCTGTTGTGAACATTACAACACCTTCTGCGAATCCGTTTATTACGAGCACGCCGCAACAAACTGTAATTGCAACAGTATTGCATGTTACTTCTGCGTCGCAGATTACAGTAAAGCGATTAAATGGAACAGATGTAACGTTTAATTATAATGGAGGAGCAAATACGGTAACTTTTAGTGACAATTGTGTGCCTGGTGCTAACGTGTATACAGTAACTGCAACGAACTCTGCAGGATCTGCAAATGATGCAACTACAATTAAAGTTGTGAATACGAGTCCGGGTGGTGGTGCTCAGGATCCGGGTAATAACAATCCGTCGCCTACACCAACTCAGCAGCCGGGTAATTCACGTCCGGGTCAAACGACGGTAGTACCTCCAAGCAATCCGTCGAATCCGACTCCTCCGAACCCAACAAATCCATCACCGACTCCAACTCCTACACCAAGTGATCCGGTAATTACACTGGTTACTCCGGCAAGCAACAATTACAATTCACCTTCACAGCAGTTGGCCGTTACTATGCAAGTAACAGGAATTACATCGGCATCACAATTTGGAGTGAAAGTAAACGGTGTTCGCATGATGTCAGGTATTAATTTCAATGCTCAGACAGGTACGGTTACCTTCACCGCTAACTTGAATCAAGGTACGAACACTATTGAAGTTAAAGCTCAGAATAATGTGGGTTATGCTCAAAATACGTTAACTGTTACGTACGGCAACAGCAGATCACAGAATACGCCGTCAAAACCGACTCCAACCAAAACAGAGCCGAAGAAAACAGAGCCGAAGAAAACGGAACCGAAGAAAGCTGAGCCTTCTAAAACAGAACCGAAAAAAACGGAACCGAAGAAGGATACTCCTGCATCAAAGCCGTCACCTTCACGCCCTACAACAACGCCTAAGCAGGAAACACCAACACCTGCTAGACCAAGGCAATAGAATATATTCAATGCAACAAAAAACGCCTGTGTACATTACACAGGCGTTTTTTTATAAACCTAATATTCGCAGCAGATCTTCTTTTTTTCTTACCGAAACCGGAACGTTGCTTCCGTCTTTCATCAACACGTAACCACCATCTTGCTTTACAAATTCTTTTAGGAATTCGATATTGATTAAATGAGAATGATGCACTCGCACAAAGCCAATCGGCTCCAGCAGTTCTTCGTATTCTTTTAATGTTCGTGTCACTACGATTTGTTTTCCGGTAGACAAGAAGAAGGTGGTATAATTGCGCTCCGACTCACAACGAACAATTTCATTGGTTTGAATTACATGTACCCGATCGGCGCTGTTAAGTGCAAGGCGCTTCGGGGCTGGTGAACCCGAACTTAGGTAGTCGCGTAGCAGTTTTAAATTATCGGAAAGACTTTGTTGCAGTTCTTTGCCGCGCGCTTTTTTAACAGCTTCTATTAATTCATCGGGATCAACAGGTTTGAGTAAATAATCCAATGCGCTGTATTTAATTGCCCGTATTCCCTGATTATCTATTCCCGTTGTAAATATGACTTGGATGTCCGGGTCTTGAAGTTCATTGAGGATATCGAAACCTTCTCCGTCACCCAATTGAATGTCCAAAAAAACCAGTTGAGGTTTAGTTTGTTGTATTAGTTGTATTCCTTCTTTAACACTGTTCGCAGTGCCGATCAGCGAAACCTCCGGACACCATTGTGTCAGGTCGGCTTTTAAACTGTTAACAGCTTCAACGGAATCATCAACGATTACTGATCTTATCATACGTAAATTTACAATTACAATGGCATCTGCAAGCAACGAACCGGAATACATTGCTACGCGACCTGCTGTTACGTTCGATCCCGCGATAGCATTGCCGATTGAATCGTTTCAGGGGTTAGTGCTACGACCTTTATTCAAACAATGGAATAACGATTTGATAGAAGCTTTCGTACGTGCACTCGGGAAAAGTAAATCACGATATCTTACTTCCAACGAAAAAGATAGGGTAGCGTTAATTCATTCGATTGTAGCCACAAAGCAATCCTTTAGAAATAGTGTCTTTCGGATGTTACGAAATGAATGCACAAAAACGGAATTAGAATTTATTCAACTTCATCGCAGGGAAGTTGGTAAGCGAATAACAGCACTCTTGACAGAGCGATTTCGTACGCAACACGAGTTGATTCTGAAAAAGTTGAACGCGTTACAGTGATTCTATTGTGTTGAGGTAATGTTCGGCCTGATCAAGCAGCAAGCGTTGTTGACCGGGTTGCATTTTATCCCACGTATGATAGACCATTCCAATTCTTGGATTGCGTTCCAATACGTTGCGATTCCGAACGTGGAAATGCCAATACAATGAATTGAACGGACAAGCGTTTGTTCCTGTTTTTTCTTTAACACGATATGAGCAACTTTGGCAGTAGTTACTCATTTTTGAAATATAGGCACCGCTAGAGCAATAGGGCTTTGAGCCGACAACACCTCCATCTGCATATTGACTCATGCCGCGCGTGTTGGTGATTTCAACCCATTCGAATGCGTCAATGTAAATGCCTAAATACCATCGATCCGTTTCATCAGGATGAATGCCGGTAAGCAATGCGAAATTTCCGGTAATCATCAGGCGTTGGATATGGTGGGCGTATCCTAAATTCAGCGATTGACGAATCGCGTATTTTAAACAATTCATTTTCGTCTCGCCCGTCCAGAACCATGAAGGTAATTCACGTTTATGATCGAAGAAATTTCGTGTCGCGAAATCCGGCATGGTAGCCCAATAAATACCACGCATGTATTCTCGCCAACCCAAAATCTGGCGAACAAATCCTTCAACCTGAGATAGCGTGATGATTTTCGGTTGTTCGCGGTACTGTTGTATAGCTGCAGCAATCACTTCATGCGGTGAAATCAATTTTACATTCAACGCAAATGAAAGTCGTGAATGGAATAAATAAGAGTGATCAGTACTCATCATATCCTGATACGTTCCGAAAGAAGGTAAAAGCTCGGTTACGAAATGCGTTAAGACAGCCAATGCTTCTGATCTGTTTACAGGCCAAACGTTGAGATTCTTTTCAATCTTCCCGATTGTTTCAACCTGATGTTCTTCGAGTAGTTCTACAATTTCAGAAGCATCGTGCTCAAATTCTTTCACCGGTGGAGGTAGTATCGCAGTGAAAGAATGTCGATTGTCGTGGTCGTAATTCCAGCGATCTCCTTCGGGTTGTTCATTCTGCATGAGTATCCCCGTTTGCTTGCGCATATTACGGTAAAACGATTCCATGAGAAACGTTTTTTTTCCTTTAAAGAATTCCGCTAATGCGTTTCTTGTTGTAAAGAAATGTTCTGTGTTATAACACTGATGCGCCACAGGCAAGGAATTGCAAAAGACGCTCAACTCTTTGTCTAATCGATATTCATCCGGTTCCTGATATTCAAATTTATTGGCGTGATGTGATGCCAGTACTGCAAGAATATTTTCATCAATACGCTGTTTGTTTTTCGCATCGTTTAAAGAAATATAATGCACGCTATGACCTTCTGAACGCAACAGTTCAGCAAATGCACGCATGGCCATAAATATGGCTACCACCTTTTGAATGTGATGATGCACGTAATCAGTTTCCTGACGTACTTCCATCATCACATAAAGAACATTTGAATCAACAGTTGAAAACCAGCTGTGGCGAGAATTTAATTGATCACCGAGAATTAATCGTACCGTGCGCGCACTCATCGTTTACTGATTCGGTTTCCGGTAATCACACGTTGTGCATCACATTTGAATGAGCCGGAAGTAAACGTTCTCTTTTTGAGGTGCTTGGTTGCTCTGCCCGAAACACGCTTGCGCCAACGTTCAAACGACTTAGGAAGCAATTCGCGACGCATGAGCGTAATAACATCCGCTTCTTTTAAATTAAACTGTTGAAGAATGGCATCAAATGGCGTACGGTCTTCCCATGCCATTTCGATAACACGATCAATTTCCTGTGGTGTTAACGATTCCATTTTCCAAACAATTGTTCGAGTTTCGTATAACGATAGCCAAAAATGTTTTGCAGTTTTTTCTTCACGAATACTGCATGCGCAATGTCTCCGAGAAAACCTAATGGAAGTTTGTAATACACTACATCGCGCATTTTTACCCCACCTTCTACAGCTTCAAAGAAGTGACGGTGATGCCACATCGTATATGGACCAAAGCGTTGTTCATCAACAAAATATTTTCTGTCCACAACATGCGTAATTTCTGTTAACCAGAACATTTGAATGCCTGCGAAAGGACTTACTTTATATGTAATAATTTGCCCGGCATGCAACGGCTCATCTTCATTTCCCGAAGTAATTTGAAAAGTCATGTCCGGAGGTGTAATCGTATCCAGATTTTTAGGAGAAGAAAAAAATTGCCAGGCTTCTTCAAGTGTAATTGGAATAAACTGTGTTTGTTCAATTTTATATACGGCCATGATTTAGTGTTTTAATGCGTGCATGCTTAATTGGACAATTGGCGCGGGATAATGTTCACCCAATTGAATACCGAAGGAATTTACGAAGGATTCGGAGTATTCGTGGAAATGATGAAGATTTTTGGCCGGCACATTTTTTAGTTCAGAACAATATGCCTTGATGAAGTCGGCGTGTGGATCGTAACGTTCAGATTGAGCAGGAATATTGAAATAACGTTCAGGTCGTGGATCATTGCCAACTCCTGCAATGTAGGCCCAATTACCCCAATTGCTGTGCACGTCATAATCAATTAACTGTTGTTCGAAATAGCGCGCTCCGATTCTCCAATCTTGGTGTAAGTCGTGAACAAAAAAGCTCGCAGCTAATTGTCGACCGCGATTGGAGGTGTAGCCGGTTTTCTGCAACTCGCGCATGATAGCGTCAATTATGGGAAATCCCGTAGTGCCCTGAATCCAGGCGTTGATGCGATTCTCATCACGCATTATAGGTTTTGCAGAGCGATTGCGAATACCTCCGTATCGAAAGAGTTGAGCGCCGAATTTCTTCACCACTAAACGAAAATAATCCCGCCATAACAATTCAAATTTTACCCAATACGTTGATTTGTTCGCGCCGAATTGCTTTTCGTACTGTTCCACCTCGCTAAGAATCATGGCCGATGTAATACTACCAACTGCCAGCCAGGGCGAAAGTTTGGTAGAATCATCGAAGTGTAATAAGCCGTTACGCGTCTCGAAATAAGTCGGCAATAAATGTTTTTCGAAAGCATAATATTTCAAACGTTGTAGTGCACTTTCCGTTCCGGGGTGGAATAGTGTTGATGATGCCATCTTGCCCGGGAGTGTATAATGAAGCTCGTTTGTTGGTATAGCAGGTAATGGTTTGATTGCTTTTTCCTGCAACGGTTTCGCAAATTGTGAAGACGATTCAACCCGCGATCGGAACTTGGTAAATACATCGGGAAGATGCGTAATAGTGAATGGAAGTTCTGTCTTTGGAACTAACGCATTACCTTGGTAGAAATGCACTTCAATTTTGTTACGAAAAGCAAGAGCATTGACTTCCGCTTCAATTTGTCTTTCGTAAGGTGCATATTCTTCATGCGCATAAATTTCGGTAACGTGATATCGCCTTGAAATTTTAATAAGTTCTTCGGCTGTATTGCCGAATGCTACGAGCAAATCGGAACCATGTTTTCGCAATTCCGATTTCAACCATTGCAATGTATCATTCAAGAAACCTGCACGAAAAGTATTTTCGGATTGTTGAGGATAAATTTTCGGATCCCAAATAAAACAGGGAATAATTCGATCATGTTTCAGATTAGCCTTTATTAAAGGTTCATGATCAGCAATTCTTAAATCGTTTCTAAACCAAACTATTCCGCACGTTTCCATTTCTCTTTGCGTTTGATTTACATCGTTCACTACAATATTTTACGGCCTCCCAGTTGCGTTCCCATTTTTTTCGCCAATTAAACGGCCTATTGCAACTGATACATATTTTGGATGGCAGTTTTAATTTGTGATGCGTCACTAGATTTTCAATGCTGATAATCCTCCGTCCACTTTCAATATTTGCCCCGTCATCCAAGGAGCGTTAAACATCAAGAAGAGTGCGGCTTCTGACTGATCTTCTGGAGTTCCTATCCGCTGCAATGGATGACGCTTTCCGGCGCTTTCTTTCTTCTCCGGAGTCGCCGTTAATTTTTCTGCTAATGGCGTTTCTGTAAGCGAAGGCGCAATTGCATTTACTCGAATATGTGGTGCAAACTCCGCCGCCAATGAACGTGTCAATCCTTCTAGTGCACCTTTCATGGATGCAATGCTTGCATGAAAAGGCATGCCGGTTTGAGCAGCTACTGAACTAAAAAGCGTTATAGATGAGTTGGTTCCTTGCTTTAACGCAGGCAGAAATAATCGTATGGTTTGGACAGCACCGAGCACATTGATGTTAAACTCCTGCAACCATTCCTCATTACTAATACGATGAAACGGTTTCAGGTTAATGGATCCCGGTGTGTAAATTAAATGATCAACTTTTTCGGGAATGTGTATCGGAGTTGAAGTTGGATCAAGAGCATTGTAGTATTGATGCGAAAACTCCGGTGAAGTTGCTGAGCTTCTCGAAAAGCTGTGTACTGTATGGCCTTCTGCAACGGCTTTTTCTGCTATTGCACGACCAATACCTGAAGTCGCTCCTATGATTGCAATGACACTCATTGACCGCAGGCGAATGAATTTAAAAATTCGCTTCGTGTTTTTTCACTGTTGAATTTACCGTGGTAGCTGGATGTTACTGTTGAACTTGCAGTATCTTCTACACCACGCGCTGATACGCATAAGTGTTTCGCGTCAATGTAAACGGCTACATCATCTGTTTCGAGCAGCGTACGCAGTTCGTTCGCAATTTGCACCGTTAAACGTTCTTGTACCTGAGGACGCTTAGCGAAATAACGTACAATTCGATTCAGTTTAGAAAGACCGACTACTTTATCTTTCGGAATGTACGCCACATGGACTACTCCGATAATTGGGATGAAGTGATGTTCGCAGAATGAATACAACGTAATGTTCTTCTCTACCAACATACTATTGTAGTTGTATTTGTTCTCGAAAAGTTTGACGCTCGGCTTATTTTTTGGATCCAATCCACTGAAGACCTCTTTGACAAACATTTTTGCCACACGTGCCGGCGTTCCTTTCAAACTGTCGTCCTGAAGATCAAGCCCCAACACATACATAATATCGCGGAAATGTTTTTCAATCAATTCCATTTTCAATTCGTCATCCAGCTGAAACGCATCCGGACGCAGTGGTGTTTCCATTGACCCGGAGAAATGTTCGTCTCCGATTTCGTGAACATTAAGGGAAATAGGGGAGTTGCGCATATTATGTTTAATTAAAAAGGTAAAAGATCAAAAAAGATGTAACAACAAATAATAGAGCAAAAAATTAGTTCTGGAAGTCGGACAGTTGATCCATTAACTTTTTACGGGCCAGGAAAATTCTGCTCTTCACTGTTCCGATCGGCAGATTCATTTCGTCGGCAATTTCCTTGTATTTAAATCCATTATAAAATCGTGTGAAAGGAATTTTGTAATCGTCTTCCAATAGTTCGATGCAACGACGAATTTCTTTTTCATTTAAGCGTGACTCCGACGCATTCTTGTGAACTGTGCCTACAAAGTGTGTCATTGCTTGGTCTTTGGACTTCTGCATGATCTCGCGTGTTTTAACTGCACGGCGATACGAATTGATAAACGTATTTTTCATGATCATGTATAACCATGCTTTCAGATTTGTCGAATCCGCAAATTTTTCGCGATATGTTAAAGCCTTCAACATAGTTTCCTGTAGAAGATCTTGCGCATCTTCCGGATCAGAAGTCAAGCTCAATGCAAAGTTTTTTAATGCGCTGCGTTGCTTGATTAGTTGTTCGTTGAATTCTATTGCGGTCATGTGAATATGTGTTTGTTGTTTAACAAAAGTAGAAAAAGATTAAACAGAACAAATAGTATTGTATAACAAAAAGTGTTAAAACTTAAACAAAATGTATATAAACCTGAAAATCAACGATATAAATTTCAGAATAGTGCAAAAAAAAGACGGCCTGAACCGTCCTTTTGTTTAACAATCCACATTTATAAGTGAACATGAATATCGGAAGGTTCCTTAAACACTTGAATATTACGCGGTAAACTCAATTTCCGTTTCATCATCTGAAAACCGCTTACGAGAAATGTGCTTTCAGGAAATTTCTTGCTTAAGCGATTTAGGTATTCCTGAAGATTGACATCTTTTATTTCATGTGTCAATACGGTTAAGAAAAAATGTGGCGGACGCTGGTCAAAAGATGTTTCGAGATCTTCAACCGGAACACTCTGACCTAAATAAATAACGTGATGACCTCGACTTCTGATTTTGTGGCAATAATAAAGAAGCGACAACTCGTGCAATTCGTTATTTGGTAAATACAGCACAAACGTTTTAGGTTGGTCAATTTGAGTGGGCACCAATCCATCAATGGCAACAATAATCTTTTGGCGTACCAAATTCGAAATGAAATGCTCCTGCACAGGATTGATACTCCCTGTTTGCCACATCACGCCAATCTTGCGGAAGAAAGGATAAATAATTTCTTCCACAGTTTTTTCAAATCCGAAACGCATAAAGCACAACGAAATAATTTTGTCAAAACGCGCTTCGTTCAAATCCACCATCGCCATCACTAAGGCAGTCACTTGTTCTGTCTCGTCGGTGGTGGTTTCCGTATATTCTACAACAAGCTTATTAATTGCATCGTCCTTCATGGATGCAATCTTCGAAATCTTGATACCGTGATTGTTTAGTACACTTACGTTAAGCAACTTTCTTAGGTCGCCTGCAGTGTACCAACGTATGTTAGTTGAAGTTCGTGCGGGACTAAACAGTTCATATCGTTGTTCCCAGATACGCAAAGTGTGTGCCTTTATTCCTGATAGGCGCTCTAAATCTTTAATGGAGTATTTGGCGGGCATACGAGCTGATTGTAAAATTCACTTGTAAATACAAATTAGTTTACAAATTGTTCATTTTTAAGCCCCGAAAAGTCAACAAAAAAAACGGCTTTAGGCAATTCTGATGCGATAATCGCCGGTTTTCAAAATTCTTCCTATTGCTGAAACCCTGATTTGCTCTTGCTCACATGCCTTTTCGAAGTCGCCAACATGTGCTGCTGCAACCGTAACTAAAAGTCCACCAGAAGTTTGTGGATCACAAAGCGTAATTAATTGCTCGCCGTCAACCCCGACAATTCCTTGGTGGTAACTTTTCCAATTCTTTGTAGTGCCGTCGGGCATGCAGAAAACATCTGTGTACGGCTTCAAGTTGGTTATAAATGGAACGGCTTTGTAATCAATTGTCGCGCTGTACTTGTTTGGATCAATCATTTCGCCTAAATGCCCTAGTAATCCGAATCCTGTGATGTCGGTCATGGCTGTTACAAACGGCAACTTACCGAATACAGCTCCTGCGGTATTCAGCATAGTCATGGATTGAACGGCCAATTCAAGATCTCCGGCTTGCAGTATTTTCTTTTTAGCTGCTGCGCTGATGATGCCGGTTCCCAATGCTTTTGTAACATAAATGACATCGCCTTCACCAACACTGCAATTAGCTTTAATATTGACGCGATTTACTTTACCATTTACACTCAATCCGAAAAATGGCTCAGCGCTGTCAATGCTGTGACCACCTGCGAGTGCAACGCCGGCTTGTTTGCATATTTCTTCTGCGCCTACCATTACTCGCGCAGCAAGCTCATGTGGTAATTTGTCTACCGGCCAACCTAACACAGCTAACGCCATAAAAGGTGTACCGCCCATGGCATAAACATCGCTTAGCGCATTGGCTGCAGCAATCCTTCCAAAATCATAAGCATCATCAACTATCGGAGTGAAAAAATCTACCGTTGAGATTAGTGCATGAGTTTCGTCTAAAGCAAAAACAGCAGCATCATCACTAAACTCATTCCCAATAAGAAGTCCTGGAACATTTCCGCGACCCACAGACGGAGCAATCATTGTTTTTAGAACTGCCGGCTCAATTTTGCACCCGCAGCCGGAACCCTTGCTGTATGCGGTTAATGCTACCACTTCATTCATAGTGTTGCTCTAGTTGATTCGCTAAATGTATAGCGTTCGCAGCGACTTGCGACATTGATTTGTTTTCGCCTTCCAGTTGATATATTCGGTCATTAATATGTTCGGAAAGCGTGTGATGATATGCTTTGTCGTAATAGTATAACGCGATTTCGGCAGCTACATGTAAATCGCCCGAATTCACCGCAGACACTGCATCCTGCGTGGCTTTGCCGCCAAGACGTTTTTGTATGCGTAAAAATGCTGCAATTAATTCTTGTGGATCGAATTTCCCGTAATCGTAAACCAAACGCTCAACTCGTTGTTGCAATGAATTGGATAACACAACAAGCGGTGCTTCATGCATGAGGCGGTAAAACGGGGGTGGAATAAAATTGCGACCGATAGAGCGCGATTCGTCTTCAATCCAGATACGTGTATTGTCCGGAATCACACGCAACGCTTCGAATAAGTTGTTTTCGAATTGTTCTACACTCGGCTGTTCATCCATGCCCAACGAACCGAAAACAGAGCCTTTATGCCGAGCCAGTGCTTCGAGGTCGATAATGGTTTCACCTTGTTCGCGCAATTCGTGCAATAATTCAGTTTTACCGGACCCCGTGCTGCCACCCACAACTATAAATTTTCGGGTGCGAGCAAATTCTTCCTGAGTGGCATTTCTATATGCTTTGTAGCCACCGCGCAATACTATTGGCTGTGCGCCCACACTTTCGAATAAAAAAGCCATGGCATTACTGCGCATTCCACCTCGCCAGCAATGCATCAAAACAGCGTCTTGTTCGGTGAAAGTTGCTGCCATTTTTGCCCAATCTGCCATTTTTAGACCCGTTAATGCGAACCCTTTTTCAACCGCGATCGCGCGTCCTTGCTGTTTGTATAATGTGCCGATAAGCTTGCGTTCTTCATCCGTAAACAATGGCAAATTGGAGGCTTGGCTGATGTGTCCATGGGCGAATTCTCCCGGAGAACGGACGTCAAAAAGGGGTGTTCCGTAGTCGCGCAACCTAAGAAATTCGCTGATATTCAATGTTTTTGCCAATGTTTTTAAGGAATTTCTTGTTGGAATTAAAAGAAAGCATATATTTGCACCCTCAAAATTAATCATTACTGCAATGGCAAATCATAAATCAGCGCTGAAGAGAATTCGTTCCAATGATGCCAAGCGCCTTACTAATCGTTACCAGGCGAAATCAACTCGTACTGCAATGAAGAAATTGCGTACATCTACTGATAAGAAAGAAGCTGCAACATTGTTGCCTAAAGTTTCTTCTATGTTGGATAAGCTGGCGAAGAAGAACGTAATTCACAAAAACAAAGCGGCAAACCTGAAATCAAAGGCTGCTAAGTTTGTTGCGAATTTGGCATAAGCGTTTTCAAACGAATAGATATTTGGAAAGGACTACATTCGTAGTCCTTTTTTTATGTCCAATACTCCTAAACTTTCCATAAAAGACTGGGCTCCGGACGACAGACCGCGGGAAAAATTCGTTGCCAAAGGTCGGCAAAGTCTTTCAGATGCAGAACTGATAGCCATTTTACTTGGCTCCGGAAATCATCGGGAATCAGCATTGGATTTAGCAAAACGAATTCTTTCGGAACATCAAAACAATTTGGTGCGAATTGCTCAGTTGTCCATCGCCGATTGGCAGAAATATCGTGGTATCGGCGAAGCAAAAGCAGTAACTGTTGCCGCAGCATTGGAATTGGGACGGCGTCGTTTGGGCATGGAGCAGGCGAAAGAAGACAAAATCAAATCGAGTAACGATGCGTTCAATTTGTTGCGAAGCCACCTCAACGATTTAAGTCAGGAAGAATTTTGGATGATGAGCTTAAACCGCGCTAATGTCGTGCTTCGGAAAGAGGCCATAAGTCGCGGTGGCGTGAGTGCAACTGTTGTTGATGCCAAGGTGATTTTCAAAAAAGCTATAGAAAACGGGGCTTCAGGAATTATTCTTGCCCACAATCATCCTTCCGGCGAAACCCAGCCCAGTCGTCAGGATATTGATTTAACGGATAAAATAAAGCAAGGAGCTGCACTTTTAGATATCAGTTTGTTGGATCATATTATCGTTGGTGCCAATACATACTTTAGCTTTGCAGACGAAGGAATGATCTAATTCCTCCTCTGCTTATGATTCATATTTTAACCGTTATTGGAGCACGTCCTCAAATTATTAAAGCTGCGGCTTTAAGTCGTGCCATTCATCAGAAGTTTGCGAACTCGATTCGTGAAACCATTGTGCATACGGGCCAGCATTACGACGAAAATATGTCGGATGTGTTTTTTACAGAACTTGGAATTCCACAGCCCAATTATAATTTGCGTGTTGGTTCCGGTTCTCACGGGAAACAAACCGCGGCGATGATATCCGGAATGGAAGAGATTTTGTTGAGCGAAAAGCCCGATGCAATAGTGTTGTACGGCGATACGAATTCAACATTAGCAGGCGCTGTGGCAGCATCAAAACTTCATATTCCTGTTGTTCATATCGAAGCAGGATTACGTTCGTTCAATAAAAGTATGCCCGAAGAAGTTAATCGCATTATGTGTGATCACGTTTCTACATTGCTGTTCTCTCCGACTGCAGTGGGTTTCGAAAATTTGAAGAATGAAAATTTAGTCAGAAATCCTCAGCCTTGTCCTGCTAGTGTAGATCAGCCGGCCGTTTACCATTGCGGTGATGTGATGTACGACAACAGTTTGCATTTTGCGGCAGTTGCTTCACAACGTTCCGATTTATTACTTCAACTTGGAATATCATCGGATCAGTTTATTCTGGCCACTGTGCACCGCGATTCCAATACCGATGTTCCGGAGCGTTTGAATGCTATTTTTCAAGGATTAATAGCAGTTGCAGAACAAACAGGATTAAAAGTCATTCTGCCGCTGCACCCGCGTACGCGCAAGATCATTGAAGCAACTTCAACTTTGCAGGAAGCCATTACAGTTTCGGGTAAAATTGAAATTATTCCGCCGGCGTCATTTCTGGAAATGGTTTTGTTGGAGCAGCACGCGCGATTGGTGATAACCGATTCCGGTGGCGTACAGAAAGAAGCGTTCTTCTTCAAAAAACCTTGTGTAATACTTCGTCCCGAAACGGAGTGGGTGGAGTTGGTGAATTGCGGTGCGGCAATTCTTGCAGACACCGATACGGAGCGTATTACAGCAGCATCATCAACTTTACTTAATCGTCAACTCGATTTTCCTCCTTACTTTGGAGATGGTAAAGCCGCTGAATTTATTTGCGGTGAGATGATCAAGCATTTTGCGAAATGAGAGAAATATTAATCTACACACCTCGTATTACAGGACGGAATAAATACATGTTTCGCTTGTACTTTAACGAGTTGTTGGGATTGAAGTTTTCAGCAACTACTTCCGAGGAAGAATTTAAAGCCTATTCAGGTGTTAAATTAAGCTATGCAGCACATCCTGTTTCCGATGAGTTGCACATTGCATGCAGAAACTTGTTGTTCGAAGCAGGAATTAGCGAGCAAAGTATATCTGTTTTTACTTGGAATAACCACAAGGCATTCTTTGCGACCGGAAAAGCATCTGCAATTCCGTTTGATCTCTTCTCGGCCGGTTTTTATTTGGTTAGTCGTTACGAAGAATACTTGCCTCATATACGCGACGGCTTAGATCGTTTTGATGCGCATGCCGGATTGGCTTATCAGAATGGATTTCTGGAGCAGCCCGTAATTAATCAATGGGTAAAGTTGTTGGGCGAAAAAATAAAGGAACGATTCCCGGAAGTTGAATTGACTACCACACAATATTCTTTTGTTCCTACAATAGATATTGACAATGCATACGCATACAAGTTGAAAGGCTTCATGCGCACGGTTGGTGGATATGCGAAAGCAATGTTGTATGGAAATTTTGAAGATGTGCGACGACGCACCGCCGTATTGTTTGGCGGTACTCGGGATCCTTACGATACCTACGATTTTCAATTGGAGATTCAGAAAAAGTATAAGTTACAACCGCTTTATTTTTTTCTAGTTGGAGATTACGGGAAGAATGATAAAAATATTTCTACCCAGTCGCGTGTATTCAGAGAGTTGATTCGGCATCTCGCGGATTACGCTGAAGTTGGCGTGCATCCATCGTTTGGTTCCAATACGAATCCTTCGCGTTTGAATGTAGAAATTTCCCGACTGAAAAATATCTTGCACAAAGACATTACAAAAAGCCGTCAACATTTTTTGATGTTAAAGTTTCCAGATACGTATCGTCATTTAATTGAACGCGACATTACGGATGATTACTCCATGGGGTATGCCAATGAAATTGGCTTCCGTGCCGGAATTTGTACACCATTTAACTTTTATGATTTAGATCTGGAGGCAGAAACGGCTTTGCGTGTTCATCCATTTGCTATTATGGATGCCACGTTAAATCTATACATGAAGTTGAGTCCGGAGGAAGCGGTGCAGCGTTCTTTGTCTATTTTGGAATCTGTGAAAGCGGTAGGAGGAGAGTTTTCTATACTTTGGCATAACGAAACATTAAGCGATGAAAAACAATGGAGTGGTTGGAAAGTGGTGTATGAAAAAATTGTTGCTACAGCAGCAGAGCCGGCATGAAAAACATTTCATATGTACCGCATCATGCCATAGATAAAGGGCGCTGGGATGATTGTATCCGTAGATCATTCAACGGAATGGTATACGCGTATTCTTGGTATCTCGATATTACTTGTCCGGGATGGGACGCATTAATCACGGAAAATTATGTTTCCGTAATGCCGCTCACGCACGGATCTAAAATGGGTGTTGCCTATTTATATCCGCCTTTTTTTATTCAGCAGTTGGGCGTTTTTTCAGTGGATAAATTGTCTGCTGATGAAGTTGCGCGATTCTTGGAGAACATCCCTTCCAAATTCCGCTATTGGGAGATTAATCTTAATGTGTTTAATAAGATCGCAGGTGATAAGTATCAACTGAAACCGAACCTAACGCATGAGTTGGATTTAATTGAAGATATCGCTGTCATCCGCAAGAATTATTCGGATAATCACAAGAGAAATCTGAAGAAAGCATCTGCGAATAATTTGATTATCCATAAACAATATTCTCATGAAGAAATCATTGCCTTGTTTCGTTCTGATCGTGGTTCGGAAGTGACAGTTTGGAATGAAAATCATTATGATATTTTGCGCCGTTTGTTGCAAGCTGCCGAGGCGCGAGGTTGTCTTCATGTGCGTGCAGTAACGGATGCTAACGGGCAACTGTTCTCGGGTGCTTTTTTTATGGATTCGAACGGGAAAGTAATTTTTCTATTTTCCGGGAACTCACAGGCAGGTAAGACCCAAGGTGCCATGCTGTTTTTGCTGGACGCGTTTATTGAAGAAAATGCGCAACGCAATCTGATACTTGATTTTGAAGGTAGCAACAATCCCGATTTGGCTCGATTTTACAGGGGGTTCGGCGCAAAAGAATGTGTATATTTACAAGCACGTCACAACCGATTGCCCTGGTTGTTGAAGTGGTATAAAAAGTGAACTTATGGTTATCGATCTGAGTAAAGAATCTTCCGTTATTAATGAATACATGGCTGAGTTGCGTGATACTCAGATCCAGAAAGACAGTATGCGTTTTCGTACTAATCTGGAGCGTCTTGGAATGCTCGTTGGTTATGAAATCAGCAAACGTTTGGAATATGAAACGCGTGAAGTAACCACTCCGCTGGGAATTGCCAACGTTCCTTGTGTGAAAAATCAGCCGGTGGTAGCTACTATTTTACGTGCAGGAATGCCTTTACATTATGGCGTTTTACGAATCCTTGATAAAGCAGAAAATGCATTTATTTCTGCGTACCGCAAACATCACAAAGACGGTTCATTTGACGTGCACGTAGAGTATCTAGCGTGTCCTGACGTGAACAATAAAGAATTGGTTTTGTGTGATCCTATGCTTGCTACCGGTACATCTATGTTATTGGCGTATCAGGCAATTTTGCGTCACGGTAAACCGAAACATATTCACGTTCTTAGTGTTATTGCAAGCTTGGAAGGAGTGAATTACATCAAGAAACATCTTCCGGAGAATACTACCATCTGGTGTTGTGCGATCGATGATGAATTAACAGCACAGTCATATATCGTTCCGGGGTTGGGTGATGCCGGTGATCTGGCATTTGGGGAGAAGTTATAAGAATGAATGCAGAAGAAATAACATATTGGTTTAAAGTTCTGGAAGTAGGATTAATTTCCGGTGTGAAGTTTCTTTTAGCTCCTTTTGAGGCGGAACGTCAAGGATTTAATTTCATGCAGTCGTTTACGATTACCACTTTAGGTGGAGTTTTAGGCGTCTTGGTGTTTTATTATGCAGGATCATTAATAGCGGCTTGGTGGAATCACATAAAAGCGCTAATTAAATCTATTTTCATACGTCGCCCTGCGGAAGTCATCGAGCGACAGCCCAAGCGACATTTTACCCGAACCAATAAAATGATCGTTAAGATTAAGCGTCGTTTTGGTCTTGCAGGAATTGCATTTGTTACGCCATGTATAATTTCTATTCCGGTAGGAACTTTAGTCGCCGTTGCCTTTTACCGAAAGCGTAAACCAATTTTACTTTATCTTTTTGTTTCGTTGCTTTTGTGGTCAATTGTACTCAACTACACGGCACAACAATTGGCGCTTTCACAATATATGCCCGAAGCGTTGCATGAGTAAATACCGTCATTTGTTTTTTGATCTGGACCGCACATTGTGGGACATGGAGCGCAACGCCCGAGAAACACTCGCTGAATTATACGACAAATACAACCTTGCCACCCGTGGTGTTCCACCCGTGGAAGTATTTATCAATCATTACAATGAGTACAATGATTTATTGTGGGATCGTTATCGAAAAAAGAAAATTGATAAAGCCACGTTACGCGCATTGCGTTTTAAGCAAACCTTGGCGCATTTCGGCGTACATGATCAAAAATTAGCCGACGCATTCGATCACGACTATATTGCTGAAGCGCCCAAGAAGAAAAATTTAATTCCGGGCGCGATGGAATTGCTAGACGTGCTGAAAGACGACTTTGAACTACATATCATTACCAATGGGTTTCCCGAAGTTCAGCACTATAAGTTGGAACATTGCGGACTGGATAAATACTTCAAAGTAATTGTCACTTCGGAAGGCTGTGGTTACAATAAACCGGACATAAGAATCTTCAACTACGCGATGAAAAAGAGTAGGGCAGTGGCATCCAATTCGTTAATGATTGGCGATGATTTACACGTTGATATTGTTGGTGCGCGTGATGCGGCTATTGATCAAGTGTATTTCAATGTCAATGCTCAAACTCATGATGAAGACGTAACATATGAAATTCAGGAATTACGAGAAATAGTAAATATTGTTCGTTAAAGAGCATAAAAAAACCGCTGCGTAAACAGCGGTTTTTTTGTTTTTCGAAAAGCGATTATTGCTTTGGAGCAGCATCAGCTTTCTTGTCCTTGCAGCATCCGGCTTCTTTCTTTGCACCGTCAGCGCAAGATGTTTTTCCGTCAGCAGCTTTAGCGTCGCCTGAGCAGCATCCTTTTTTCTTTTTCTTCTTCTTGTCGCCGCCTTTAACAACAACGATTTCAGATCCGTTGATCGCAGATACAGTAGTTGCAGAAACTGTTCCTACCATTCCGGCCAATGCCAATACTACAAATAACTTTTTCATGTCTATTAGGTTTTAATTAGTTGCTTATTCCAAATGTAGCAAATTGCGTGCTAGAGTGGGACTTTTTTAACTTTTTTAACTTTTGTTTCGGTTGCAGCGGCATCACTGTTTAAGCAAGCGTAGCCAATACCGATTCTCCACCTCGCACAACCTGGTTCAATTGCACATCAATTTTAGTTCCCAGCGGCACGTAAATATCTACGCGTGAACCAAACTTAATAAAGCCCATTTCACCACCTTGTTTCGCTTGATCACCAACAGCAGAGTAATACACGATACGTTTCGCTAACGCACCTGCAATTTGTCGGAACAAAACTTCCACTCCCGACTTATGCTTTACTACAACTGTACTGCGTTCATTCTCTGTTGACGATTTCGGATGCCATGCTACCAAATACAATCCGGGATGATACTTTACGTAGGAAACTGTTCCGCCAATCGGGTAGCGATTCACGTGTACGTTAAACGGCGACATGAAAACAGAAATCTGGATGCGCTTGTCCTTAAAATATTCCGGTTCTTCCACTTCTTCAATCACCACGACTTTTCCGTCTGCAGGCGAGATGATGTGCTGCTCATTAGGAACGGTGTTACGCGGCGGATTTCGGAAAAACTGAAGAATAATGTACAGCAACGCCAATGTCAGAATCAATGCGATAATATTGGCAATTCCAAATCCGGGATCGATTAGATACATGCCAATATTCACAACAAAAAACAATAGCAATGTCATGAAAATGGTCAGTCGGCCTTCACGGTGAAATTTCATAGGTATAATGTTTAGGGTTCAAAGATAACCTTTCGAAGAGGTAATAAAAAAAAGCAGCCTTTTGAGCTGCTTCTCTTTTCGTTTGTAACGATTAATAGTTGCCTTTGTAGCGAATGGCTTTGTCCAGCTTTTTCAATGCTGTGATGTAAGCTCCGATACGCATGCTTGTCTTATATTGTTGTGAATTGTACCACACGTTTTCAAATGCCTGATTCATGGAAATATCGTGCTTCGCGTTCACTTCATCTTCCGTCCAGTAGTGACCGTATTTGTTTTGTACCCACTCGAAGTAAGAAACTGTAACACCACCTCCATTTGCTAAAACGTCCGGTACAACAACAATTCCTTTGTCATTCAAGATTGCATCAGCTTCCGCTTCTGTAGGACCGTTTGCACCTTCAACGATTAACTTTGCTTTAATATCCTTCGCATTAGCAGCAGTAATTACACCTTGAATCGCTGCAGGAACTAAAAGATCTACGTTGCAAGTAATCAAATCATTATTACTGATTTCATCACCACCGGTGAATCCTTTCAACATGTTACCGTTTTGCGCAACGTAACGCAATGCAGCATCAATGTCAATTCCTTTTTCATTGTGGAATGCAGCAGTATGATCGGAAATCGCGACAATTTTAATGTTCTTGGAAGCTAACAAACGTGAAGCGTGTGAACCTACGTTACCAAAACCTTGAACTGCAGCAGTGGCTGTTTTGTGGTTGATCCCGATTTTTTTCATAGCCGCCAAAGAAGCAACCATTACACCGCGACCTGTTGCAGCTTCACGTCCACGAGATCCGCCTAACGTAATAGGCTTTCCTGTTGTTACGCCGGGCTGATCTTCTCCGGTTACCTTGTTGAATTCATCTACCAACCACGCCATTTCGCGCTTTCCTGTGCCCATATCAGGAGCAGGAATATCTTTGTTTACACCGAAAATATCAGCCATTGCACGTGTATAGGCACGTGTTAAACGTTCCAATTCGCCGGCAGACATTTTACGCGGATCGCACTTGATACCACCTTTACCACCACCATAAGGCAAGTTGGCAATGGCACATTTTACTGTCATCCATGCAGCCAATGCACGAACTTCATCATCGTTAACATCCATCGCGTAACGAATTCCACCTTTTGATGGTCCAAGATGCGTAGAGTGAACAGTGCGATAACCTTCAAATACCTGAATGCTGCCGTTGTCCATTACGATTGGCAAGCTCACTTTAACTTCTTTCTTAGGGTGACGAAGAATTTCAGCAACAGACGGGTCTAATCCAAATAACTCTGCAGCCTTGTCCAGACGAGCAAGAACTGCATCAAACATGCTGTGATGTGTTGCTTCTGTCTTCTTTGTTGTAGTAGCCATAACTGGTTTTTTATACGTTGGTTCTCTTGTTTAATTGAGCAGGGACGAAATTAGGTAATTTATATCGAATCGTTAAGCGTGTGTTAGTGGAGAAAATTATCGTTGAACAGCCAAAATGTACATCACCACAAAAGGGGAGGAAATCAGCACCGCATCAAACCTGTCAAGGATTCCGCCATGTCCCGGAAGCCATGTCCCTGAATCCTTCACGCCTATCCTTCGCTTAAACATCGATTCGACCAAATCGCCTAATGTGCCCGTTATTGCTACAATTCCTCCGATGACCATCCAGTGTATGTGTTGCAAACCTCCGATGTATTCGCCCACCAGCCATGACGCGGCTATTGTAAATACGACACCGCCAATAAATCCTTCCCATGTTTTCTTCGGTGAAATGCGCTCGAACAACTTGTGCTTCCCGAATAATCTTCCGCAGACATAGGCCAAAGAATCGCTGGTCCATAGAATAATAAAGAAGCCCAGCATATAACGGTAATTGTAATACGTTTCCAGCTTACCCGTATTAATGTTATTCAGCGTATCGAAAGCGGCGGTATGCCAGAACGCGAAAGGTAATGCGACATAGATTACGCCTAGAATAGTTGCACCAATATTCTCAAATGGCATCGCAGATCCTCGAAACAACTCAATAATAAATATGATAAACGTTAACAGCAAAGCCAGCGGTAACGCCAATTGCAGTTCGTAAGTGAATTCATACAAACCATAAACGCCTGCGTACACCAACATTGCTGTTGCAACACCGGTAAATACTTGAGGGGAAGCGCCGGTTAAACGAATAAGGCGGTAGAATTCCAGTAATCCCAAAATAGTTATTAGAAGAAACAACGCGGCGTAGGACCAAGCATGCCACCATATTGCAAATACCAAAACGCCGACAAACAAAGTGCCGGTGATCAGACGTTGAATGAGATTACGATCCATGCTGAATTAGGCTTCCGGATTCCACTCTAAATCGTCAATCAGAAAGAGGTAGAGTTCTTTTGCTCCATGCGCGCCGGTGGTCAGGATTTTTTCAATGTCTGCTGATCTGCTCGGACCGGTGATGATCGTTGTCATCGATGGCGGCTGATCGTTGTATTTGCTTTTTAATTCTCTAAGCGCATCTTTTAAGTGCATTACCAGTTGTGAAGTACGCGCCACCACAATATGACTCGAAGGAACATAAGCAGCACGTCTTCCGGATACTTGTTTCGATGAAACCATAATACTACCGGTGCGTGCAATTAAATATTCGCAACCGGTTATTGTTGTATCGGCATCATTTACCGGAATTTGACGATCAAATTTGATTTGTGCCGTTTCCAACAATGGAATGAGTTCCACATCTCCACACCACACTTTACCAAAGGAGTTGTCTTGGAGTAATGCAGCAATATTATCCGTAAAGTCCTGATCGTTCTCACAAAAAATAAATTGTCCTCCAACATCCGAAAACTGCTGCGCGAATACAAGTTCCAGCGGCTCTTCAAATGACTGAAAAACGTTGCTCTCGAAATCAATTGCTCCCGGTTCCAGGCGTGACTTCGTCATCAACGCAGCCCGCAATTTTTTCAAAATTTTTTCTCGTGACGTAGATTCTTCCATGATAACGCTAACGGCATAAAGTTATACAGAAAGGTCAACCTTTTCGGGGTTGACCTTTCATTAATTATGCAAAGTTTTTACACGATCGGAGCCTCAGGATTGTCATTATCCAGTTGTTCTTCATCTGAGTTTGCAGTAGTAACAAGAGTAGCAGTTGGTACTATGGGCTCATTGTTTGAAGTTTCTACAACTTCAGGATCCCAGGGACGCTTGCCAAAAATCTGTTCCAAATCTTCTTTGAAAATGACTTCACGCTCCAACAAAACTTTCGCTAATTGCTCCAGTTTCGAGCGATTGTCGCGCAAGATTTGTTTTGCTTTTTCATAAGCAGCATCCACCATTTTCTTTACTTCTTCATCAATAACTTCTGCAGTTTTATTG
Source organism: Bacteroidia bacterium (assembly GCA_044344795.1). Classification (GTDB taxonomy): domain Bacteria; phylum Bacteroidota; class Bacteroidia; order Palsa-965; family Palsa-965. Next base: position 10,230 of record JBIJCF010000017.1, on the reverse strand, counting down.
CTGTATGGTTTCTGGAATGAATACTCCTGACCTGTTGAATCATAGAAGCTGATGTTGCCTACTTTTTCATTTAGTCCGTAGTACATTACCATTGCATAAGCCTGCTTGGTGACACGCTCCAAATCACTTAATGCTCCTGTAGAAACCTTATCAAAAATTACATCTTCTGCCGCACGTCCACCAAGTGTAGCGCACATTTCATCAATAAACTGCTCTGTCGTAGTTAACTGACGTTCTTCCGGCAGATACCAGGCTGCACCCAAAGAACGACCACGAGGCACAATTGTAACTTTAACTAATGGAGCGGCGTGTTTCAACATCCAGCTGACTGTAGCGTGTCCGGCTTCGTGGAATGCGATGATGCGCTTTTCTTCAAGTGAAATAATTTTATTTTTCTTCTCCAACCCGCCGATCACACGATCTACGGCATCCAGGAAATCTTGTTTATCAACAGTTTTCTTGTTGTGACGTGCGGCAATCAATGCAGCTTCGTTACAAATGTTCGCGATATCAGCACCTGAGAAGCCGGGTGTTTGTTTAGCCAGAAAGTCGAGATCAAGTGCTTTGTCCAATTTTAATGGTTTCAAATGCACCTGAAAAATCGCCTTACGCTCATTCAAGTCCGGAAGATCTACGTAAATCTGACGATCGAAACGACCTGCGCGAAGTAATGCGCGATCCAGAATATCCGCACGGTTGGTAGCAGCTAGGATAATTACACCGCTGTTGGTGCCAAACCCGTCCATTTCTGTCAATAACTGGTTCAGTGTATTCTCGCGCTCATCATTAGCACCTTGAGAAACACTTCTGCCGCGTGCACGACCGATCGCATCAATCTCATCGATAAAGATGATACACGGCGATTTTTCTTTCGCTTGCTTAAATAAGTCGCGAACACGTGATGCACCTACACCCACAAACATTTCTACGAAATCAGAACCTGACAAGGAGTAGAATGGAACCTTGGCTTCACCCGCAACTGCTTTCGCCAAAAGTGTTTTACCTGTTCCCGGAGGACCCACCAATAATGCACCTTTCGGAATTTTTGCTCCTAAGTCGGTGTACTTTTTCGGATGCTTCAAGAAGTCCACAATCTCTTTAATTTCCACCTTGGCTTCTTCCAATCCGGCTACGTCGTTAAACGTTACATTAACCATGGTGTCTTTATCGTACAATTGCGCGCGACTTTTCCCGATATTGAAAATCTGGCTGCCGCCGCCGCCACCCATGCGCCGCATCAAGAACACCCATAACACAACCATCAGTAAGATCGGCAACAACCAACCCAGATGATCAGAGAATGAAGTACGCTTGATTTCCTGAATATCGATCAGTTCCTGAGCCGTGTAATTATTATTCAGTTGTGTTTCTGTAATACGTTTGCCAAGATCTTCAGTCCAAGTTGAACTGAGTCGAAGATGCGGCTGATGTGCGGGAACCGGACCTCTCCAATTTTTCTGTTTCGCTTTGATTGCAACTACTGCAGGTGCATCTTTTTTATCTGCACGAACTACAATTTCTAATCGGTTGTTCTCGTTACTCACGCGATAGATTTTCTCTACAGCGCGATCACGCACCAAATCATTAAACTCGGTGTACGAAATCTCGGGAACATCCGACATCATATTCGGAATGAAAAATCCGATCAATCCAACAACCAGAATAATGTATATCCAGAAAAATCCGGATGGAGATCGCGGTAATTGCGGTTTCTTCGGAATTCGGTCCTTAAATTTCTTTTCCTGCTCTTGCTCGTTATTCATGTTACTCATAAAGTCCTGATTTCTCCTAACGTCGGTTATGCCGACTCAACTATTGTAATGCTTTAAAAATTCTTGACTAAAACTTCACTTCTTCAGCATCTGCCCACAAACTTTCCAGGTTGTAGAAATGACGCGTTTCCTGCTCAAAAACGTGCACCACGACATCAATGTAATCGATCAAAATCCACAAGGCGTTTTCCCAACCTTCTGATTTGTAGGCGCGCTGCCCAAGATCTTTCTTTACGTATTGCTCCACAGAATCAGCAATAGCCTCAACCTGCGTGTTGGATTGTGCATCGCAAATAATGAAGTACTTTGTTACTGCATTTTCAATTTTGCTGAGGTCGAGGCAAAGAATGTTTTGTCCCTTTTTCTCCTGAATTCCTTTGATGGCAGATAACGCTAGTTCCAAAGATTCGTCGCGAAGTTTTGATTTGCCGGTAGCCTTTTTCTCGCCAGCAGAAACTTTAACCGATTTCACGGCCTTTTTAACCGGAGCAACTGTTTTAGTTGTCTTCTTTGCTGCAGCAGTTTTCTTTGCGGGTGAAGCCGTACGAACAGCCTTCTTAGGCGCGGACTCTTTTGCAGTTTTGGTTGCAGGTTTCTTCTTAGCCGGAGCTGCTTTTTTGGCTGTTATAGTTTTCTTAGTTGCCATTAGGGAATATAAACCGCATTACTCATGCGGCATTGGTTCAAATTGTAAATTTGCTATAAAGCGTACAAAATTAACAAAAATGGGCACGAAGGGTTCACAAACTTTGTTTATTGGTCGAAGGATTGTTCGTCTTGACCGTGTGGACTCTACCAACTCATTTTTAAATGGTATGGCTTCAACGGGCGCTTTATCGGAAGGCGCAGTAGTTGTGGCGTCAGAACAATACGCGGGGAAAGGCCAGCGTGGCGCGTCGTGGTATGCTGAGCCGGGCGCAAATATTACGTTAAGTGTTTTACTGACGCCGACATTTTTAAGTGTAAAAGAGCAATTCCGGATGTCCGAAGCTGCGGCGGTTGCAACGGCTGAAACATTGAGCGAATTCTTGCCGGATGCCGATATTCAAATAAAATGGCCCAACGATATTTTGATAAACGGGAAAAAGTCGGCCGGAATTTTGATTGAAAACTCGATCAAAGGTGCTGTTTGGGCTCAGTGCATCGTAGGAATCGGAATTAATGTCAACCAATTAGAATTTCCGGGCGACCTGAACACCGCCACTTCAATGGCCAAAGTGAGCGCAGAAAAATTTGTTCTCGATGACATTATGGAGGTGTTTGTTGGAAAACTGGAGGCGACATATTTAACGCTGCGTGCCGGAAAGAGCGATGAAATCAGAAGCCGGTACTTTGAGCGGCTATTCCGCTATAAGAAAGCTTCCGTGTACACCGATTTTAAATCGGTTTTTACCGCTACACTTCACGATGTATCTTCCGATGGGCGATTGGTTCTGGTACTCGAAAACGGCGAAGAACGACGGTTTGATGTGAAAGAAGTAGGCTTTATTTAATATTATCGGAATCAAACAAAGCAACAGTGCTCCAAGCCTGAGCAGGTGCCGCAAAGTGAATTTTCGTTTGTTTCCAAGTGCTCAGAAATAGTTCACCGGAACGATAATCGTTTAATGCGTCTTCCGAAATCCATCTGCTGATGGTATATAAAATGTTCGGTTCGTGAATACTGCGATGTAGTTCAAGTCGCAAACATCCGGGGTAACCGGCAATTTGATTTTTATTTGCTTCAAATACTTTCAGGAAATCATCCACACGATAAGGATGAAATTCCATGCGCACTATTCGAGTAATCATAATCCCTGAAATCGGATTCGTACGACAAAAGAACTTTTAATATTCAATAAAGCGCTGGCAGAACCTTTATTTATGGCGATCTCTAGATATCCGGCAGAATTAAAAAATGCGAGTTTTTCTCCTTCAGCAACATCGAAATAATTTTTACTCACGGTCGTAATTTCATCGCCAAACAACTCGATGCTAAAAGGTAAGTTCTTTCCAAAGCGCGTAAATTGTTCACTGGAAATATCGGTAATGACATTGCCGTAACTGTCGATATAAGCCACAGAACCTTTTAATGTATCCGATTCCGGAGGATGAATTGGTCGCAATAGCTGCTGAATACGCTCAGCCCGAGGTCCAAGTTCTGTTGGAGCTGTACCCGACAGCAGTCGCACTGCAGCTGCAGCGTATACATCTTTGAGCGTAAGCGGACCGGGTTCTTCTCCTCCTTTGCACAATTCAATGATGAGTTCGGGCTCTTCTTCGGTGATCAATGAAAAAATTCCATTATCGCAACCGATCATCCATTGGTTGTGATAACGTACCATAACATGGTTAAACTTCCTGGAAACTGTACCCCCAACCGTAATGAGATGTACCGTGTTATCCGGAAATTCTCGATGTGCATAACGCACCATCCACGCGGCTTGCGCAACGTCAAATGGTTTTACGGTGTGGGAAAGATCTATCATCTGAACATCTGGAAGGTGACGCAGTATAAATCCTTTGGTAGCGGGAACGTAAGGGTCACGAAGGCCGAGGTCGGTAGTAAGCGTGATGATTTTTCCCATGTTCCGAAAACTTACAGATTGCTAAAATCCGTTTATTTTGTGACAAAATTATCGGAATACACCATATTCGCCGTTTCAGGACTCCTGATGTTTTGAAAATGCGAATGTTTATAAGACACTTTAAACACAACTTTACATTGGCAGAAAAACAGGTAATAATTTCAGGAGTTGATCCAATTGTGATTTACGGCGTTAACGATGTCAAGTTGCAAAAGATCAAATCGTATTTCGGAAAGTTGAAAATAGTGGGTCGCGGCGATCAAATTAAAGTAGTTGGCGATGATGAAGAAATTAAACGATTTGAGACTGCCATAGCAGCATTCATTGCACACTTTGAAAAGTATGGAACACTCACCGAAGCCAATATTGAACATGTAATGGGCGTTGGCGCAGGAGGCGATACCACGGCTGCAAGTACAGATGCATTGGTTTTTGGAAATAATGGCTTGATCGTTAAAGCCAGAACTCCGGGGCAACATCGATTGGTGGAAGCTTGCGAGAAAAATGATATGGTTTTTGCTATCGGACCTGCAGGAACCGGAAAAACATACACAGCAGTTGCATTAGCAGTGCGTGCTCTAAGAAATCGTGAAGTGCGAAAGATTATATTAACTCGTCCTGCTGTAGAGGCCGGAGAAAATTTAGGTTTTTTGCCCGGAGACCTAAAAGAGAAGCTGGATCCTTATCTGCAACCGTTGTATGATGCGTTATACGAAATGATTCCCGGTGAGAAGTTGCGGAATTATATCGAAAATAACGTAATTCAAATTGCACCATTGGCATTTATGCGTGGTCGCACATTGGATAACGCTTTTGTAATTCTTGACGAAGCACAAAATGCAACAGAGAGTCAGTTAAAAATGTTTCTCACCCGAATGGGACCGACGGCCAAATTTGTCATCACCGGCGATGTTACGCAGGTTGATCTACCGAGAAACCAACCCAGTGGATTGTTGCAGGCGATTAAAGTATTGCCGGGAACGGAAGGAATTGAATTTGTGTATCTGGATAATCGCGATGTTATCCGTCACCGATTGGTAAAACGAATCATTGAAATTTACGATACTTTAAAAAAATAACATGAGCGCATTAACAGGAACACATTTCAATTTACCGGGACAGACCGCATTTTATAAAGGTAAGGTGCGCGATGTGTACACGATCAATGATGAATTATTGGTGATGGTGGCGTCTGACCGTATTTCGGCATTCGACGTTGTTTTGCCGCGTGGCATTCCTTTCAAAGGACAAGTATTGAATCAGGTAGCAGCACATTTTTTAAAAGCAACAGCTGATATCGTTCCGAATTGGGTGTTGGCGGTTCCGGATCCGAATGTCACTGTCGGAATTAAGTGTGAACCATTAAAAGTTGAAATGGTAATACGCGGATACTTGAGCGGACATGCTTGGCGCACATATCAATCCGGGGAACGGTTAATTTGTGGTGTACGCATGCCGGACGGATTGCGCGAAAGTGATGCATTCCCGGAACCGATTATTACACCAACAACTAAAGCTGCAGTAGGACATGATGAAGATATTTCCAAAGAGGAAATTATTAATCGTGGTATTGTGAGTCTTAAAGATTATGAGCAGTTAGAAAAGTACACACGTGCTTTATACACACGTGGTCAGGAAATGGCACGTGAACGTGGATTGATTCTGGTGGATACCAAGTATGAATTCGGTAAAGCGAACGGAACGATTTATTTGATGGATGAAATTCACACGCCGGATTCGTCCCGTTATTTTTATGCTGATGGTTACGAAGAACGTCAGGAGCGTGGTGAAGCGCAGCGTCAGTTGAGTAAGGAATTCGTGCGACAGTGGTTGATTGAAAATGGCTTTATGGGTAAAGAAGGACAATCCGTTCCTATAATGACGGATGATTTTGTGAATTTGGTTACGCGGCGGTACATTGAATTATTTGAAAAAGTAACCGGGTGCACGTTTAATAGAACAACTGCTGATAATATAGAACAACGAATAGAACAGAATCTTATCAATTACCTAAAGAATCGATAAAATATATTTTGAATTATTGCATTACGCTGATGTATTTCCATGTATTGAGAATGAAGTTGTAATTTTAAGTGGCACCAGATTTTTCTTTATTTCGTGTTTCTGAATGTGTTTGACAAGTCTACTTGCCTTTCTTGTTTATACAATTTGTGTAATTTCATCGATCCGATGACAATAAAAAAAATCATCTTCAATGTTTTGTACATATTGGTACTAAGTTTACTTTCTGTTCAAGCTTTAGCAGGACACGGAGGTGAATTTCACGTTTCTTTGGATTTACAAAATGTAACTACAGATAAAGACCGTGTTACCGTAACTATTCTGACGCCGGCGGTTCAGTCTCGAGTGATCAATTATGTTCTTCCTGATTATTTACCTAGCATCAGCGGAAAGGTAAATGCATTGCGATTCGTACACCGGTTTTATGCGCTTGATGATCGAGGTTATCCTCTCAAGGTAAAGAAAAAAGGTAAAAATACCGTGCAGATGAAATTGAGAAGCGGTGCGACATTGCGTAAAATTGAGTACTATGTAGATGATACTTGGGATGATACACTCGCAGATAAAAATAAGAACGTGTTTATAATCCAATCCGTTGGTACAAATTTTGAAGCGGGTAAGAACTTCTTGCTGAACCACGCATTTATCTACGGTTATATTGAAGGTTTCAGTAAAATCCCGTATCGGCTCACTATTCATCATCCGGCTGGATTGCAACCACAGACTGCAATGCTGCCTGTTGTAACAACTGCTATGAAAAGTGAATTTACTGCGAATTCATATGACGAAATGTTGTCAAATCCGGTTATGGTCTGCGCTGCCGATACTATTGGTTTTATGGCCGGTAATACATACATTCAATTGGCTGTGTACTCGGAAAGTGGGGCAATAACAGCGCGCCATGTGCGAAGATTAGTTGCAGCTGAAATCAATGCTGTGACGCGTTTTATGTCTCTTGGGGATTTACCGGTTTATAAAATGATATTTTATTTTGCTTCTGCTGATAGTCCATTGAAACGTTTCGGAAATTATAGAGGTAATGCATCGCGTTCAGGTGCTATTTATTTTTTTTCGGAGTTGCAGGATGAAGACGCTTTTATGGAGATATTGCAACAGGAAACTTTCGGTGATATGTTGCGTGCATGGGCTCCACTGGATTGTTATAAATCATGCGCTACAGGTAATTATCTGCAGCCTCAAGTTTCTTCTGCATGGTGGTTTTCTGAAGGTACAAAATCGTACTTCAGTTGGTTAGCAGACATACGAGATTCGCTCGTCAACCAATCGGAATTCATGGATGTTGTTAGTGCTAAAATTCGTTTGTCGCAGAAAGCAAGTGCTGTTGTACTCAGTGATCGAAGAAAAGTTTCCGGTTATTTGGAACAACCGATAATGCGGGAGCAAGTGCGGGCCAAAGCAACGATAGCATGCTTGTTACTGGATATTGAAATGACCGAAAGATCGGGTGGTAAAAATGGTCTTCGCGAGTTTGTCGCGTATTTGAACGACTCGTTGGAGACCTATTATCCCGATTCCTTGATGCGGTACATCACTCGATTCGCAGGAACCGAAGTTGCCAACCTTGCAAAAGACTTGGTTGTGAACAACAGGTCTTTTCCGTTGATTAAGATGTTGAGCAAAATAGGTTGGGCATATTCACCTTCCGGCCTAAATACGGTGTTAACGTTTGGGCGTACAGGTGTTTATTACGATAATAAAGCAGACGCATTTTTTGTGAACATGGTAGACACAAATAATGTACTTGGATTGAAACGAGGAGATCGTTTGATTGCGGTGAATAATGTTTTAGTAGCAGCTGATAATTTTGACCAGGCATTGTTCCCATTGTATCATCCGCAAAAAGGAGTAGAATTGAAGGTGCAATATATCCGTAACAATGTAAATGCTGAAGCAACGGGAGAGCCGATGATTCGTGATATTCTCGTTGATCACTATATCACTGATGATCCTGCGTGTTCTGAGGATGCATTGCTGCTGAATAACAGGATTTTTAATCCTTATTGGTGATCAATGTTTCGAACGGTTATTCAATGGATTTTTCTGGCTCCGCGTGAAACGCAAGAGTTTACGATCGAACCCGTTACAATATATATCGGAGGGAAAAAAGTTGCTGTCGTTCGCAATGATGAAGGCATTTATGCATTCGAAGATCGTTGTCCTCATAACGGATTTGAATTGTCGAGAGGCAAATGCACCGCAGACGGGAAAGCGATCGTTTGTCCTTTACATCGATTTGCATTTGATTTGAAAACCGGACGAGCACTCACGCAGGGCGGCGTTATGCGAACGTTTCCTTTGGAATTAAGGGAAGACGGCTGGTATATAGGATTTGAGCGCACAGAGTGGGGCCGGTTTAAATCTTAATTTTTTCAGGTAGCTTTGTTTTCTAGCATTTATTATTATGTCTGTACACAAGAAAGAATTTAAGAAGGTGACGACACATGTGCTTTTGGAAATGAAGCGCAGTGGGGAAAAAATAGCGATGTTAACCGCCTATGATTATACCATGGCGAAGATCGTAGACGCTGCAGGTGTTGATGTTATTCTTGTTGGTGATTCGGCATCGAACGTGATGGCCGGACATGAAACAACTTTGCCCATTACGTTGGATCAAATGATCTATCACGCATCAAGTGTGGTACGCGCTGTTGATCGTGCACTGATTATTGTTGATTTACCTTTTGGTTCCTATCAAGGCAATTCAAAAGAAGCGCTGAATTCTGCAATTCGAATCATGAAAGAATCCGGTGCACACGCTGTGAAATTAGAGGGTGGAAGAGAAGTGGCAGAAAGCATTCAGCGTATTCTCACCGCAGGAATTCCGGTAATGGGACATCTTGGACTTACGCCGCAATCGATTTATAAATTCGGAACTTATACTGTTCGGGCTAAAGAAGAAGCGGAAGCACAACGACTTTTGGAGGACGCAAAAATTTTAGAAGATGCCGGATGTTTCGCTATCGTCTTAGAAAAAATTCCTGCAAAATTGGCCAAGCAAGTTGCGGAGGCTGTGCAAATTCCGGTAATAGGAATTGGTGCAGGAAACGGCGTGGACGGACAAGTGCTGGTATTCCACGATATGGTAGGATTAACCAAAGAATTCAGCCCGCGTTTTTTACGTCGTTACCTGAATCTATATGAAGTTATCAATGGCGCAGTCGGGCAGTACATCACGGATGTAAAAAGTCGTGATTTCCCCAATGATAACGAGCAATACTAAACTTTAAATTCCGCGAATGCCATGTAATTTGGCAATCCAGCCTAAGTGGCCCACGTGCATACCTTCGTGACGAATGTGATGAATCAACGTTGCGCCTTTTGACTTCGATGCTAAACCGGGTACTTCCCAGTTGATTAAATTTTCTTCATCCAGCGTTGCGTCATTTAACGTGCTCAAATGATTCATTGCAACTTCATGAACTTTGTGAAATCCTTCGACAAGTTCTTCCCAGGATGGTCCATTGTCCAACGACTCCTGATGCGTCTTTCCCATACCGAAATGTTTCAGCCATTTCACTTCAGGATTCGGTCCTCCAAACGAACGAATGATGAGGTTGTTTTGTGCCCAAGCCATGTGACCAACAAGCCAATAGGCAGAGTTGAGCTGAATGCCGGTTACTTCAAAAGATTGACGAACATCTTTGCCTTCTAATTTCTTAATGTAACTGTTCGCAATTTTTCGTGTTGCATCCATCATGTCACGCAACGTACTTATGCTGTGGCTCATATTATTCCTGATTACGTTTTTTAACCATGGTTAGGATAGTTGCAATAGCAACAGTTTCTCCCGTTTCATCATACACATCTACTAACCATTTTACAATTCCTTTGGCAATGTCATCGGCATT
>JBIJCF010000046.1:0-20141 GCA_044344795.1 Bacteroidia bacterium | reverse complement strand
CCGGAAATATTATTTTCCTCTAATGCCTGATTTGCTATATCAATAATGTTGGGATCGTGCAAGCCATTCTTCCTGCGCATCTGATACTGATAGTTTTTTGCTTTGATATTAAAACGCAAAAAGTGCATCTCCGGATTGGATGAAGCTTCATCTATTATATCGCCGGGTACAAATTTTTCCCTCGAAATTGCTGCCAAGCTTATTAATAGTTCTTCATACGGGTTGAAATCAATGATCGTATCGAAATTCAAACTCACAAACATAGTATCCATGTAATCAAAGAAGTCTTCATCGCTGTAGAGGGAAGACATCAATATTTCATCTTTTCGTAAGGAAAACCATTTCTTATCTGAGGCGCCAATCAATCCTGAATTTTCGAACTTATTGATGTAGGCTAACGTTGCATCTGTCGACCACATCGTAAATTCGTTTTCCGCTTCAACACCAAATAGATCTTCAATCCAGCCCAGTTTATCAGCTTGTTCACGGTTTAATTTTAATAATCCGAATCGTGTTACATCTAAAGAACCTAAAAAGTCACGCTCCGAAGTTGTGTCCACTTTTTCAAGTTCAAAGTCTACTAGATAAAGGCGTTCCGTAGCATTTTTATCAGTGAGACGTGAATTGAAAATTCGATACACAAAATTGTCAATTGGCCAATTGTCGAAATAATACATTTTACGGGTGTAGTTCACACTGTCCAAGCGTAACGACAACTTCACCCATCCGGTATCTTTGCCGCCAGGTTCTTCAGGCAAGTAAGCTGCTTCGGTCGCAGATAACTGTACGGAAGGTAACAGTTTAGAGATACTATCGCAAATAATTTTATAAGTTTCCCGAATATCATTATTGCGAATTGTAGCATCAATTACAGTCAAGTCGCCTGCCAGTTTCAGCAAATCTGCCAATCCGTTCACTTTTTGTTTTTCATAAATAGCTGCCAGTGAATCCACTTGAACCGAATCGAATTGCGCTAGTAATCCTGCGCTTTTCAATAAACGAACTTTACCTACAAAGCCGCTTACCTGCACGGTGCTGTCTTGCCCTTTCTTATCCGGGTTATCGTTGCTACACGAAGTGAAAACTGTAAGAAAAGTGATTGCTAAAAAGTAAACGTATTTCATTGTTTTCGTTGACGTTGTTGATATTCGGCACTGTACGTTTCAAATGCATTCAGCATATCGCCCCAAGTAAATACGCCGTGTTGTGGAACCGGGTAGGTGCGTGCAAAACCGGAAAATTGCTGCCACTCAGGTTCCGTCATACCTAAACGTCCAAAAGTGGGTTTCATGTTTGGAAGTTGTAATGCATTAAACGACACAGACCTTAAGCTGTCCAACGTACTAACCTGAACGTGCAACTGTGCGTATGCTTCGGTGAGTTTAAATTCATTGAGATGCTTAATGAAATCTCCGTAAGTGGCCGTTGCGTTTCCTGCAATATATTGCTCGCCTGCAAATCCAGGTAATAAATTAGGAACCACATAAACCAGATCGAAACTGTCCACACCGCAACCGTACAGTTGGCGTATATCTTCCCCAAATGATAGGGACGCTGTATCGGCCGGAAGTCGACGTTGTAGTATGGAACAATCTTTTTGAGTTTTGGTGTAGCGCAATATGGTATCGCCGTTTTGTTGAATCTGAATGGTGTCTCCGGTTGCAGTTACGATTGTTTTTGTAACACTATCTGCTTGAGGTGTATTGTGTTCCGTCCCGCACGCTGTCAGTAACAGCGTAAAACCAAAACACCAATTAAACATGCGATTCATAATTCAAAGTTAATGACTACTTCAATAAAGCGAAGAGCAACCTTATTTATTGTATTTCTTTTTAGTTCTGGTCCAGTTGCCGACCGGATCGGGTTTAGAAGCGAACGGCATAAATACCATGTCATAATTCACTGCAACCTCCGGCATCTTGCGTTCTCTGCGCCCGATAATCTTAATACCATTTAACACCATAATTCCGCGCAGGATAATACGTTCGTATGCTCCGGAATTAGGATTTAACGTAAACCGTTCGATTAAAATAGTATCACCTTTGATCTTGTAGTTGCCCCATGAATAGTCCTGAGGATTCTTATAATTGCCGGGCTGAAACAAACCGGTTTGCACATAATTATTCGCACTCCAAGTGCTTCCATCAGGGTACAAAAACATGGGTTTTACCTCCAATGTTGCCAAATGTGCTCCTGTATTTGCAGATTTACGTAATGTGTCCGTATAAAATCCTTCTACTTGTAGTAAGTCATGCGATCCGGGACGAAAGTTTTTATGATACACTTCTGCGCTGTCGTAGGTAGTGCATCCCGCAAACAAAGCTATTATTAGCCCCAAAAGCATCACGAGTTGTTTCATAATGTCACGCATAAAAAAAGCCTCCCGAAGGAGGCTCTAATCAAAGTTATGTGTTATGCATTCACTGCTTCAACAACAGGAGCCGCAGCTAAAATGTCCGCACTAACTCCTGAAGCATATTGCTCGAAATTCTTAACGAAAGATCCTGCTAATTTTTGAGCAGTAGCTTCAAATGCAGCTTTATCAGCCCAAGTATTGCGTGGTTCCAGAATTTCTGCAGGCACACCCGGACATGAAGTAGGGAAACGCAAACGGAAGTACGGAGTTTGACCATATTCCACGTTGTCCAGTTTACCTTCTAATGCCGCAGTAATCAGCGCGCGAGTATAAGAAAGCTTAATACGACTACCAACGCCGTAAGCACCACCTGTCCAGCCCGTATTTACTAACCAAACGTTGACGTCAGGGTTCGACTTTAATTTTTTACCCAGCAATTCCGCGTATTTACCCGGATGCAAAGGCAAGAAAGCCTTTCCAAAACAAGCAGAGAATGTAGTTTGTGGTTCAGTGATTCCAACTTCTGTTCCGGCAACTTTCGCTGTATAACCACTGATAAAGTGATACATCGCTTGCTCAACAGTTAATTTGGAAATAGGAGGAATCACTCCAAACGCATCAGCAGTGAGGAAGAAAATATTCTTAGGTGCTTTACCGATTGAAGGTTCCAATGCGTTGTTGATGTGATTGATCGGATAGGCAACGCGTGTATTTTCAGTTTTAGAAGTTGATGTGTAATCAACCGTACGGGTTCCGTCAATGAAATCAATATTTTCAACTAATGCTCCAAATTTGATGGCATCCCAAATTTGAGGTTCTTTTTCTTTCGTTAAGTCAATACATTTTGCATAACAACCGCCTTCGAAGTTGAATACGCTGTCATCTGCCCAACCGTGCTCATCATCACCAATCAGCATGCGCTCAGGATCGGCAGATAATGTTGTTTTGCCTGTACCCGACAAACCGAAGAAAATAGCAGTATCGCCATTTTTGCCCTGATTAGCCGAGCAGTGCATGGACAAGACATTTTTTTCGTGAGGCAAGATGTAATTCAGCAAGGTGAAAATACCTTTCTTGATTTCTCCTGTATAACCGGTTCCTCCGATGATGATCATCTTTTTGGTCATGTTCAGCACCGCAAAATTGTGCTGACGCGTTCCATCGATTTCAGGATTTGCCATAAAGCCCGGTGCACACACAATATGCCAATCCGGATCAAAATCACGGATTTCGTCTGAAGTAGGACGCAAGAATAAGTTGTTCGCGAAAAGATTGGACCACGGGAACTCGGTAACCACACGAATGTTCAGACGGTAACGCGGATCTGCACAAGCAAAAGCATCACGCACGTATACTTCTTTCCCGGTCAAGTAAGCTGTCATACGGTTGTATAACGTTTCAAACTTAGCCGCATCAAATTTGATGTTCACGTCGCCCCACCAGATTACGTCTTTTGTGACGTCGTCCATTACAATAAACTTATCTTTAGGAGAACGACCGGTAAATTCTCCGGTATCGATGGCTAAAGCGCCGTTATCTGTTAATACACCTTCTCCGCGATCGAGCGTTTCTTCTACTAATTCTGCCGGAGAGAGATTCCAATAGGCTGCGGAAACTTTTCCGAGACCCAGAGAGGCAATACTAGAATTCTTGCCTTTCAACCCAAATTCGTTCATCTTTTTGGTCTTTGTTACGACTCCGGATTTAGCCCGGCTGTCGGGTTAAGAAATGTTGAAAAATGATAGGCAAAGGTACAGATTTCTTAACCACGATGTACCGCAGATTGCACTACCGCTTTGAACAGACCGCGTTTTCCTGTATCAGCACTAACTCTTTGTCTGCCAAATAAGTACGAACGTCGGCGACAAATTTCGCCCGTGAAACTGTTGAAAACTCGGATAAACGGAAACACAGGTTGGTTTCACCTTCGCGGCCCCAATGGGTCTTTTCATACTGAGGTTTTGAGGGATGAGAGGCTAACCATTGTTCAAATGCCTCTAACGTGACCAAGTCAATTCCACCGCCCTTGCTAATGAAAGAAACTACCAACGGACGTATGTTAGATGTATCTGCAGGGACATTTACCGGAACATTCACAACAACTCCTCCATTACCGGTAACACCGCCCGATTGAGTAACTGTTGTGGTTTGAGTAGTGGAGGTCGTTGTAGTGGTCGTTGTATTGTCGCTCACGGTTGTTGTAGATGTTGTCTTACTGCTTGATGAGGTTTGATTCCTGCTGCCGTGGCAAGACGATAACCATAGAAGGATAACAGCGGATAGTAGTGTAAACGTTTTCATATTCTTTTTAATCAGGAATAATTGCGAGTATTGTGCCAAACTATAGCGTGCTTGATTTGGCTTAACAAGTTACATTATTGCCGGTACAATTGGTCGTATTTGTGTTTCGCATAATTCATGAAATATGAAAAGCTAAGAGATTCGCCTGTAATTCGTTGGCATAGCTCATCGGCTGAATAGAGTTTACCGTGTTGATGAATATTTTCACGCAGCCACTTCAGCAATGGGGTGAAATTCCCGTTGACAATTTGCTCTTCCAAATCAGGAATCTGTTGTTGAGCCCGGTGATAAAACTGAGCCGCGTAAAAACTACCGATCGAGTAAGTTGGGAAATAGCCGAAACTTCCGTGCGACCAGTGAACATCTTGCAAGCATCCTCTCGCATCATCAGGAACGTCAATATTCAAATAACTTTTATAGGCAGTGTTCCATTTTGCAGGAATATCAGCAACATCAAGTTTTCCTTCAAATAACTGTTTTTCTATTTCGTAGCGCACCATGATGTGAAAATGATACGTCAGTTCATCTGCGCTAATACGAATCAGAGATGGTTGAACAATGTTAAGTTCGCGTGCAAAATCTTCGGGAGTTATTCCGTTGGCATGCTCACCAAGACGTTTCAGAACATCGGGCAGCAGTGCTTTCCAAAAAGCTTCGCTTCGCCCAACCTGATTTTCCCATAAACGCGATTGCGATTCGTGAATACCTAATGAAGTTGCTTCTCCTTCCGGAGTTCCGTAAGCGTCAGGTTTCAGGCCTTGTTCGTATAATGCGTGTCCGCCTTCGTGTATGGTTCCTGTGAGGCAATCTGCTAAATCATTTTCATCAATTTTTGTCGTGACACGTACATCTTGCGCACCGAAATTAATTGTGAACGGATGCATTGAAATGTCTTGTCTCCCTGAATTAAAATCAAAACCGATTTTATGTAGAATGTCAATACTTAATTGCCACTGCGCATCCTTCGGATAATTATTATTCATCCATTTAATTTCCGGTACGGTACGGTTCGTTAGTTGTTGCACATACGGAACAAGATCACGACGAACGTCTTCAAACAATTGATCCAACTGTTTTACGGTTAAGCCGGGTTCGTATTCATCCAACATCGCATCGTATGGATGTTCATCATATCCAATCCATTCGCATTCTTTTCGTTTCAAATCAACCAAGCGTTTCAAATGTGGTACGAATACATCAAAGTGGTTACTTGTTTTAGCAGTTTGCCATGCTTGGAACGCCTGTGAAATAGCCAAAGCTAATTCTTCAACATGTTCTTTCGAAAGCTTGGTAGATCGATCGTATGCACGCTTGGTTTGAATGACATTTCTTCGTTGAATTTCATCCAAAGATGTATCAACAATGAGTTGCTTCAATACATTTCCAAATTCATTTGAGGTGAAGAGCTCATGCGCAATTCCAGATAACGTTGACAATTGTGATGCTCGCTGCTCCGCACCATTTTCGGGCATGTAGGTTTCCTGATCCCAATTCAATACAGCCGCGGCGTAGCTGATATCTGCTACGCGTTTTAAATGGTACGTGTATTTTTCGTATAAATTCATAAAAGTGATTTTAGTGCCAATTTAAATTGACGCTTTAAAATACAATGAAATTATAACGCGAGTAATGAAAAGTTTTGGCTCTGCTATGAATGGAATCAAGTTCTTATTTCAATTGGAACGCCATGCAATGGTGCATTTATGTATACTTCTATTGGTAATTGCGTCCGGAACTTATTTTCAACTGAGTAGAATTGAACGGATGTTTATTGTGGTATCAGCCGGATTTGTGTTGTGCGCAGAAGCGATCAATACAGCAACTTAACACCTGATGAATCTTATTAATCAGGTGCAAGATGCCAATGCAGGAATAATTAAAGATATAGCTGTGGGTCCATTTTTGCTGAGTGTAGTATCTGCCTTGATTGTGGGAATGATCATTTTTATTCCCAAAGTGAAGGTACTACTTTAATAACACGATGTCCTTACTCATCAAGCCTTGCGGACCAATATCAAAAACAATCAATGTTTCGATTAGCGGTTTACACCCTGGCGCATCTATAGTCATGATATACTTTCCAGGAGGAAGGGCAATTACATAATTTCCCGAAGCAGAATTCGGCTTGTAACTGCCGACTCTTTCGTTTGTTGCTACACTGCTCAATGCAATTGAAACATCACTCATATTCACCGAATTATCCGGTAGAGTTATCTTACCGGTAATCGTGGTAAACGTAGACTGCTGAACCTCGTTGAATACCACACGCCAAATATCCAGATCACCTTGGCCTCCTTCACGCGCACTGGCGATATAAGCAACCCGATTTGCTTCAGTAAAACAGATAGACATATCATCGTCTGCAGTATTAAGCGGATATCCAATATTTCGCGGTATAGACCAAGTGCCGTCTTCTTCATTAAAAGTTGACATGAATAAATCAAATCCGCCCATACTGTTATGGCCTTGCGATGAGAAGTACAAGGTTTTGCCATCTGGCGCCATATACGGGAAATCTTCATCATGTTGTGTATTCAGAACTGTACCCATATTCTGAGCCTTTGACCATTTTCCATTGGGCAGTTTTCGTGCAATATATAAGTCGCGTCCGCCAAGCGATCCGTCTCGTCTGCTCGCAAAATAATAAGTAAGACCATCGGGAGATAAACATCCGGCAGACTCGAAACCATCATTCACATTGTCATTAATACCTTCAGGTTTAACCGGTTTTTGCCAGGAGCGATTGTAGTTGGAAAAGTAAATATCTCCGGCCGATTTTATGTCATCCACATAAACACTCATCCAATTTCCATCGGCAGAGAGACCTACACAGATCTCATCGAAGTTACCATTGACCGCAGGTCCCGCTGATTTGGCTTTTTGAAAGACTCCGTTTGAAGATTTAGAATACCAGATATCGCTTGGATAATAACCGTCGACTTCAACTTGGACTGCACCGACATTCCCTTTTCTTCTTGAAGTAAAAACTAACGTTTGTTCATTTTGCGTAACATATGGGTGATAGTCGGGGAATTCAGAATTCACCTCTTTACCCAGAGGCGTGAACGTTACGTTAAGGGGATATTTTACGAGAAGCTTCGCGTTTTTACATTGTTGAATACCTAAATCAGCTTCTATTATCCCCTCTTTAGTTCCCTTAGTCTTATAGTTTTCATAAGATTTAATGGCATCATCCAAGCGCATAGCAATATGGTACGCACGACCAAGATACAGCCATACATCTTGATCAAATTTTGGTTGTTTTGTACAAAATTCAAAATACGGGATAGCTTCCTTTTTTTTCGGAGTATTTATTTTTAATAAACATATACCAGTACGATAATTGTATAAATAATTATTAGGCTCCTGCTTTATCAACTGCATATAGATGGGCTGGGCCATCATGTAGTTACCATGCGAGAAATGCTCTGCCGCTAATTCCGGATCAGGAGCGCCGGGTTTTTGACACCAACACACGGAAGAAATCAGATAAAATAATACGAGGTATAATGCTTTCACAAGTTTATTGTTTTCACTCCATGATTCAAATCTCGTTCCAAATTGTTGGTAACAATCAAAAATAAGCTTTTTATAAGGTTTGAATCACTTTTGTGCAATAAAAAAAACCCGCAGGAGCGAGGTTTTTTATTGCGATTAGTAACCGCGAATCTTTACGAATTGGTACCGTTCGTATATTTCTTTACGCTTTTCGAAATCAGATTTATATTGAGGTCCCAGTATATAGTACTGAACTTTAATCCATTTTACCGTGGACATATTAACGCCTCGTGCTTGCAGCGCTTTATTTACAATATCTTGTACCTTATCTGCACGATCTTTCGCAAGCGCTTTATTATCAGGGAATTTACGAGTTGGTACCTGTGACGCAGCTGCAGTTAAACGGAAGCTGATAGAACCGTTCTTATTGATATAAGCCACACAGCTGTCAATAAATTTTTTAAAGTCCGCGTCATTTGGATCGATGGTACTGATGTTGTACTTGAAGTACATGCCAAAACTTAATCCTTCTGTTTCGGTTAATTGCGCTTTCCAATCTTTCTTGGTTTTATCTATAATGACAACTGTAGAGTCTCCGGGCAAAGCTTTCCCCGATTTAATTTGGGCACTATCCAATGGAACATCGCTACCTAAACGTCCCAAAACTAAATCCCTCAAGTCAATAGCACGCTCAATTACTTCAAAAGAAGAACTTTCAGGTACTTCAATTATTTCGTTGGTGAATTCTTTTTGATCAACGACATAACTAATCTGATAAGTTCCTCCGCTAGGTAAAATAACGGAGAATGCCCCTGTTTTGACATTTGGGTGATATTCTCCAATACGCTCACCGTCCAATGTATTGTATACAATAATATCAATTTGCTGATTAAGTGGAGATCCATCCACATTATAAATTCGGCCTTTTAATAAGCTTAAACCTAGTGTTGGAGTTCCTTGTTCTAATTCAGCGATATAAATATCCTTGTCACCAACACCATCTTCACGGAAAGATGAAAAGTAAGCGCGCTTGCCATCAGCAGAAGTAGAGTAGAAAACGTCATCGTCCGGCGTGTTGACCGGATATCCAACATTTATTGGTTCTGCCCATTGCCCCGAATCGTTCTTAAATGTGAAGAAAATATCAAACCCGCCCATGGACTTGTGGCCTTCCGATGCAAAGAACAAGGTACGCTGATCCGGATGTAAGAATGGAGAATCTTCGTTGTAAGCCGTATTAATTTCGGGTCCAAGATTTAATGCTTTTGACCAAGCTCCGTTGGGTAATTTAACACAACGATAAATGTCGCGTCCTCCAAATCCACCGGGACGATCACTGACAAAATACAACGTATTACCATCGGCAGAAATAGTTGCGTGTGTTTCCCAGTATTTCGTATTAATATCACCTCCAAGCGGAACAGGATATTGCCATTCACCTGCACGCTGAGTCGCGGCAAAAATATCACCACCATTATCGTCTTTGTAAATGAATAACATTTGGTCATCAGGTGAAACAGAGATGGTCGCTTCGTTAGTTACCGTGCTGATGTATGGGCTTACAGGACGAGCAGCGCTCCAAGTGCCATCGCTCTTTCGTTCGCAAAAAAGAATATCCTCGTAATACTGTCCGTTAATAGCTCGTTCACCAAATCTACGTGAGGTAAAGAAAATGGTATTTTCATCCAATGAAATAACGGGGCTGTAATCAGGAAACACGCTGTTGATACTATCGCCCATATTGCGAATGGCAACAGGTAATGGAGATCGTAAAAATTCTGTGGCGTTTTTACACCAATTAATTCGCATATCAACTTCTTGCAACAAGTCCTTTTCTTTCGGACTAACCAGTGCACGATATGTTTCGAAGTATACTAAAGCACTATCAAATTGAAAGTTGACGTGATATGCCTGCGCTGCTAAGTACAACGCATTTTCCGGAGCTTTTTTGATTCGTGGTTCGTAAGGATCGTAATTCTTGCCAATATTTTTGGAAGCTTTACGCAAATAGGGAAGAGCTGCTTTTTTATTGGTTGAATGTAAAATACATTCGCCCATTTTATAATTGATGTTAGCATTGGTGGAGTCGACTTTGTATGCTTCATTGAAATAAGCAAAAGCCATTGGCCAATTCTTCTCTTCAATTAATAAATTTCCTTGTACAAAGTTGTCCAAGTAATTCCCCGGAATGGGCGCAGGAGTTTGTGCTGTCAACACACAAACATGAACCGCTAACCCAATGAGGAGAATTATTTTTTTCACAAAGTCAGTACTTAATTTAGGGCAAATTTTAACTCGACGGGTAAAAATAAGGTTTTACCCGCAATTATGCCAATTTTGCCGAGCACATATCAACAATTAATTGAGGATACACACAACTTCAGCCTCATGCCACAAAGATTTTTTTTGTTTTTCGTGGCATGTAAACCGCAGACGTATTTCTGTTTTTTTAAATAAATTGCTATTATACCTTTCGGTATCGTTTATAAGTCGGCTAAATTTTCCGATATTGATTAGTATAGTTATTATAGCGCGGCGCAATTTCTAGTACTTACTCTGCTGTGATTTTATGAATTGATAACAACCTCCATCAACTTTATAAAAACGGTTGAATTGTTTTCCTAGATTATTTCTTTGGGAGATGCAATGGTTCAGGGACAAGTATAGGTTCCACAACATCTTTCAACTTACCGTCAATACTTAAAACCTTCAACTCGAACCGACGATTCATTGCCATTCCTTGATGATTTCGAGAGCCGTTTTCGTTGTAGTTTTTGGCTATTGGGCGTTCATCTCCATAACCGATCGTTCGAAGCCTATTAGCAGCAATCCCTTTATCAATAAGATACAGTGCGACTGACTGCGCACGTTTCTCAGACAGTTTCTGGTTAAATTCTTTATTACCTGCAGCATTAGTATGTCCCGAGATTTCAACAATCAACTGGGGGAACTTTTGCATCAGGTTAACCAACTTATCCAATTCCAATTTCGATTCCGGTTTTAACTCTGATTTGCCTGAATCGAAGAAAATGTTTCGTACCACTAATTTTTGACCAACTTTTATGGGCTCCAACTCAATAGTTCGGCTGATTGTCTGATAAGCAGTAGAATCGTCAATATTCAAATTATCGCTTTGGTATAAGTAATCAACTGCTTCATACCTAATGTTGTAATTACCGCCCGGAGTTAAGATGATTATATATTTTCCGGTTTGTGAATTTGGGGTATAAACACCAACAATTTCGCCTGTTTCAACATCTGTAACAGTAATTACTGTCCCTTCAGGGACGCCACCATAGATGGAAGTAATTTCACCTGTAAGAACTGTAAGTTTAGATTCTTCTTTATCAGGAAAAGTTAAAATGCAAATATCTTTTTCGCCCAAACCGCCATGAATTTGAGAGGAAGAATAGTAAGCGCGTTTATTATCGGGCGTTGGGGAGAAAAACACATCGTCATCAGGAGTATTCACAGGATAACCAATATTCACAGGGTTGCTCCAACCGCTGTCCGGATTTAATATACTGAACATGATATCAAATCCACCCATGGACAACGCTCCATTAGAGGCGAAATACAGTGTCACTCCATCCGCCTGAATAAAGGGCGCATCCTCATCATATTTAGAATTGATTTTCGGACCCAGATTAGTTGGCTTTGACCATTGGCCATTTGGAAGTTTTACTGATTTGTAAATGTCACGACCACCTGCACCACCCGGCATGTTGCTGGTAAAATACATAGTATTCCCGTCAGGAGTAATCGTTGCACTTGGTTCCCAACCTTTTG
The DNA here is from genome assembly GCA_044344795.1 of Bacteroidia bacterium. GTDB lineage: Bacteria > Bacteroidota > Bacteroidia > Palsa-965 > Palsa-965. Next base: position 8,197 of record JBIJCF010000046.1, on the reverse strand, counting down.
TATTAACGTTATCCGTTAATTTTTGCGGAGCCGACCAATTCTCCCCGATCAACGTACACAAATAAATATTTCCGTCACCGGCATCATCTTTATAAATCAACAGCTGCTGACCATCGGCAGATAAACCAATGTTAGCATCATGTCCATCTGTATTAACTTGGGTTAAAGGTTTAGCATCGCCCCAGCCATTATCGGTCTTTTGAGCGATATATACATCTTCGAAGTACATGTTATCGCGAGGATCCAGTTGACCTCCTGTGGAACCCGGGCGGCGAGATGTGAAAATCAAAGTTTGTTCGTCCGCAGAAATTACCGGCGAATAGTCCGGGAAAGGGGTGTTAACAGTAGCACCCAAATTTTCCACGGTAATATTTACCGGATTTGCAACGAGAATTAATCCATTTCCGCACTGAGATTTAAGTAAAGCCACTTCTTCCGCGTAAGGTTGCGCTTCAACGCCACCATCTGCCAGGAAACGATCGTAATAAACCACTGCTTCCGCAAATTTTCCATTGAGGTGCTGAGATTTGCCGTAGTAGAAATACACCAGTGTTGGCGCATGACGTTCTTTCATGCTGCCTTCCTTGTATTTACCGGAAATGCTTTGAACGCCAACTGCCAAAAAGCGATCAGCTTTTAATTTATGTCCCGGAATATTCATGTAACAAATTCCAATTCGATAACCGAGATTAGAATTGGTGGAATCTTCTTTCCAGGCTTCCAGATACAACTTTAATGCAGTTCCATAATCTTCCCCAACAAATGCAGGTTCAGCTTTAATCATTTTCTGACGCACTGATTTAGGTGTTGCACCATATAAACCAAATGTTATTGATAATGCACAAAAAATAATTAGTAATCGCATTTTGAAAACCTAATAAAATAGTGTTAAAAAGACAACCCCAACATTGATGTTGGGGTTGACAAGTTATTATATTTCGCGGTTAATGTCCCATTGTTCCAAGTAATCTGCAACTCGACGCACGAATTGTCCACCAAGTGCGCCATCAACAACACGGTGATCATAAGCATGCGATAAAAACATCATGCTGCGAATGCCAATGGTGTCACCTGCAGGTGTTTCAATAACTGCAGGCTTCTTACGAATAGCACCTGCGGCCATGATGGCTACTTGAGGTTGTGGAATGATAGGTGTTCCCATTACATTTCCGAACGTTCCAACGTTAGTTAACGTGTAAGTTCCACCTTGAATTTCATCAGGTTGCAATTTATTTGCCCGCGCCCTGTTTGCCAAGTCATTAACTGCCTTTGTCAAACCTAGCAAATTCATACGATCGGCATTTTTGATAACAGGAACAATCAAATTTCCTGTAGGTAAAGCGGCCGCCATGCCGATGTTAATGTTTTTACGAACGATGATTTTTGTACCGTCAACAGAGATATTGATCATCGGGAAATCTTTAATAGCTCTGATGATACACTCAATGATCAACGGTGTGAACGTTAACTTTTCACCTTCACGTTTTTCAAATGTCTTCTTCATTTTGTCGCGCCACATTACCATATTGGTAACGTCAGCTTCAACGTAAGATGTGACGTGCGGAGAGATTTGCTTACTGAGTACCATGTTTTCGGCAATCAGTTTGCGCATGCGATCCATTTCAATGATTTCATCGCCCGGCATTACCGCAATGGCAGGACGTTTTATTGCAGTAGCCGCAACGGTTTCTGTAACCGCAGGAGCAGTAGTTGAACCATTTTGAGTGTTTGTAGACTCATTGTTAACTGCAGGCGAAGGAACTTTCCCTTTGTTTGGTAAATAACCAAGAATGTCATTTTTAGTTACGCGGCCGTGCAGTCCGGAACCGGAAATGTTTTCCAACTCTTGTGCGGAAATTCCTTCCTGTTTGGCGATGTTACGCACCAGAGGAGAAAAGAACTTGCCACCGGCACTTGATTTTGGAAGATCAGTAACCACTGCGGTCTGTTGAACCGCCGGAGCAACTTCTACTTTAGCTTCTGTCTTAGCAGGTGCTGCAGGAGCGGGAGCGGTGCCGGCAGTAGGAGCATCAGTACTGATTAATGCAACAGATTTGCCAACCTGAACCACGTCACCTTCGTTGAATAATTTCTTCGCCAGAAAGCCTTCAAATGGAGAAGGGATTTCGGAGTCCACCTTGTCCGTTGCAATTTCCAACACAGGCTCGTCCATGGCAATTTTGTCGCCTTCGTTTTTCAACCATTTGATAATGGTAGCTTCATTCACACTTTCGCCCATTTTGGGCATAATCAATTCAACTTGTGACATAGTTACAAATGTGCGTTTTTGAGAATGCCAAAAATAACGTTTTACACCGAATGAATGGCGATAAAATGAATTACAGGTACTTTGATGGGAAAGAATTATTTACCGCGTCCCTGAACAACAATCAGCAACGTATAAATTAGGATCTTAAAATCTACATACAACGACATGTTTTCGATGTACAAAAGATCGTATTTCAGGCGCTCGATCATTTGCTCTACGTTTTCGGCATAACCGTATTTTACTTGCCCCCAAGATGTAATGCCCGGTTTTACTTTGTGCAAATGACGATAATGCGGCGCCTGTTGCGTGATTTTATCAATAAAAAACTGTCGCTCCGGACGAGGTCCTACCAGGGACATTTCACCGATCAGCACGTTGTAAAATTGCGGTAATTCATCCAAACGCGTCTTGCGCATAAAGCGACCGAATGGCGTAATGCGAGGATCATTTTTAGATGATAAGGCAGGTCCGTTTTTTTCCGCATCCGTGAACATGGAACGAAATTTATGGATCATGAAAGGCTTTCCGTGTAAACCGATACGTTCGTGACTGTAAAAGATCGGCCCTTTTGAGGTGGTTTTTACGATGATTGAAGTGATCAGATAAACCGGAGATAAAATGATCAATGCGAAGAGAGATGCAACAATATCAATAAATCGCTTCATCGACTGCTGCCATACCGGCATAATCTCGCGGTTAATTTCAATTAACGGGGCTCCGAAAATCGAACTCATTTTCACCTGACCGGAGAGAATATCATACATGTCAGGAACGATCTTAATTACAACTTTTAGGTCGTCCATCAGATTAATAATCGCGTTCAATCGATCGTGTTCTGAGGTTTCGATGGCAATAATTACTTCTTCAACGTTGTGTTTCTTGATAATTTCTTTTAGTTGATCTACTTCACCTAAATGCGGAATGCGTGATACTAATTCATGCGAATAGCCGTTTCGTTCATCCACATGTACAAAGCCAATAAACTTGTTACCCCATGACTTCGGCTGGCTTTCCAATTCATTAAATAATTTAAGTGCGTTGGCGTTACTTCCGATAACAATGGTGTTGAATCCGATTTTACGATTACGGATTTTACTGTTCGTAACTGTAGACAAGATCATTCGACCTGCGGCAGTCAGCAAGAAATGAGCTCCAAACAAGGTAAGGATTGAACTGTAGTAACTTCTATAATCCACAATCGTATCATCCAGCAATAGGGTGAAGAAAATGACTAAAACACCTACAATGCTGATGATAATGGTTTGTCCGAATTCCTTAAGTCGGGATTTCCGATAAATATTTCTGTAAGTACCGGTAAGTCCGTACAGCGATAACCAGAATAGAATAATTGCCGCAAGACTGATATAAAATTTCTGATCGTATTCAACCGGAATTTCGATTCCGAATTTGGCCGACTCGATAGTTTGTTTTCGATAAGAATAGAAAAATACCCAAGCCAAACCTGCAGCAATCACATCGCTGACAAGATATTTAAGAACTTGAAAATATTTATTCATAAAACAATTTATTTCAGTAACTTAATGTTGTCTAAGTATAGAAAAGGTTCAGTTACTGAAGGCTCTTTTTGCATGGCGAAATAAATGTGATAATTACCGCCTGATGATATATTGGTAATAGCATCCGTGATGTTGATATACACTTTATTCCACTCTCCGGACGGATTTACATTAACCCAAGGTGCGTATAATATGGTGTTGTTATAAATACCCACCGTAAACGCATTATTGCTACGATAATTCAGTTCCAGATAAATAGGGCTGGTGGCATTTAGTAAATACGGAATGGAGCTATACAAAAGCATGTTAAAAGTGTCGGTATTCAATTGAATAGCACCGGATTTACTTTCAAAAGCAAGAGGACCGGAAATAGTTTGCAGAATGTTTGGGAAGTTAGATCCCGGAGCATCGGTTAAACTCAACCCAGGTTGTTCGAAATCTTCAATCCACAAGAAATTGGTTCCTGAAAAATACGTAACCACAGGATTTAGAGTAGTGACTTGTCCCGGAGTTAATGTAACAGTGGCATCGTAACCACGATAGAACGGGTACATGGCGCGGGTAGTAGAAGTGCCGTTCATTTTAATCCCTGCCCGAACGATAATGTCGTGACTTCCTTCTGCTGCGATGACAGGAAAAGTGCAGGGCAATTCGAAGGCTCCTATAAGTTGGCCATCTACATATACCCACGCGTCAGTAATTTTATGTGAAGCAGAACCTTGTCCGCCTGCAACAGTTAAATCGATGCGATCGATCTTGATGTATGCCGGAATCGGTTCATCAGGATTCAGCAATGAACACCTGCTGAATAGCAGTAGGGAAAAAAGAAAAACCATTCCCCCGATAGAGAAAAAACGAAACTGATTCATAAGGTGTGCGTGTGTATAACGAACAAATCTGCCGATTATTGTGTAACGCCGGCAAAATTAACGTTCGCGTTGACTTGTTCAATAATTAAATGCGCAACTTCTAACGCCTTCAAACCATCTTCAATGGGAACAATGGGCCGCGTTTTGTTGGAAATAGAAGCACCAAAAGTTTCCAATTCCATTTTGATGGCGTTAACCGGTTCAACCTTAGGGCTTTCGAACCAGATTTGTTTTTTGCCTTTGTTTTCGCCCAGATCAATCAACAAGGCCATAGGGTCGGGTTCTCCAACCACCTGATTTAAGCGTACAAGACTTACCGTTTTGTCGAGAAAGTCAACTGAAATGTAAGCATCACGCTTAAAGAAACGCGACTTTCTCATGTTTTTCAGAGAAATGCGACTGGCAGTTAGATTCGCCACGGCACCGTTATCAAATTCAAGGCGAGCATTGCAGATATCCGGTGTTTCACTGACAATAGCAACGCCACTCGCGCTGATTCTTTTAATAGAATAAGGAATCAGACTCAGCACAATGTCAATATCATGAATCATTAAATCCAATACAACAGAAACGTCTGTACCACGCGGATTAAATTGCGCTAACCGATGTGTTTCAATAAACATCGGATGTTCAATTTGTTGCTGCGCATTCAAAAATGCAGGATTAAATCGCTCTACGTGTCCCACTTGCACATTTACGCCGGCTTCGGATGCCAGTCGCAACAATGCTTTCCCTTCAGCCACAGTATGTGTTAATGGTTTCTCGACGAAAACGTGTTTGAACTTACGAATAGCTTTTGCTGCCAGGTCGTAATGATACAGGGTTGGCGTAACAATGTCAACGGCATCAACGGCGTCAATCAATTCTTCGGCGGAATCAAATCGCTTTATTTGTAACTCATGTTCAACCAGTGTTGCCGTTTCCGGATTCGGATCGTAGAAACCTACCAAATCCCAGGAAGGGATTTCTTTTAATAATCGCAAATGAATCTTACCCAGGTGACCCGCTCCGAATACTCCGATTTTCAACATAGCGCTTTTGATTTCTTACAAAAGTATTTGTGAGCACATCAGATGCTATCGCTTAGCTTCGCAATATATCAACAGTCATTTGTTGTTATTCATAACTATTTATGCTGACACGAAAATTAGAGGATACCTATCTGCACCAAGGAATGCGTAAGAAACTGGTGGATGTGATGAAAGAAAAGCGTATTTCAGATCCGTCCGTTCTAAGTGCAATTGGAAAAATACCGAGGCACTTGTTTATTACTGACAATGCATTTTTAAAGCAGGCTTATGATGATGTAGCATTTCCTATAGGTTCGGGGCAAACTATTTCGCAACCATACACGGTAGCTTTTCAAACACAATTATTGCAATTGAAAAAAGGGGATAAGGTATTGGAAGTGGGCACCGGTTCAGGATATCAAGCGTGTGTGTTGGCTGAATGTGGAGTGAAAGTATTCAGTATTGAACGACAGAAAAGTTTGTACGATAAAACGAAACCCTTCTTGCAGCAATTGGGTTATAATATTAATTGTACCTACGGAGACGGTTATAAAGGATGGCCTGTTTATGCTCCTTTTGATAAGATCATTGTTACGTGCGGAGCTCCTTATATTCCTCAGGCGTTAATTGATCAATTAAAACCCGGAGGAAGAATGGTAATTCCGGTTGGAGAAGGAAATGTGCAGATGATGACCTTGATCGAGAAAACCACCGGTAGTCAAGTGCTTGAATCACAACATGGTATATTTCGTTTTGTGCCGATGTTGGGCGACCGTGAATGGAAAAGATAAACGTGGTTATTAACAATTATCGGTGTGAAACTAGGTGGTTTGTTAATAACGAATTGGATAAAGTTAACCGAAATTTGATCTGGTTCAAAACCAAATTTAACTTGTTAAACCAAAACCAAAAAAGTATGAAAAAGTCAACATTACTTGTTGCAGCGCTTGCTTTCGGAGCTACGTCAGCATTTGCTCAGTACACGAACAAAAATGGTCTTGTGGTTACTCCAGAGACCGGCGATTACGCTATCGGCGTTGACGCAACACCATTCTTAGGATACTTCGGTAACATGTTGAATGGGAACACCAACAACGGTGCACCTGCTTGGGGCTTTACCAACAACAATGCAATGATCACGGGAAAAAAGTTTACATCTGAAACTATGGCTTATCGTGCAGCATTGCGTATTGGATTCGGGTCAACTACCATGACAAATCCGGTTGAAGACGACACGTCAAATGCTTCGCCAAAAGTATATACAGAGGATAAAATGAAGTCAAGCGGAACTTTTATCGGCTTAGGCGGCGGTTTAGAATGGCGTCGTGGTAAAAATCGCTTACAAGGTTACTGGGGCGGTATGGCAATGGTAGGTTTCGGAAGTGGTAAGACCACTTATACATACGGCAACGCTTTTTCATCGTCTAATCAGACCCCAACTTCTACAACAGATTTTACTGGAACGATTGACCCTACAGGAGAGCCTACGCGTACAACAGAAACGAAAAGCGGCACTATGATTATGTTCGGTCTTCGTGGATTCGTAGGTGCTGAATACTTCGTACTGCCTAAGTTGTCAATAGGTGGCGAATTCGGCTGGGGATTAGCGTTCCAATCTCAGGGCGCAGGTTCTAAAACAGAAGAATCTTGGGATAGTGGTAACTCAACTGCCACTTCAACTACAACTGAAACCGGTAAAATGTCAAGTTTCGGAATTGATACAGACAACTCTGCATTCGGCATGGCTCCTGCAGCGATTCTTATCCATTTCCACTTCTAATCGGTACTAACCTAAAATAAAAAATCCCCTGTGGCAACACAGGGGATTTTTTTATTTCAGTTTTCGTTGAAGTTCTCGCTCTGTATCGCGCTTCTTGATATCATCGCGTTTATCGTAAAGCTTTTTGCCTTTTGCCAGAGCTATTTCCAGCTTGGCCCAACCTTTATCGCTGATAAAAAGTTTGATCGGAATAATTGTTAGTCCCTGATCTTTGAGTTTATTCTGCAGCTTCCGGATTTCTGATTTTTTCAGTAACAGTTTCCGATCCTGCTTAGGTTCATGATTATTGTAAGTGCCTTTATCGTATTCGTTAATCTGAATATTTCGGGCAATCATTTCGCCGTTTTCAATAACACAAAAGCCATCCGTGATATTGGCTTTCCCCAAACGAATAGATTTAATTTCAGTACCGGATAGTACCATACCGGCCACATACTTTTCGAGAAAAGCATACTCGAAAGATGCGCGCTTATTGAGAATGGTGATGGTTTTATCCAACGACATAGTGCAAATGTACCGGTATTATAAAATAAAAAAGCGAGAACGTAGGAACTATCCTGTATTCTCGCTTTATTCAGTGCCCACGGGGAGACTCGAACTCCCAAGGAAAAACTCCAACGGCTTCTGAGACCGCAACGTTTACCAATTTCGCCACGTGGGCATTAATGACAAAGTAAAATTTTAAAGAACGTTTACTCCCCAACTCGCTGTGCTCGTAGGGGATTGAAAAACTACGCTTCGTTGCCTCAGCT
>JBIJCF010000029.1:0-44430 GCA_044344795.1 Bacteroidia bacterium | reverse complement strand
TCGCCATTGTTCTTTGATAAGCAGTTGGCTCGGCTTTATTCTCTTCTCCCCAATGATAAAACACGATGATAATATCACAACCCATTTCCCGCGCACGCTTGATGTCAGAAGTCACCAATGCGCTGTCTGCTACATTCAGCATGTATTTATGCGATTCGATCGGATATGCTCCGTTGGTGCCATAGGTGTAATTCAAAACGGCTGTGGCTATTCCGTTTTTACGCAATACCCGAATCGAATCACGATCACGTTGCGAGTCGTAAGTGCCGCAATACCCCAAATTGTTTTTCTTGATCACATCAATGGTTCGCAACAAGCCTTCTTCTCCGGTATCCATAGAGTGATTGTTGGACGTAACCAAAAAATCAACTCCTGCATTCTTTATTGCGGTTATAAATTCATCAGGGGTATTGAATGCAGGATAACCACCATAAACTCGTTTCGTTCCGGCGCAGGTTGTTTCTAAATTACCAATGGTAAAATCTGCCCAAGAGAGATGTGGCGCTATTTCCGCAAAAGACGGCGTGAAATCATAAGATCCATTCGGTTGACGGGCATTATTAAACTGCGGAGAGTGACACATAAGGTCGCCAATAAAGCTGAAGGTGATCGAACATGTGTCTGCAACCAACGTATCTTGAAACACAACGCGTTTCTTCGCTCCTTTGACTGGGCCTTGAATAAAGCCGGCCAACACAAACACCGGAATCAGCGAACCCGCAAAAACGAAAAATGGCCAACTTGAAACTTTCATGCTTCTCCTACTTAACTGGGGCTGCAAAGGAAACACCAAAACACTCCGAAATAAAAATTTTTTCGACTAAATCGTGACATGTGCAACGTTTTTTATAACTTGCTATATTATTATATCATAATGACTCAACACAAAAACAAAATAAACATGAAAAAAGCGCTTCTTTTAATCCCGGCATTCGCTATTGCTGCGGGTTTCAGCTCCTGTAAAAAAGAAGATTCTGCCGGAACAGACGGCGAGGTAATTTCGGTTTCTTCACGGTACAAGCCGGTAATGTTCGAATATTCCGCAACTTGGTGCAATCCTTGTGGCGTATATGGCTACCCGGCTATTCACGGTTTGCTGGAAGAATACAAACATCAGATCACTGCAGTGTTAATGCACCCGAACGATGGCATCGTGGATATAGAACCTGCGGGAATGGAAGACATAATTGATTTTTTCGGTTTCAGCGGAACTCCATCATCTGCTGTTAACGCAGGTCCTGATACGTATCCAACTTATTTGGAGCCAAAAATTACTCAGGCTTTAACTGCAAACCCAACTGCAAAGGCGGGTGTAGGTATCGCACACAAAGTAGAGGGCAACAATTTCGTAGTTACTACTAAAACTGTGTTCTTCGAACAGGTAAGCGGTAATTACAACTTGGCTGTTTACATGGTAGAAAACGGCATCATGGAAACGCAATCAGGTCAGACCGGCGAAGTTCCTTTCGACCACATCTTGCGCGCGTGTGCGGACGGAAAAGCTTTTGGTGTTTCTGTTGCTGCTAATCCTGAAAAAGGATTTAAAATCGACAACACCTTCACTATTGCTATTCCTAACGATGTTCGTAACAAAGAAAATCTTCAGGTTGTAGCGGTAATCTACAAAATGGGTACCGACGGCAACCCAACAGACGTGTTGAACTCTAACATGTACTAATCGTCACTACGTTACTCGCGCCCGCCTGCTGCAAAGTTGGCGGGTGTTTTTTCAATATTAAATTGCTCCACATATGAATTTTCGCTCGATAATAATGATCCTTATGGCCTTGATAGTAGCAGTTGGATCTGCCGATGCCGAAACGCTGAAGAAGCGTCGTAAAAAGAAAAAAAGAGGTAAAGAAGTGGCCTTTAAAGCTGGACAAATCGGGGCTTCTGCAGGAGCAGGATTTGTAGTAAAAGGGAATTATTCGAAATCCGATTATTCCATTTACGGAACGAACGAATTCGACAAGGGCTTTCCCATTAACATCCGCGCGGAATATGGCGTAACCGATTTCTTGGGAATCGGCGTGTGGTATGGTATGTATAAGGAAAAAGTAACTATTCAGGACGTTACTGTTCCAACCAACTCTTACGGATACGATCATAAATTTACGCAACTGGCATTGCGTCCTGCGTTCCACGTGCCATTGGGCCATCCGAAATTAGATCCTTACGTGGCTATTCCGTTCGGAATGAACATGACCAAAGCCACGCCGTTCGGTGAATACAACTATGTACAAGAACCGTTGAAAGGCGGATTCGGTTGGGCGATTCATGCCGGAGCCAACTACTACTTTACCTCCAACATCGGAGCATTTGTGGAAGGCGGTTACGGTTCATGGTTCCCGATGATCAACTTCGGCTTGTCGTTTAAGCTATAGTTTGCCGGCGGAGTCTGGCACAATTTTGTCGCAATAATTTCCGGGAAGCAATGCGAATAGGAGCATCGACTAATCTGCTTTTTGTGCTAATTGCTGACAACAGCATCGCAACGCAAAAAGAGAGGGCGCTCATTTAAAGTGACTCCAAACCCCAAAAAAAATGCGCGTTCTGGCACATTTTAACTCGGAAACTACAATCAACAATTATCGGTTCACGCCAGATATTAGCGGAATTTTTTTGACGACCAACAATACGAATACAAAATTGGGCTCGTGATTGGGCGAACAAAAAGAGCGGCTTATCGCCGCTCTTTTTGTTGATTAATTCTGCGCCTGCAACTGATGGATGTAATCCTCCAGTCGTTCTACAATTTTGTCGTAGCTGAATTGCGCTAACGGCGTTGGATTCACGTTGTGGTATTCCGGATTATTGTTCTTGCGAAGCGTGTAAATGTTCTGCTTCCCTTCTTCGAAACGCCCAATCGGATCAATCGTCATGGTGAGAATCTGATAGTCGTAGTTCTTCGCCAACTCATACAACATGTCGAAGTTCTCTCCCAATCCCGCCACCTCATCGATGGCCATGAAACGTACGCCGCGCTTCACCTTGCGATCCTTACGACTCAATTTATCCGTATCGATGATGGATAAACGTGCGATACACAACAAGGCCAACATGGTATAGTTCTGTCCGTTAGATCCCGGAGCATCTTCTCCTTTCGGCGTTTTCAGGCTGATGGACAAATCGAAGTACGATTTCGGATTTGTCAACTTACGAATATCAGGCTTCACATTCTTACCATCACTGTGTGCCTGGAACGCGCGAAGAATAATAGCGTCTGCTCCTTCATTTTCGGTTTCAAACATTTTGAACAATCCCACGTTCTGCGCTTTTGCAGAGATTTCTTTGTTCAAATTTCTAATCCACGAGATAGGATATGCTTTGGACGGATCGAAATTGATTTCTACGTAGTGACCGCCGGAAATTTTATTCTGACGGAAGAACTCTCGGATGTCGTCAATACGATCGCGGTATTCGCTGTACACTTCTTCAATCTTGGAGAAGATGCCGTTGATGATCTTCAACTTGTGATCGTTGATTTCGTTCATCTTTTGGTTGATGATGCGCAAGTGCTCTTCTACATCGCCCGCCAAATCTTCTTCTATACGATCCGGATTTTGTACAATCTTCGGCAACATCACTTCTGCCAACGTCTGGAAATCGTAACGGTGATTGCCTTTCAAGCGCTCGTCTTCAATCTGGAATTTCTCGTCGTATAGAACTCCGTCGTAATTGGTTTCGTAAGCTTTCTGAGTAGTAATCACGGTTACTTTCACCTTGTTTACTACACTTTCTTCAACTTGTTCGGTGAGTTCTTCAGGCTTAAACGGCCCGATGATTTCTTCGTACTTCTTCAACGATTCGGTATAACGACCTTCCAGCGATGGCATTTGTTCCATCAATCCGATTAAGCGCTGTTCCAATGAACCTTGACGACGTGAAATTTCCTGCAAACGCTGAGAGAAGGCGTTGTACACCATCTTCGCGCTGGAGCCGTGCTCCTTCTCAATAGCACGAATTTCCTGGTTTACTTTCACTTGGCTTTGTTCTCCTTCCGATGCTTTCAGATACGTTTGTACATCCGCCAACCAATCTTTAAAGCGCTCTTCGAGCGCCTTTTTCTCCTGACGGAAATTTTTTGCTTCACGTTCTTTCTCCGGCAACTGCGTTAAATCCAACTGGCGAATTTGTCCGTCGATCGCCTGCAAGCTTCCTTGTGAATTCGCAATGATATCATCCGCCTCACGAAGTTTCTGCAAGGCATCTTCCCAGTTCTTCTTGGCTTCATCGTATTGCATGCGCAAGTTGTTCTTCGGATTGGTGAAGTGTTCCAACACCTGATCGAATTCATCCTTCTGCATCTGCAACGACTCGTCCGGTTCAAACTTCATGATTTCATCACGACGCAACCACACGTCCGACAGCTGCTGATTAAACCCGAATTCCACCAACTGATCGCGCAAGCCGCGCAAACTGTCGCGTTCTGCGGTTAACTTCTCTAATTCTTTCTCGATCGTGTCTCCGTATTTCTTCAACTCTTTCTCAATCGTATCCGGATTGTTGAAGAGTTGCTTTTGCACGATCGGCACAAATTCGCGCACGCCGCCGAGATCCATCCAAAAGCCGTCGGATGTTTTATCCAACACTTTTACATTTTTGTAAATGCTTTCCGGATCAGGAATGTAGCGCGTTCCATCTTTTGCTTCTGACGGTTTCTTGGTGCTCAATGTTTTGAAGTGCATCAACACCGATTCTTCTTCTTTCGTTAGTTTACCCGCATTGCGAATCGCCCACTGCACCACAGAATCTTTGTTGTCGCTGTCAAACAATGGCAACAATTGCTCTAAGCGATGAATTTCGCTATCGAGTTGATCCATCACACCATCGTATTCAGCCTGCGCCAAACGATAGTCTTGCGACCAGGTTGAATTCACGAACAAATCGTAAATGCCACGCTCATCGAGGAAATTATCAAAGTCCAACAAGCGCTCTTTGTCACGCGCGTTTTTCTCTTGCTTCGCAAATTGTTCGCGAACACCTTCCGCTGATTTATAAATTTTCAACCAGCCTTCTGCTGATTTTACACGCGTCCATTTAGCACTCGCTTCATCGTATTCCGACTGCGCAATGGTGTATGCTTTTTCATAAGAAGCCCTGTTCTTTTCTGCGAATTCGCGTTGCTTCTTTTTGTTCTCCAATTCTTTCTCCAAGCGTTCGCGCTCGCCGGAAATGCTGTCCAATTCGCGTTCTACCGCTTCCATGTTCAACTCATTCACACGTTGCTCGAGCATGATTTGCTGCAAGTTCACGTACGCCACTTCCTTTTGTGTGCGAATCAAATCTTTCCCCACAACTTCACGCTGCTGATATGCGAATCCGGTTTCCAACAACAAGGAACGGTGCAAGGCTGCATCGCGCTTCTTCTTATCTTCCAACAAACTCAACAAGCGATCTTTCTTCAATTTCACGGTTTCATACACACGTGCGCGACGCTTGTATTCTTCATGCGCCTCTTCAATTTCCTTCTTGCGCTTTTCGTATTCTTTGTTCTGATCGTCGTCGTTGGAGAACAAGAAGTTTTTCAAATCTTCCGATTTCGCGCCCACGCCTTTACCGCGCGAGAACGACTGAATAATTTGCGCAAAGGTTTTTAACTTCTTTTCGTCGTGACTTAAGTCGGTTGAAAGAATACCGTTGTTAAACAGCGTACGATGAAACTCGGCCGTGCGGTTGTTGAAATGACGCATGTTGTAGCCGAGCTTTTCGAAATGCTCTTTCAATTTATCGATGGGAAGAATTTGATTGCCGGGAAGGAAATCGCGGTACAATAAAAACTTCGACATCGGCTCTAAATTCATTCCTCCTTCAGGATTGAAGTCAAATCCTTTTTGAATGATGAATGGATAAATAGAACGCGCATTGGTTTGAATGTGCGTTCCGATGATAATGTATTTGCCTTCTTCAACTTCTACGTTGGCAAACGCATAGGCCATATTGCCTTGCTCGCCGCCTTGTTTCAAAACAATACCTTCAACGGTACGTTTTTCCGTGGTCATAACATCGGTTCCTGATTCCCAGTATTCTTTTTTCGCAACGAAAATCAACTGCAGCAAATCGGCCACCACCGACTTTCCCGAACCCGAACCGCCTGTAAAATCGGTACGAAGCGGGTGCAGCAAGTAGTCACAGTTGTTGTGATAAATCACGCCTACTGTGGAAAGGGAAAATATTCTTGGATATTGTTTCATCTGTATCTAATGTGTTTTGAATGCGTGCGTATTATTCGGCGCTATCGCCACCTTCCACCGGATATAAGCCACCTGTGGTTTCTTCAATGGCGTTGGTTTCGTCGATGAGTCGATCGATATTGTGAATTTCGTACGAGTACATCGTGAACAAGCGATCGATAGAAGGCATGATTTCAAACAACTCCTTGTTACGCGGATCGAAATGAATCCAGCCTAATCGTTCAAATTGCATCAGCGAATTCCGCACCCATTCGTCGATGGTGCTTTCGTCAATTTCTGTTGCTTCTTTTTCGCGACGCTTCGCGAACAAGCCGTAGATGTAATTCTTGTACTCTTCGTTGCTCTTGATGAGCTGAATAAAATCAGGCACATAAATGTCGTTGATGAAGTATTTATCTATACGATGAATCTTCAGCAACAAAATGCCCAACAACGTGTATTCCGGGGCCAGTTTTTTCGCGCGAGATTTTACGACACCACGACTTTCTTCGTCCATATCGAGGAAGAAATAACGCGTATAATCTGTTCCTTTACCTACAAGTTGTACGTGGAACAAGTTTTTGTAGTACAAACGAATTTCATCTTCATACTTTTCTAAAAAGTTGAAGAACTCTGTTTGGTGCGGATAATTCTGAATGTGCTGCCCACTCTTCAACATGAAGTCAAGTTCCGCAAACAGATTTTCTGCTTCGTCCGTTTCTAGGAACCCGTATTTTTTACTTGCATTTTCCATATTCCAATGTTTGGTTGTTTAGGGTCGAGCACAAACTCTTCCGATACTGAAACTTCAAATCCTTCTTTCTTGGTAAACTCTTTTAACACGAGCGTTGCTGTTTTGATGGCCTGCTCGAAGTCGTTGTCCTTGTGCAAAATCTGGTAGTAGTATTCTCCGAAATTGACTTTCTTTTTCTTTTCTAAATCGGAAGAAATCTTTTCATACCAATGCTCGATACGACGCTCGCGATCAATTTGCTGCTGACGAATCATAGCCTGTCGCTTCAAATCTTCTTCGTCAAAGTCGTGCGACTGTAACTGCACCGGAGGCGGCTCCAATAGCTGCATGTAATCCAGCGTTAACAACTTGGAGCGATCCATGTAGATGTCTTTCGTCTGAATATTTTTCGGTAATGTAATTTCTACATCATGCACCGTACGACCCACAAGTTTTTTGGAGCGACCAAATTTGCTGGTAGAGTTTTTCAGCATGTAAATCAGGAACGATTCGATCTTGCGATCGAAGTCGCGCTTTTCGAAATCGTTGTACAGCTTGTTAATCTTCGGCTTGATGCGGTCGATGGTGTGTGACACATTGATCAGACGTAATTCAATGTCTTTGAAATACAAACGCACTTCGCGCTTCATTTCACGAAACTCAAACTCATCCGTTAACGACGCATCATCCAGCAATTGTTTGATATCGTCTTTGGAAGAAAACGCGCTGGATAATTTATCCGCTTGTTCTTTCACGCGATCCAGTAATGCTTCACAACCGATCAACATTTCGCGGAAGTTATCCTGCTCATTTTTCACGAGTTCATTCAACTGTTCGATTGTTTCTTCAATCTGATTTTGCAGGGAACGCAACTGGGCGCTGATATCGTTTTTGTGCTTGAAGAACTGCGTGTGGTACCAATGACGGAAATCCTCGATGTTCTCCAGTTTCATCGAGAGCAGCATCAACAAATCCGTAAATGTTTTTTGGATCTGTGATGGATTGATTGCCGTGTGTACTTCTCGCTCCAGCATGTCGCAGAAGTTTTCTGCGTACGCGCTGAGCTGGTAGGTTTTTTCTTCGATGTTTTTATCGAGGAAGTGCCGCAAGAGGCGATGAAGCGTTTCGTCGTACTTCTGCGTTTCTTCACCGCGCGCGGAAGTCATGCCCAACTCCACAAACACCTGTTTGATGGTTTCGACAATGATGCGCTCGGGGAAAGAGCGTTCTATTGTGCCCGCACGAATCTTTTGATACAAAGCTAAAACGATCAGTCCGTCTTCCTGACGCGGCACCAAAAGGTTGTAGCGTTCACGAAGAATTTTCGGAAAGTGTAAGCTCCGCGAAGATCGCAGCGCGGGCGGAATCAGAGAAAGTTGTTCCATAGACAACAAATATATCCGCTGAAGCCCTTTGTTTTCGCGGTGTTGATAGATTGTTGATAGTATTAAAATTCAAGCGAAAACGGGCGAGTTTCGTGGCGATTTTGTTAGCAAGTTTTGCGGTCGTTTTTTGCGCAAATCGTCGGATTTTATTACATCCTGATAGAACTTCGAGGATATTCAACTTTCGTTGTTCGTAACCTTTGCGCTAATCGATTCATTCAGAACCGCATCGCTCTACATTTACGGGAACATGGTTTTTAACTACATCTGGGTTGCGTTTTTCCTGATCGGATTTGTTATTGCGTTGGTGCGACTAGCGCTAGGCGACTACGCCGTAATGCCGGATATGTTGACCGCTTTGTTTGACATGGCGAAAACCTCGTTCGATATTGTTCTTGGGCTTGTCGGCATCATGACGCTGTGGATGGGCTTGATGAAAATTGGCGAACAGGCCGGTGTAATTGCCTATATGTCACGAATTGTGAGTCCGTTTATGCGCCGCTTGTTTCCGGAAATTCCGAAAGATCATCCTGCGTTAGGACAAATTCTGATGAACTTTTCCGCCAACGTTTTGGGCCTTGACAATGCCGCCACTCCTTTGGGATTAAAAGCCATGAAAAGCTTGCAGGAACTGAATCCTGAAAAAGATCGCGCTTCCAATTCCATGATTATGTTTTTGGTGCTGAACGCATCTTCCCTCACGTTGTTTCCCATTTCTGTCCTCATGTATCGCGCACAAGAAGGGGCCGCGAATCCGACGGACGTGTTTGTTCCTATCATCATTGCCACGTTCTTCTCATCATTGGCCGGCTTACTGCTCTGCACCATTCGTCAACGCATCAGCCTGCTGGATCCTGTGCTGTTATTCGGTTTGCTCGGGCTATCCGGCTTCATCGCATTCATGATCTGGCATTTCGGTTCACTGTCGAAAGAAGATTTGGAAATACAGTCCAAACTCGTCAGTAGTATTTTTATTCTTGCAGTTATCATTTTATTTATTGCTGCGGGCGCTTACAAAAAACTCAATGTTTTCAATAGTTTCATTGAGGGGGCGAAAGACGGTTTTCAGTTTACCGTCGGGCTTTTACCTTACGTTTTAGGCATGCTCATTTCTATTGTTGTATTTCGCACTTCCGGGGCCATGGACTATGTACTCCAAGGTATTGAATGGGGCTATGTTTCCGTTGCCGGGTTGTTCATGGAAAATCCGAGAACCGACTTTATTCCGGGATTACCGGTTGGTTTGATGAAGCCTTTGAGTGGCGGCGGAGCACGCGGGTTGATGCTGGAAGCGATGAAAACTTACGGCGCCGATTCCATTCCGGGTCGCCTGGGCTGCATCATTCAAGGATCTACAGAAACCACGTTTTACGTAGTAACGCTGTACTTCGGCTCCGTGGGCATCACAAAAACGCGCTATACGCTGGGATACGGACTACTGGCGGATTTGGCGGGAATGATTGCTGCCGTGATTATGACCTACCTCTTCTTCGGATAAGCCCGACGATATTGATTAACTTTGTTCCCGCATGAAAATTTCGGCTTCCATCTATTCTACCGACCGCCCTTTGCAAGAAGTGGTGAAAGAATTGGATGCGCACCGAATCGATTATTTTCATGTCGATTGTAACGACGATGTTCGCGTGTTTGAGGACATCAAAAAGATTCGCGAGTGGAGTACAACACCCGTTGATCTTCACATCATTTCTTCTACACCGGAAAAGTATTTCGATCTGCTGCGTGAAACGCCCGTGGATTATGTGACGTTTCAACATGAAGATTTGAAAGGTAAACTCGTTTTGCCTGCCGACATCAAAGGCCGCAAAGGACTTGCAATTACAGCCAACAGTGATATTTCCGTGTTTGACGATTACGCCAACGACTTCGACTTCATGTTAATGATGGCCACCATTCCGGGCAAAAGCGGAGGCGCGTTTAACAAAGACATCTTCCGAAAAATTCGTGAATTCAAACGTCGCTATCCGACAAAACGAATTCATGTAGACGGCGGCGTTAACGGAGAAGTTTCCTTCATCCTGCGTAACATGGGCGTGTACGCATCCGTTTCCGGATCGTATTTGTTCAAAGCCGAAAGCCTAGGATTTGCATTGCTCAACCTGAAAACCTACGAGAACGAATCGCATTTTACCGTGCGCGATTTTATGCTGAACAATGGTGAAATTCCTGTGCTTCCCGCCAACGAAGCAACATTCGAAAGCATCCTAAAAACCATCGACACGTACCAACTTGGTTTTGTCATGTTGTCTGACGCACAAGGTCGATTGAGCGGTATCAGCAGTAACGCGGACATTCGTAAAGGTTTAATTAAGCATTTTGCAAAGCTGCCCGATGTTCCTGTGCAAGAAATGATCAACACACAGCCCGTTACCATCAACGAATCTGCCACAGTGGTAGAATTGTTGCGACTTATAAAATCCAAAAACTTTCCCATCAGTTATTTGCCCGTCGTTAATGATCAAGGGCAGATTTCCGGAGCGCTCACATTTATCAATTTAATTAAAGGCGAAGCCTGATATGGTTATTGAATTAAAATCCTCGGTTAACGAGCAACGTGCACAAGAAATAGCACAACAATTAAAAGCATTTTGCATTCATTACGACGGACGCTTTGTGCTGATTACTTCCTCTTCCACCAAGGAATTGGATGCAGCATATCACGATGTTGCAGAAAAAGTAACCGTGCTTAACGATGACATGCAATTGTCCAGCAGACAATGGAAAGCGGAGACGCGCAGTATCACCATCAACAATGTTACGATCGGTGGCGCTACAAATCACACGTTGTTAATTGGCGGTCCGTGTTCTGTAGAGTCGGAAGAACAAATTGAACAAAGTGCGCAACTGATGAAAGAGTTGGGCATTTCTACATTACGCGCCGGAGCCTACAAACCACGCACATCGCCCTACACGTTTCAGGGAATGGGCATTGAAGGCTTACGCTTGCTGGCGAAAATGCGCGAGAAATACGGACTGAATGTAATTACGGAAGTGCGCGATGCAACGCACATTGAAGATGTAATTGAACATTCGGATATCATTCAGATCGGTGCAAAATCTATGTACGATCACGGCATTTTACGTCGTTGCGGAAAAACGAACAAGCCCGTATTGTTGAAACGCGGCTTCGGCACTACGTTGCAGGAGTTTGTGCAATGTGCGGAGTTCATTTTAGCAGGAGGAAATCCAAACGTGATTTTGTGTGAACGAGGCATTCGCACCTTCGAAACCAAAACACGTTTTACGTTAGACTTGTGCGGAGCCGCATGGATGAAAGCCTACAGCAACTGTCCGGTAATTCTGGATCCGAGTCACGCTATTGGTTATGCATACGGCGTTCCGGATTTAGCGCGCGCTTGTGTAGCCATGGGCGTTGACGGATTGCTGATTGAAGTGCATCCCAACCCGAAGGTTGCCAAATCGGACGCATCCCAACAACTTAACCACGATGAATTCCGTGCATTAACAGGAAGTCTGAAAAGTGTGGCGAATGCGATTGGAAGGACAATTATTTAATTGATTTCGTTATGAGTCATTATGCCACCAACATTCGTTTCCTCCTTCAACAACGCGGCTTGTCGGAACAGTTTTTGTCGGAACAGTTTAGTGTTGCTGATGCGGGTCATCCGAGTGCTCAAGCCTTAGCCGAAATCTCCGAATATTTTTCGGTTAGTTTGGATGTATTGCTGAAGCGCAACATACAACAACTGGAAGTGCTACGCAGCAAAGACATTCGCCTTGTGGTATTTGATATCGACGGCGTAATGACCGATGGTGGCATGTTCTATACCGAAAGCGGTGACGAATTCAAAAAGTTTAACGCCAAGGATGGTCTGGCTATTCGACGCCTTGCGCAACGCGGCATTCATACCGGAATCATCACGCACGGTTTTAACACCGAGCTTATTCGTCGTCGTGCAGAACGACTACATATTTCCAAGTTCGAAGTTTCTCAAACACCCAAAAAACAAACACTCGAAAAATGGTGTGCCGAATGGGGTATTACTCTGGAACAAGTGTGCTACATCGGCGATGATTTAAACGACGAAGACATCATTCGCGCCGTGGGCTTTTCTGCTTGCCCTGCCGATGCTGTTCCCGAAGTACAACAAATAGTGCACGTCATTCTTCAGAAAAACGGTGGAGATGGTTGTATTCGCGAATTAATTGACAACTATTTATAAGCGCGCTTATGAAAATTATTGTATTGCTTATTGCTGCTGCCATTTCAACGATTACGTCGGCGCAACAACCGGCCTTTATTACAGACAGTTTAGATATTTATGCTAACCGCGAAATGAAAGCTTGGGATGTTCCCGGCATGGCGGTAACTATTGTAAAAGATGGCAAAGTCGTGGTGTCAAAAGGTTATGGCATGCGCAAAGCGGGCACAAAAGATCCGGTGAACGAAGAAACGTTGTTTCAAATTGCATCCAACTCGAAAGCGTTTACTGCAACGGCTTTGGCTATGCTTGAAGTAGAAAAGAAATTATCCCTGGACGATACCGTGCGCCGTTGGATTCCCGGATTTCGCATGAGCGATCCATATGTAAGTTCGCTTGTAACGATTCGTGATATGCTGTGCAACCGCGTTGGATTAAGCACATTTCAGGGCGATATGCTGCATTGGAACACCAAGCTATCTCGTCAAGAACTCATCAACCGCCAATGGTTACACCAGCCGCAATTCGGCTTCCGCACTAAATACGGCTATTACAACATGGGATTTGTTATTGCCGGTGATATCATCAAACATGTGAGCGGTCTTACTTGGGAACAATTTGTTGAACAGCGTTTCCTCAAGCCCTTACAAATGACACGCACCTCTGTTAGTGTAAAAGGCATTCGCGATGATAAAAATGCTGCTGCGCCGCACTCGCGCTGGGAAGGCAAACAAGTTGTGGTGCCATATGACGATATTGATAACATCGGCCCTGCTGCTTCCATTAATTCCTGTGTAAAAGATTTGGCAAAGTGGCTACAATGCCAGCTGGATAGCGGCAAGTTTAACGGGCAGGAAGTAGTTCCGTTCCAAGCCTTACAGGAAACCCGCAAACCACAAACCATCATGCCGAATCCATCGGCTTTGTTTCCGGGCATGCATTTTCAGGCCTATGGATTAGGTTGGCAAATGGCGGATTTTTACGGAAAGAAAATCTATTACCACGGTGGTGCCGCTGACGGATTCCTGACACACACGTGTTTTATTCCGGAGCTGAATTTAGGTTTCGCTATCCTCACGAATACCGATTACAACTCCTTGTATGTGGCGTTGCGTTACCAAATTTTGGATGCATATATGGGCAACCCTTATCGCAACTACAGCAGCATCTTTTTGAAAAACACGTTAGCTGCACGCGACAAAGAAGATCGTGATGTTGCCGCGTGGAAAGATGCGGCAGCAAAGAAACCGACATGGCCCGTTAATCCTGAACAAATTGCAGGACCTTGGGCAAATCCGGTGTATGGCAACATGAACATTACGGTTGACAAAGCGGGCAACATCACCGCTAAGTTCCAAAACCACGACATGATCAATGCCACTATGCAATACATCGGCAACAATGAGGTGCTGATGAATTACAACACACCGATGTGGGGAATTACGAAAGGAAAACTAATTCTTAAAGAAGGTCGTGTTATTGGAATTGAAATCGGCATTTCCGACTTCGTTGATCCAATGCCGTATTTATTTCAACGTACGGGATCTGCTGCAGAACGTTAGTTTCGGCAATTATTATAAGCGCGGTTAGGATAATACGGTTTCCAGAATAGTATGCGCAGTCATTCCCGAAAAACCGGGGATGTGCAACTCATAATACGAGAGTAAGTGATGCAACACTTTTCTGCGCTCTGCTCCCGTCATGCGCAGATCTTCCATCGCATCAAATCCGAAATTCATGAGTCGCGCTAATTGCTCTGCCTCTTCCGGGCGCAAGTGCAGCGGGTGTTTGGGCGGGTTCGCTGTAAAAATTCCATCTTTTAAATCGAACCACAGTTGGTGGCTTTCTTCTTGTGTTTGCGGGCAACAACCTAGATAGCGGGTGAGTTGCAACATGAAGATTAAATGGAAGTTAGCCGTGCCTTCGTCTTTTAAATCGAACATATGCAATGCGCTGCTGACAAAAACATACAGCTGTTCATCAGGCTCTTCGTGACGCAAGGTTTTGTTCAACAGCTCAGCCAGAAAAAGCAGTATCGTGGTTTTGATGATGTCACGATGAATCGTCGTGTACACCGGATTAACAACTGCTTCACGGATGCTGTGCAGATGTTTCTTTTCATCGTGTTTCACCTCCAGCATTAGTTGATTCAGCGGTTGAAAAACCACGGCCTTAATTTTGGCGGTCTTGCTACGTGAAACATTTACTACATAGGATTGCAGCCCGAGATGTTCCGTGTAAATACGAACTATGGTTTTATTGTCGGCGTAAGGAATACTTTGGAGAACAATGCCTCGCGTTTGCAAAAGCATAGTTTAATTCACAAAAAGAATTTTAGTCACAGCTGTTTGTGTGCCATCGTCATTAGTAACAAAAACCATGTACACTCCGGTTGCAGCGCGCTCTCCGTTAAAGTTGTTGCCGTTCCAAATAGCTTGTCCGCCCAATGCTTTTGTTTGATAAATCACCGTTCCACGAATGTCAGTGATTTTAACATCTGCATCTTTCACTAAACCACGAATTGCAATCGGCCCTGTGTGGTCAGGACGCACGGGGTTCGGATATGCATACACATCGCCCATTTCGTCTTCACCTTTTATCGCATCGCCCTTGTATGAAACTAGTCCTTTATCGGTACCGATGAACACCTCGCCCGTTGTCGGATCAATCGTAATCGCGGTTATCACATCGGACAACAGCGGACTATTATTTTTTGTGAAGTGAAGTAGCTGTTGTGTTCCATCGGCCGACATTAAATAAACTCCTCCGCCCTCCGTGCCTACCCACTTTCGGTTGGCACCATCAATTGCTATGGCAGTAACCACCTGGTTTTCGAAAAGATACTGATTGTATCCGCCAATGTTGATCAACACTTTCTGAGCATCACATCCTGCGGTGGTAAATATATTTTCAGGACAGTAAAACACACCAATGCCCTTGTCGGTTCCTACCCAAATTTCACCATCTCTGTCTTCTACCATGCAGTACACATCGGTTCCGGGAAGATTTCCTAAGCCTTGAGAAAAGCCTAACTTTTTCTTCTTGTCATCTGACGTCGTTGCTGTTCCCTTATCATCAAAAACCAACAATCCACCCTGACGCGGCAGCAACATCCATTTTTGCCCTGTACTCGTAATCATCAAAGGCCCCACATACGTTCCATTGGAAACAAGGCCGCTGAAGTCATACTCGTTCCACGTTCCGTTGGGATTAAGTCGCTTCAAACATTTTGGCACGTGCGAATTGGTCATCCACAACGCTCCGTTTTCGTCATATTGTAATCCTCCAATTCCAACCCATTGGTACTCAATTTTGCGCTGGAGAATACTGTTGTTATTGTCGTAAATGTTGGTAACTGCCCCGTTGCGAATTTCGACCAGCCCTTCTCCCCATGAGCCCCAGTACATGTGTGCACTATTCGTAGGATCGATAGCAGCGCTGAGAATATCGTACACCGTGTCAATGGCCGGCATATTATTTCTGTTATATAACGACCACATTCCTTGCGAATGTATAGACACGCCATCGATGTTAAAGACGTTGTTCCACGCGTCGTCTTTACCGCCCGGAGTATTCACAAGAATACCATTAGAAAAAGTAAGCGAATACGAGTTATTGCTTGCGGGGCCATTCGGCGCGAAGGCTTGGCCCGTATAGGTGTTTGGCATTTTAATTAGTCCGCGATCGCGATCTGCTAACCACAAGTGCGTTGCGTCGCGATATACAGCGTTGGGTTGAATATATCCTTGCGGACCCGTTTCGTAAAATATTTCTGTAATATTTAATGCGGGATCATACACCCAAACGTTATACGTGGTTACAACGTGAAGACGATTATTTGTAACGTTTAAATCATAAATCGAATGCACACCGGCATAGCCCGGCATCGTGTCCCAATCACTCAAAACCGGATTATACATATACACCGTATCCTGATTGATATCATTGATATTGATCAGTCGCTTTGAAAAATTCGCGAACACCTTATTGCTGAACAATGCCAATCTGTTGTATGGTCCTGAAGGAATTCCTGTATAACGCGACCAATTGGCATAATAACTCAAGAACGGTTCGTTAACGTTCGCGTGATATACTCCATATCCTGTCGCCGCGTAAATCGTGCTGTCGTCGATGACGATATCGTTTACTTCAATGTTGTTGCCGTTCGGTCCGAAAATGTAGGTGTCTTTAATTTCTTCGCGATCAGTATCGATAACCACAATGCCGAAGCCCGTTGCGAGGTATGCTAAATGATTCTTAAAATAAACACGATTGATGTTTTTGTTTCCGATAATATTTGCACGCTTTATATCAGAAATGTTTACTACTCGTGAACCCTTCAAAATGTCGACGTTCCCTCCGGCGTAACCAATTACCAAAACGTTGTTGTATGGGTTATAGTTAATCGCACCTATGGCAAGATCCGACAACCCATCAATTTTGGAAATGCGGTCAACAGAATTGTCCGCCTTATTAAGCTTGAAAAGTCCGTTTTCTGTTGCGGCATATACGGTACTACTATTTCCCGTTACGTGTCTAGTTTTTGTATACGGCAAATGCAAATCCCATTGTCCGATAGCCAATTGCTGCGCGGTTGAATATCCAAGCAACAAAAGGGGGGCGACTAAACTGCAAATCCAATTTTTCATGCCTAACAATATTACAGAATTCAAGCGGGATATCAACGCATTTTTGATCCGAATATTGCTCCGCCCGCAACAAAATGTTGAACTATTCGTCGGTTCTCCACAACCAATTAGGATAAGCGATGTATCTTCGCACGCTCAATAGAATGTAGTTCTTTAAGGCGATTTTGATTCAAGTAAATTTTGGCTCCGTAGTTCAACTGGATAGAATGACAGATTCCGGTTCTGTTGGTTGTGGGTTCGAATCCCGCCGGAGTCACCAAGCAGAGCGAGCGTTAGTAGCAATAGCGAAAGCCTCGCTCTTTTTGTTGTTTTAACCTTCTCCGTAAATTTCAATCAATGACAGATTCCGTCCCGATGCTTCGGGACTGTTGGTTGTGGGTTCGAATCCCGCCGGAGTCACCAAATAGAGCGAGCGTTAGTAGCAACAGCGAAAACCTCGCTCTTGTATTTTGCATTCTGTTGCCGTTAAACGTTTTCGTTTGTCTTTCTGCGAATGACGGATTCCGTCCCGAGGCTTCGGTCCCGAAACATCGGGAAAGTTGGTTGTGGGTTCGAATCCCCCCCTGGAGTCAACAAATAGAATACTGTAGCAAGGATTTAGTAGCCGCACTTATAATCTGGTCACAAAATGTTGTATAGTGCTACATCTAGGTCATTGATCAATAACTCCGGATCTTCTAAACCAATATAAAGGCGAACAAAATTCCACCCCAAACCGCTACTCAAACTCGCCGACTGTTTCAATGCGCACATCGGCAAACACAAGGATTCGTGTCCGCCCCAGGAAGTTGCCAACACGAAATATTTTAAGGCGTCGCAGAATGCTTCAACCTCCTCTACTCGATTAACCTTCAGCTCCACAGACAACAATCCTCCGCCCTGCTTCATTTGACGCTTCGCTAGCTCGTATTGCGGATTGTTTGTCAACGTTGGATAATACACCTTCGCCACCTTCGGGTGTTGCTCCAAAAATTCCGCAACTTTTTGTGCAGATGAGGACGAGCGGCTCACGCGTAACTCCAGCGTCCTCAACCCACGAATAACCATATAAGCATCATGCGCATTGATAATGGCGCCCAATGTCATATACTCTTCCGCCATCATTTTCGCAATACGATCCGAGCTTCCAGCAACAACTCCAGCAACCACATCACTATGCCCGTTTAAATATTTCGTTGCGGAATGCACCACCAAATCAACGCCCAATGAAATAGGACCTTGATTTAATGGCGAGTTATAGCTATTGTCTATGATTGTTGTTATTCCTTGCTGTTTCGCCCATTTAGTAACCGCAGTTATATCTTGCATTTCAAACGTTAGCGAGTTCGGCGACTCCAGATAGATAAGTTTTGTATTGGGCTGAAGAGCGGCTATGATCTGCTCTGTATCTCGTGCATCCACCATTGTGGCGGTCACGCCAAATTTGGCGAGATATGAACTTAGCAAGGTGTTGGTCCAGCTGTACGGCTTTTGCACGGCAACAACATGATCGCCGGCTTTTACTGCGGACATTACTGCGGCAGCTACGGCGGCACTTCCGCTTGAAAACACCAACGCATCTTCTGCGCCTTCCAATGCAGCAATTTTCTTACGCAAAATCGCAACGGTAGGATTGTAACCGCGCGTATAAAATGGCGTCTGTAACTCTGTTTGCAAACGCTCCCGCATAATAGCTACAGAAGGAAAACAGAAGTTTGACGTTTGAAATATGGGCGGGTTCACCGCGCCGTAATATTCCGAGCGCTCCTCGCCTAAATGATTTAAAATGTAAGATAGTTCCATCGCTTATTTCTTAAACACGAAATATACGGCCAACACCAGGAATACAAATCCAAGCAAGTGATTCCATCGCAGCGCCTCCGTCTTAAAAACAACCACGGCGAAAAACGCAAACACCAGCAACGAAACCACTTCCTGGATTACTTTTAATTCAACCATTGAGAACGGGCCGCCGTTTCCTGAATATCCGATTCGATTAGCCGGCACTTGAAAACAATACTCGAAAAATGCCAGGCCCCAACTAATCAGGATTACCGCAAACAGCCCGGCCTGTTCAAACCAGCGCCAATCTTTGAACTTCAGGTGGCCGTACCACGCCAATGTCATGAACACATTGGAAACCACCAACAAGCCGATGCTGAACAGACCTTTCATTATGCGTGGCGGAACAAATAGATTTGACTTGACCAACGATCTTTGCCCGCCTTGGAATTTGAAACCCAACCACGATATGCCGCAGACAGATAATTTACAGCGCCGGTTTTGTATTTCTCGCTCAACATAGATACGTAGTAGCTGTCGTATTTCATCGGCAACGTTTCTGCCAACTTAAATCCGCCTTGCTCGAGCAAGCGCTTCATATCTTGCGGGCGGAAATGCCAAAGGTGTCTTGGCACATCGTACGCCGCCCATTGCGCGCCATAATATCCGGCATCGTGTGAGTTTCTGTTCGGAACCGCAATAACGAGCAAGCCTCCCGGCTTTAATAAACGCTTCAGTTGTTGCACACGACCAACAAGGTTTGGAACGTGCTCCATAACGTGCCACATGGTAATGACTTCGAAGGACGCCTCTGCCAGGTCATCAATCGCCGATTCTTCTCCGACAGATAAGCCGTAGTTGGACGACGCTGCGTTTCTGGCAGCCTCTCCCGGTTCAATTCCCTGCACGCGCCAGCCGTTAAGCTTGCACTCGTTCAGGAATTCTCCGGTGCCGCAACCAATGTCCAACAACGCACCTTTTGGTGCGCGCGTATTGATCATTTGAAGTTTAGCTGCCAAGGTACGCTTTCGAACCATTTGGTACAGCTTGCTGACTAAACCTTTCGATGTGTTGGAGTGCGATATGTACTCTTCAGATTGGTAATACGAACCCAAGTCGGCATCCGCCGGTCTAGGCGAAGTAAACGCGAAGCCGCAGCCGCCGCAGGTAACGATGGTAAAGTCTTTTTTAGAAACCGTGTAGTCTTTACAGACCAAAAATGGCGCCTGTGAGGCAGAACTGCAAATTGGGCAAATGTCTATCTTTTTCATATTTAATTATAATACAATTATACTGATTTACATTGTTTTAGGTAAAAATTTATCGCATATTTTATTAACAAAATATTCAACATTTTGTGTTCCACGTGGAACAAATACAATGTTGAGGCAATATGCATTTATAAAATTAATTTTAATAATTTATAACTATTTGATTTGCTTGTTTTTATATAATGACTTAATTTATATATAGATCGCAATGAAAAGAAAACGCACACATTGACACAAAAAACGGGGCTTTCGCCCCTGATGATATTATTTGTTTCTATGTTAGTTTATTTGCCGAGATAGATCATCAGCACCGAAATGTCTGCGGGGCTAATTCCGCTTATTCGAGATGCCTGTCCAACAGTGGATGGTTTGATGCTGTTTAGCTTCTCTCTTGCTTCAGCAGAAAGAGAAGATAATTGAGAATAATCGAGGTCTTTGTCCAGTGGATATCCGTCCAGGCGAATCATTTTGTCGGCAAGTTCACTTTCCCGCTGAATATAGCCCTCGTATTTCATGCTGATTTCGGACTGTTCAATATCTTCTTTTCGATAGTTATTTAGGAACTCGGCCACCCCGGGCACATGTTCCACGAAGTGCTCAACGCCAACTCCAGGACGAGACAAAATGCTAATGAACTTCACCTTTTGGTTAATTGGTGAGGATCCTATTGACTCCAGAAACGGGTTAATGTCCCCCGGCTCAACGCTGGTCCCTCTGAACATTTTTGCAATATTGGCAGAAGCTGCAACCTTTTCGTTTACTCGCTCCAGGCGATCTCGACCGGCAAGTCCAATCTCGTGACCCTTTGGCGTTAAACGAATATCCGCATTGTCTTGACGCAACAATATTCTGTATTCGGCCCTTGAGGTAAACATGCGATACGGCTCATCCGTTCCCTTGGTTACCAAATCGTCTATTAACACTCCGATATACGCTTCAGAACGCGACAAAACCAACGGCGCTTTATTGTTAATCTTAAGATGGGCATTAATACCCGCCATCAATCCTTGACAAGCAGCCTCTTCATAACCGGTAGTTCCGTTAATCTGTCCCGCAAAATAGAGGTTCTCGATGCGTTTAGTCTGAAGTGTTGAACCCAATTGAATTGGGGGAAAATAATCGTACTCGATTGCATAGCCCGGACGGAACATCTTCACGTTCTCAAATCCCGGAATCAAACGCAAGGCGTTGTACTGTACATCTTCCGGCAACGACGTAGAGAAACCGTTTACATAAATCTCCACTGTATTCCACCCTTCCGGTTCCACGAAAATTTGGTGACGATTGCGTTCTTCGAAGCGAGTAATTTTATCTTCTATAGACGGGCAATAACGTGGGCCTCGTCCAACAATTCTACCCGTAAACATGGGCGACTTTTCAAACCCCGTTCTAAGAATATCATGAACCTGATCGTTGGTATAGGTAATATAACACGGAAGCTGTTTCGTCAGAGGTGTTGTTTCATCACTGTATGAAAACTTTTCCGGAGCATCATCACCGGGCTGCTCTTCCATCTTTGAATAATCCAGACTGCGTCCATCTACACGCGGAGGTGTTCCCGTTTTCATTCTTCCGCTTTCAAAACCCAAATCAATAAGCTGCTCCGTGATTCCTGTTGCTGCCTTTTCCCCCGTTCTTCCGCCACCAAAACGCTTGTCGCCAATATGGATTAATCCATTCAAGAAAGTGCCATTGGTTAAGACAACAGCCTTAGCACGAACCTCTAAACCCATTCCTGTTACAACACCTTTGACCACATCATTCTCCACAATTAAACCGGAAACCATGTCTTGCCAAAAGTCAACATTGGGTGTTTGTTCCAACATCAACCTCCACTCCTCTGCAAACCGCCAACGGTCACTTTGGGCACGAGGACTCCACATGGCAGGACCTTTACTTCTATTCAACATTCGGAACTGAACTGCTGTTTTATCAGTAACTATCCCGCTGTATCCGCCGAGAGCATCAACTTCACGCACAATCTGCCCTTTAGCAACACCGCCCATCGCAGGATTACAGCTCATCTGGGCAATCGTTTGCATATTCATCGTGATTAATAAAACGCGAGACCCCATATTTGCTGCTGCAGCTGCGGCTTCACAACCTGCATGACCTGCACCAACAACAACCACGTCATATTCTCTGAACAAAGCACTACTCATGCTGCAAATGTATGCAGAACACTAGTAAAGAAGCCCTAAAATATTGTCATCTATTCACACCGTTTGGGTGAAAACTATAACGTTCCACGTGAAACAAAAAAGCGCCTTTCGGCGCCTTATCTATAATTAGTTGCTGCTTTTATATCGCAACATATTGTGCACATCATCTTGATCTTTATAGTCTATCTCTAAACTAGTAGCGTCAACCTTAACTACCTTAAGTCGCTTTGTGACGCCATCAGAAGTTTTCAAACTTACCCAAACCGCAGATTTGTCACTTGTCCAAGTTCCGGACTCCACTTTTCCGTTGTAAGTCCAACTATAAGACATATCTGTCTTGAACTCTATTCTGTCGCTCTTTTGTTCGGCCGTAGGTTCGGCAACAACTCCCCAGGCTTCAGAACCGGTAAACGTCCAAACCTTACACAGCTTCTGCATTTGTGGAGAAAGGGCGGGAGCAGGTGCCTGCTGGAAAGCAGACAAAACCACAACAATCAAAATCAAACTAAGCTTTGTTAAATTGGCCATGTTCTTCGTTTTAAATATTTGTCTTCTAATTTACGCATTACCATCTGATCGCCCTTGCCTATGTCTTTATAACCTAACAAGTGCAGCAAACCATGCACCATAACACGATCTAATTCGGTTCTAAACGATACGCCAAACTTGACAGCATTTTCCTTAACACGATCTGCGCTGATATACAATTCACCAACAACTTCCTTGGCGTCAGTTTCCTTAAGATCGAAAGTTATAATATCCGTGTAAGTATGGTGGTTTAGAAATGATTTGTTCATCTCGTACAAGTATTCATCATCAACAAAAATGACACGAAGCTCCCTGCAGCGATATCGCTCAGATTTGGCAACAGCAACTAACCACTCTTTAGTTAAAGCGCGATGTTTGAAAGTAAAAGTAACTTCCGGGAAATGGAAAGAAACTCCTGTCACAACTAATTGGCGGGAATCGTGAATCCCAAAACTACCTTAGCCCCATTATCCGCAAACTCAACCTTATCGGCAAGCTGGCGCATTAAGAAAACGCCTCTGCCGTTGGGCTTTTCGATATTTTCCGGGTTGGTTGGGTCGGGTAGATTATTAAAATCGAATCCGGGACCTTGGTCCTTAATTGTAAACTGAACGTTCTTCTGATCTACATGAACGTTAAACTCAACATTCTTGGAAGGATCTAGTTTATTGCCGTGTTGAACCGCGTTATTAAACGCTTCCGTAACGGCAACGAGTATGTTACCGTAATAATCTTCGGGAATACTGCTGTCGCGGCAAATGTCATTGATCAATGTTTCTACAAGCAGAACATTTTCTGAAGAGGAGGCTATGTTCATTTTCTTATCAGTAATGCGGACTTCCGTCATTGTTTTCTATTGGTTCACACCATTGAAATAAATACTCACCTTAGATTTGTAATAAGGAGAAAGGGCAGGGGGCACTGTACGCAACAATTCCGCCTCACGCTGTTTCTCCCTATTATACTCAAAAAAGCCGATAGGGTTACTTAAATTGTAATCTTTTGCTTCATTTGACTGTCGCTGGTCGTCTTGCTCCTTTTCTTTCTCTGCTTTTTCGAATTCCAACATTTTATCCAGAATTTCTTGCTGGCGCTGAATTGTTTCCGCATTAATCTGCTTGTTCACCAGGTCCTGTTCAGTTTGTTCCATTTTGGATGGAATATCCCCGCCAGGACCTCCACCCTGATTCGGACTATTCTTTAATGCTTCCTGCATGGCACGACGAATAAACTCCTGTTGTGCTGCCATTTTTGCCAATTCCTCAGCATTCATAGGAATTGTACCATTCTGCATTTGTTGCATTTTGCCATTTATGCCCTTTTGCATTTGCATCAACTGAGACATTCCCGGTTTACTCTTCTGTCCCTGCCCCGGTTTCTTACAATTTCCACCTTTACATTCAGAAGGATTCTTTCCCTGCTGGTTCATTTGCTGCATAGCACTTTCCAACGACTCGTTCAAAAGCAATGCAAGATTATTAATAGACGTCATTGCTAACTGTTGGCGATACTGCGCCTCCCCCGGAGTTCTTTCGTTTAATGCAGTTTTAGAACGACCCATGTTGTATTTAATAGCCGTTATTTCCTTATTCACCAACGGCGACAACATCGGGTTGCGTTTGCTTAATGCCAGCAAGCTGTCTTCTATCACCTTTGAATCATCTTGCAGGCGTTTCTGTTCCTTCGCGAGGGCCGGATATTGCGGATCGTTCACCCCGGTATTTTTAACTTTAACCATCAACGCCTCCTGATCGAACGACAACTTGATCAAATTATCCAACAGTTGTCGTATCGCCTGCAAATCTTCTTCCTGCTGATCTTGCTGCATTTGTTCCCGTGCTTGTTTCATCTGATCAGACATTTCCTTCATCTGATCCGCTGCACTTTTTTGATTCTTGGCGGCTCCTTTTTTATTACCGCCTTGATTTAAGTTTTGAGATGCCTCCCGTTGTTGCTGCTGAATCTGCATCTCCTGAATATCGGTGTTAGGAATGTCATTCGGATTCTCGAGTTTCTGATTCATTTCAGATAACTCGTCCATTTCCTTTCGCAGTTGATCAAATTCTTTATTCAGTGAATCCTGGGCGGCTTTCATCTCTTTATTGTCCGCGCCTTTCTGTTCGGTAAGTTTTGATAATGAATCCTGGCGTTGCTGCAAATTGTCGAGCTTTTGAATCAGGTTGTCCATTTTCATCTCTACCTGCATCTGGCGGAACAACTCCAACGTACGATCAAGATCCTTTTGCATGTCCTCATTATTTTGCTTCATTTGATCGAGGTCTTGCTGAGTCTTTTCCTTGTTGGAACTGTCAATCATTTTTTGAATGTCTTCCAACATTTTTTTCATCTCTTCAGCAGAAAGCTGGTTGAACAGTTCGTTCATTTCTTCCTGTTTTGCCTGAGTTTGAGGGTCGTTCTGAAACTCCTGTTGCTGCGCCTGATTAGCCGCATTCATTTGCTTCAATTCATCAATCTTTTGTTGCAAGGCTTGTTGACGTGCCGTCAATTCCTTCATTTTCTGCTTGTCTTCCCACGTTGTGTTTTTCTTCTCCATGATCTTTTTGTTCAGATCATTGATTTCCTTTTGCAGTGCTTTGGATTCGGCCAAACTTTCTTCCAACTTCTGCTCAATCTGTTGATTGTTGGCTTCAAACTGTTCCTGCAACTCCTTTTCCGTTGGTGCTTTGTACACCATTTGTTGCGTCCGTGTTGACTTCGGTCCGTTCACGCCATCATTATCCCAAACCTCGAAATAGTAGGAGAGTTGTTCGCCCGGAGATATGCCCAAATTGCTCAAGTCCCAGTAGTAATAGTAATTCTCACGATTCGACTGTTTCGACAGGGGAATTGGAACCGAAGTTACGCGCTCCGGAATGGTGTTTCCCAAAGTGTCCTTGTAGGACTGTCGTACAAACACAAATTGCATACGATTGAAACCGTAATCGTCCTTCACCTCGCCCGTAAAATACAAGCGCAGTCGAGAAACAGAGTCGCGTTTCTCCTCTAAAGCAATAGTCGGATACAAGTCCGGCGTAACGTTGATGTGGTACTTGATGGAGTCGCTGCTTTGCACAAACTCGTTAGAAGTAACAATGGTGTAAGCAGCGCTGCCCATCATTTTTCGAGAGAACGCAAATTTATTGTCGTCTGAAGGATTCAGTTTGTATAAAGAATCGCCCAACTTCATGGTAAGGTTTTTCGTGGATTTCGTATTGAACAGCCACTTCACTTTTGTGCCTGCCGGAACAACAAGATCCCCGGTGTTTTTAATGGTTTCATTGGCGCGCTTGAGGTACGCCGGATATTCCAATGCCACATCGAAATTCAGCACCATGGGAGACGGCAATACATTCAACTCATATTCTCTGGACAGGAAACCATCTGCCTTTAAACGGAATTTTTTGTTTTGCTGAACCTTGCGAAACAGGAAAGAGAAGTCGATTGTGCCGTTTTTTGTGAGACGATATTCGTTGTCGTCCACCATTAAATAAACCACGTCGGGAATTTCTTCTCCTTTCAATTTCACATTTAGCTCAAAGTCCTTGTTTTCCTCTGTTTCCAACTTTCCGTTGGTAATGTTGAATATGAACGGCGCCTCTTCTTCGAAGTATTCGGTGTGATTAATGAGTCGACGGGAACTTTCGGTGATTAATCTTGAATTGGTGAAAACTATGGCTAACATGAGCACCACAGGAATTGCGGCATATTTCACATATCGCTTGTTTTCACTCAGATCGACTGCGGCAGCGAATGGAATTGGCTTTAATTCTGCAATCTTTTGGTCGATACTCGCTTGTAAAAGATCTGCGCTTATTCCGGACGGCTGTTCTGACTGTTGCAACTGTAATACGTTAAGAAGCTTGTCCTGAACCGAACCAAAGTGTTTTCCGATAATGGCAGCCGCTTCGGCATGTGTTATCGTTTTGCCGATCTTATTGAGTCGAAATAGGGGCAGTGCAATAAATCGGGTTAAGACGTATCCTGTTGTCGCCAAGAAGCTCCAAAATAATATCGAACGCACCAATGTATCGAAGCGACCGAAATATTCCAGAATGCTGATGGTTAGGAAAAGAGTAATGACCAAGCCGGTGGTATACAACGCGCCACGAATCAATTGATTCTTATAATACTTCCTGATAAACTCGTCGAGCTTATTAAGAAGCAGGTTATAGCTGTTGTTTGAGTTGTTCATGTCGTTTCCGTGACTACCAAATTTACATAGAATAACGTGTAAGCCGCAAGAATGTTACGTTATTTAACAATTCCTCGATGCTAATAAAAGATGCAACGAATAATGGAATTCCACACCATGATGATTGTTTGTGGAAAACGGTTTGAAAAAATGCTTGGCGAAAATAATAACCGCGATTACTATATTCTCGTAATCTCTTTGTTTACGGCAACTTCGAGAGTCTTCCGAAAACGCCGAGAGGAAGGGTTGTTCCGAACTTTCCGCTTAGATACAATTCGCCGACTTCCAATTTACTGCCTGTATGCGAAAAAAGATTTTTAAGTATTAACGAAGAAAACCCTAATGAGTAGGCGTTAAGTATCAGGAAGTGCTCTTTCTCATGCAATAAATCGGTTACGGCATGCACCATTTCGTTGATCTGTTCTTCCAGCTTCCACTTTTCTCCGTTAGGACCGTGTCCGTATGCCGGTGGATCCAGAATAATGCCGTGATATTTATTTCCACGACGTTGTTCTTTCTTGACAAACTTCAATGCGTCGTCTACCATCCAGCGGATATTATCCAAATCCGACAGTTGCATGTTTTCGTTAGCCCAGGAGACTACCTGACGAATGGAATCAACGTGAGTAACCTCTGCTCCGGAAGCACACGCTGCCAGCGAAGCTCCGCCCGTGTATGCAAACAGATTCAGAAACTTTGGCTTATCCACCGTCATGCGCTGAATGCTGTCCTGAATGTAATCCCAATTCACCGCCTGTTCCGGAAACACGCCCACGTGTTTGAAAGACGTTAATCCCAAACGGAAACGAATGCTATTGCCTCCCGGAAGTTCGTATGAAATGTTCCAACGATCGGGAACGTCCTTTTTCAATTTATTCCAGGTGCCGGAAGAGCTGCTTTTTGGAACGAACTCCAGGTGTGCCATCTTTTTCCATTCCTGCATAGACAATGCCGGACTCCACACTGCTTGCGGTTCCGGGCGAATGGTGATGTATTTGCCAAAGCGTTCGAGCTTCAGAAAATTGCCGGTGTCCAGTAGTTCGTAATCTTTCCAGCGTGTAGGCGTCAGTAAAAGCATGTACAAAGATTAGAAATTCGCGCGATGGATTAGGCTATTTCTGTAATGAAACGAGAGAATAATGCAGACTCGCGTATCTTTGCCCCTCAATTTTCAGGCTATGAGCAATACACGCAAAGTACGAGTACGATTTGCACCAAGTCCGACAGGGCCTTTACATATGGGCGGTGTACGCACTGCACTTTACAATTATCTGTTTGCAAAAAAACACGGAGGTGATTTTATTCTTCGGATTGAAGACACCGACCAAGAGCGATTTGTTCCGGGCGCAGAGGCATATATTATTGAAGCATTGAAGTGGTGCGGCATTGAACCTAACGAAGGTGTTGGGTTTGGCGACGGGCCCTACACGCCGTATCGTCAGAGCGAAAGAAAAGATGCCGGTGTGTATGCGCAATATGCACAACAACTTATTGAGTCCGGCAATGCATACTATGCGTTCGATACGAAAGAAGAGCTCGATGAACAACGTGCGCGGTATGAAAAAATGGGCAAGGCGTTCGCATATAATGCCGTTACGCGCCAAGAATTAAAAAACTCGCTGACACTATCCGAAGATGAAGTGAAGAAGCGAGTTGCAGCAGGAGAAACCTACGTTATTCGCGCGAAATTGCCGCGTAACGAAGAGGTGCGTTTTCATGATATCATTCGCGGGTGGGTAGTAGTAAATACCGCGCAGCTGGACGACAAAGTGTTATTCAAAAGCGACGGCATGCCAACCTACCATTTGGCAAATATCGTGGATGATTATTCCATGAAAATTACGCACGTAATTCGTGGTGAAGAGTGGCTACCTTCTGCGCCCTTACACGTGATGTTGTATCGCTTTTTAGGATGGGAAAGCGTCATGCCCGAGTTTGCGCACTTGCCGTTGCTGCTTCGTCCTGACGGAAACGGGAAATTGAGTAAGCGCGATGGCGACCGGTTAGGTTTTCCTGTTTTCCCATTGAACGGAGAACTGTTGGATGTTAAAAGCGGAAAGCCGGAAGCGTTTACCGGGTATCGTGAAAGCGGTTATTTCCCGGAGGCGTTTATCAATATGTTGGCGTTGTTGGGTTGGCACGGTAGCAACAATCAAGAATTGTATACGAAAGAAGAGCTTATTGAAGCATTCTCTCTGGAGCGCGTAAGCAAATCGGGGGCGAAGTTTGATGCAGAAAAAACGCGTTGGTTCAATCAACAATATTTGCGCAAGAGAAGCGATGAAGGGCTAGCGGGGCTGGTTTCGCAACTCTCCGGAAAGCCTAACGATGCATTTCTTGTGGAAGTGTGTCGTCTGATGAAAGAAAAGGTGTTTTTCGTGAAAGAGATTTTGGAGCAAGGCAAATACTTTTTCGAAGAGCCGACAACATACGACGAAGGTGTTGTGAAAAAGCGCTGGAATGACGGAGCAAAAGCATTTATTGCTGCATTATCAGATGCCTACAATCAACAATCCTCATGGGCTGCAGCAGATTTGGAAGCAACATTTAAAGAAACCGCAGCCGCAACAGGAACCAACCCCGGACATGTGATGCAATTGTTTCGTGTTTGCATAAGCGGGGAGGGTGGAGGACCGGTGTTGTTTGAGATGGCCGCGCTTCTGGGTAAAGACCGCGTTGTTCAGCGTTTGAAGAAATCTGTTTCGGCATTGGATGCCATGATTGCATAAAAACATGGGCATCATTCACGTTAATGGAATACGCGTTCGTGCTTATCACGGTTGTTTGCCGGAAGAGGGCGAAGTCGGTGGTGAATATACCGTTCATGTTGCAATACATACTGATCTTAGAAAGTCATGCAACACTGATGAACTCAGCGACACCGTGGATTACGTGGCGGTTCAAGACATTGTTCGTGAAGAGATGTTGATTCGATCGAAGCTCATTGAACACGTTGCTGCGCGGATATTGTCACGACTGCGGACGACATTTCCTTTTGTAAAAGAATTTGTTGTGCATGTTATTAAACACCGTCCGCCGATGAATGCCGATGTAGATCGTGTTTCGGTGGAGTTACGCGGTTAGCTTGGCGGTTGAATAATTTTATTACTTTTGTGTCCCTTGCAAAAAGGTCCTGTGGCCGAGTGGCTAGGCTCAGCTCTGCAAAAGCTGCTACAGCGGTTCGAATCCGCTCGGGACCTCGATAAAAAAGAAACCCGCGCCCGTTGGTGCGGGTTTTTCATTTGACGAAGTTCGAGACAACGTTCACTTTGGTCAAGACAGTGGCAACAAAAAAGCCGATGCGACAGCGGCGGTTGATGTTTTGTGAATCAGCCTATTCAATTGCGGTTCGTGAATTAAGCCGCTCGACCCCAAAGCCTCGACTAGCGCTAACGTTTTTGTTTTCCTTACATCAACCACAATACAATACCTTTGTGCTATGGATTCCGCGCATACTCACGAAAAAGAGAAACTCATCAAACGCCTGCGCAAGGCGGTGTGGACCGCCCAAGAAGAGTTTGAACTTGTTGTGCCCGGCGATAAAGTCATGGTGTGTTTGTCGGGAGGGAAAGACAGCTACACTATGCTCGACATGATGCTGCATTTGCAAAAAGTGATGCATCATTCGTTCGAGATTGTTGCTGTTAATCTCGATCAAAAACAACCCGGGTTTCCGGAAGATATTTTGCCGAAATATTTGAAGGAACTTACTGTCAATTTCAGAATTATCGAACGCGACACGTACAGCGTAGTGACAGAAAAAATTGCACCGGGAAAAACCATGTGCAGCTTGTGTTCTCGCATGCGTCGTGGAATTTTATATGATGCTGCACAAGAAATGGGCGTTAGCAAAATTGCATTGGGTCATCATCGCGAAGACATTCTGGAAACGTTTTTTCTGAACCTTTTTTTCGCAGGAAAACTAGAAGCCATGCCTGCAAAATTTATCAGTGATGATAAACGCAACACCGTTATTCGCCCTTTAGCATTTTGTAAAGAAGATGATATTGCAACTTACGCACAGCATCGTAACTTCCCGATTATCCCTTGTAATCTGTGTGGTTCGCAAGAAAACTTACAGCGAAAGGTTGTGCGTAAAATGATGGACGAATGGGAAGAAAAGTATCCCAACCGAAAAGAAATTATGTTTACCGCGTTGAAGAATGTGCACACCTCACATTTATTTGATGTGAATCGTTATGACTTTATTCAGTTGCAAGAAATAGCGGCCGAACACTAGCGCTTCGGGCCTTTCTTCCCCCATAAACCTATCTCCGGACGCTTGGATTTTTTCTTGCGCTCTTTTTTCAATCGCTTTTCATTAGAACGAAACACACCTTTGTCTTGGCGGTCCGCGTCCTTGGCGCCGCCGGACTTTTTCTTGAAAAGCCTCCAGCGCTTTTTCGCTTTCGTGTCCTTTTCTTTTTTCTTGCCCTTCTCTGCTTTTTCTCCGTACGTCTTGTATTTCCTGTTCTTACGACGATAACCGTCTTCGCCTTTTACTTCTGAATTCCCTTTACGATGAAATAATTTTTTTCCGGGTTTTCTCGAAGCATCTGATGGCGCGGCGGATGCGCTATTGACGCCCGAACAGGAATCTGCGGCTTTAGGGGCAACGCAACCAACGAGCGTAATGACAAAAATCATCGCCGTTAGCATACTCGTATGAATTACCTTTAGAGTCATGTATCGGTTGTTAATTGGTCTATTCTGTTTATTCGCCGGATTTGCTCACGCACAAACCGTTCCGTTTTTTGAACAAACATACGGCACAGAAGCGCCCGATTTTACGCGCAGCGCGGTGTTGCACAACAACTCCATTTACACTGCAGGCTTTTTCAATACGCCCAATGGAGGCTCTACTGATATTTCTGTGTACCGCATCACAACCTCGGGTGTGGTGTTCGATACGATTGTATTTACTCGTCCTCTTTATGATGACAACGCGCAACATATTATCGCAATAAACAGCAACAGGTTGGCTATTTGCGGCGATCTTGCTAACGCAGGAGGAAATCTCTGCGGCTTTATCCTGTTAATAGACACTGCAGGAAACATGATAGACTCCGCCCATTCGTCCTTGTTTGCCGCAAACCTTACGTTTAAAAAAATGGCATTATTAGCAAATGGAAATATTGCCGTTGTAGGGTTTGCTACAGGCGCCGCAAACTCAAATGATTTTTTAATAGAAATTTATTCTCCTAGTTTGACGCGTTTATACCGCAGTATTGAAGGCTCTCCAAGTAACGATTACTTGCAAACTGTTGTTGCCTTGCCCGACTCCGGCTATGTCGTTGCGGGAGATCAACTGAATTCGGGCCAATACGACATGTTCATCGCGCGATACGACAAAACGCACAATCCGCATTGGCAACATGTGCATGGAGATACGCTGCAAAACGGTTGTCAGGATATGATTTTGACTAGTGATAATCATTTAGCCATTTGCGGTGAAACAGAAATTGCGCCGGCTTCGCCTTTTAATTTTTTCATTGAAAAAGTTGACCTCAACGGGAACATGATTTGGAATGCTAAATTTGGAGGTGCGCAAGCAGATGCGGCATTTGCTATTGTAGAAACGACAGACGGTTATATGGGAACGGGCTATTCTAACAGCTTTGGCCCCGGACCAATAAGTGTTGCTGTGTTTCGTACCGACACCGCAGGAAATATGTTGTGGGCGCATCAATACGGAAGTACCGGTATAGATATTGGTTACAGTATTTTTCCGGGGTTCGGAGGCTATTACATTGCCGGAAACAGCGACGTTAACGGTAATAACCAATGCTATTTGCTACACGTTGATGAAGGAGGCTGGGCGACAACAGAAGAAAATATTTCGAACGGTGATACACGTTTGTTTCCAAATCCGACAAGCGGAACATTTATGTTAACGGGCATTGCTCCGGGAAGCTCGTTTGAAGTTTACGACATCTCCGGAAAAATGGTTGATTCGGGAGCAACTAACGAAACAACTATTTCATTCAATACCGATGGAGAATTGGCTAATGGTATTTACGCCATCCGGATCATCAGCAATGGCAAAACTTCTACACATAAGGTGATTATACGCCGTTAACCGGCGAGCACATCAGCCAAAGGCAGTGGTTCTGCGGCAATAATTTCTTCCAGTGAAATATTCATGCCCATGCCGCTTCCGTTTTTAGGCGGACCAAATCGTTCTTGTAACGATGCAAAACAATATTGAAAACCGGAAGCTGTTTCCTGTTCCCAGATCACACCAAAAACTACTTTCCCGGATTTCATTCTGAAACGACAGGGTTGGTCGTTGTAACGTAAAAAATCTCTGCGCGTCATACCTTGTTCTCCTATCAAATTTGAAAATTAAAACGGGAAAGCTCACATTTTGCTTGATTCTACTTATCAACATTTCGACCAATGCTGTTCATTACTTATCTTGCTACCTGTTTCTAAATAAACGCCCTATGCGCCAATGTATTGTACTGCTGTTTATTGCAGCAACAACAAATCAAATCTATACGCTGTTCTATGACGGTGCTGCAGAAAACAACATCAGTCGTTCGGAAAAACACTTGGTACCATACGACTATATGTTCTTACAACGCAGCTATCCTGATCAAACGTTTGATATGGACGCATATTGGAGCGCACTGTATCACGCATCACAACAATCGAACACGCAACGCTCTGCGTCGTCTGTTTCGTGGGATACTGAAGGTCCAGGAAATATTGGAGGTCGCGTGAATTGTATTGCTATCCATCCGACCAACAGTTCGATCATGTACGAAGGCAATACTACCGGAGGCATTTTCAAAACAACGGATGGCGGAGCAACATGGAATCCGATTTTTGATAACAACCCCGCATTAGCAATCGGCTGTATCGTGTTGGACCCGAATAATAGTTCCACTATCTATGCCGGAACGGGAGACCCAAACGTTTCCGGATATCCGTTTATTGGTGATGGTGTGTATAGAAGCACTGATGCCGGCGCAACATGGACTAATATCGGTTTACAAAACACGCGAATCATTTCAGACTTCGCTGTTGATCCTTCCAACTCCAACGTGTTATATGCTGCAACAATGGGAACACCCTTTGTTCGCGATAATAACCGCGGTTTGTATAAATCAACCGATGGCGGCACAACTTGGAATCAAATGTTGTTTATCAACAACGAAACCGGCATTTCCGATCTCGTGCTTGATCCCGTAAACCCGCAAGTTATCTATGCGGCGAGCTGGACGCGCATTCGCAACAATCAGGAAAGTTTAATTTCCGGTAACGACTGTCGCATTTACAAAAGTGTTGATGGTGGTGCAACTTGGAACATGATGACCAACGGGCTACCGAATCAGCCATTGTCGCGTATCGGCTTAACGATGTATCCTCAAGATCACAATCGTTTGTATGCTGTAATTGTTGATGTAACATTAGAATTACAGGGAATATATCAAACTACAAACGCCGGGGCATCGTGGACTGCGGTTCCACAAAACGGCTTAGATCCAAGCTGCCTTGGAGGGTTTGGCTGGTACTTCGGAAAAATCGCTGTGAACCCGAACGACCCGAACGACATTTTTATTCTTGGCGTTGATTTGTGGCGCACGCAAGATGGTGGTCAGTCCTGGAATTACGCGGCACCGGAATGGTGGTTCTATGATGTACACGCCGACAAACATGATTTGGAGTTCGCGCCCAATGGCGACATTCTGCTGTGCACGGACGGAGGCATTTATCGTACTTCCGACGATTGTGCAACATGGCAAGATATTGAAAATATTCCCAACACGCAATTCTATCGTGTTGCCGCAAATCCCAACGACCCTGCCACCTATTACGGTGGAGCGCAAGACAACGGAACAACAGGAGGAAACAGCGCAACAATCAATCAGTGGCCAAGAATATACGGCGGCGATGGTTTTCAACCCGTTTTTGTTCCCGGAGATCAGCAAACCTTTTACGCTGAAACACAAAACGGAAACATTGTTTATACTGATGATGGCGGATTCAATTTCAACTCCGGAACCAATGGCATTGACATGAACGACCGCAAACATTGGGACATGCCCTACATCATGGATCC
Source organism: Bacteroidia bacterium (assembly GCA_044344795.1). Taxonomy (GTDB): domain Bacteria; phylum Bacteroidota; class Bacteroidia; order Palsa-965; family Palsa-965. The sequence goes on along the minus strand of JBIJCF010000029.1, from coordinate 9,327 downwards.
GTCTAATTCGGGAACGCTTTACACCGGCACTTATCGCATGTACAAAATGACCGGCGCCCCTTACGGAACCTGGCAGCCCATTAGTAACGACCTAACCGATGGAATTGTATTTGATCCGCGCTTTCATACGATCTCCGCAGTTGGCTCTTCTGCGGCCAATTCACAGTATGTGTATTCCGGAACAACAGATGGTAATGTGTGGAGTTCACTTAATGGCGGGAGCTCTTGGAATAATATTTCTGCCGGACTTCCCGATCGCTATGTTACTTCTGTGCAAGGTTCTCCAAATATTGCGGCCAACGTGTATGTTACACATTCCGGATATAAATCGAATGAGCACATCCCGCATGTTCACATGAGCGTAAATAACGGCGCAACATGGACGGACATTTCCGGAGACTTGCCACAATTTGCCGTTAACGATATTGTTGTTCTGCCGGGCAATGAAAATGTTTTGTTCGTTGCCACAGATGCTGGCGTTTATTTCACCGCCAATGGAGGGGCAAACTGGACACGCGCAGGAAACAACATGCCAATAATTCCCGTGTACGACATTGCTTTAAGTGCAAATGGAAATAAACTCATTGCAGGAACATTCGCACGAAGCATCATGACGATTGATATTGCTGCGGTCATCACCGATGTCCAAGACAACACCTTAATCCCGACAATCACTTGCTTTCCAAATCCCGCAACAGATCACATTATGATTTCGTCGCCCCCTGAATCTTCTGTTGTTGTTTACGATTTGAAGGGTGCAATAATGGATGAGTTTCGCGCCATGGGGTCATCAACAAGGCTCAATGTTTCAGCGTATAAGTCGGGCGTTTACATCGTCGCAATTAGCGATGGAAAATCCCGACACACAGCGCGCTTTATAAAAAATTAGGGGCGAGCAATCGCCCCTTAATTTATTGTGCTTGTTCAGCCCCTCCATCCGCAGCGGTTGCCGCAAGTTGCTGTAGGTCTCTGTCGAACAAATACAATCCGGAAGAGTCTCCGCCGATCAATTTCAGTTTGTCTAATATCTTTCTTGCCAATGCTTCTTCTTCGATTTGCTCAGAAACATACCACTGTAAAAAATTGTGCGTGGTATAATCTTTTTCTTTCAGACAAACATCAACGAGTTTATTAATCTCATTGGAAACTTTAATCTCGTGTTTCAACACTTCTTCAAAAGCGGCTTTTACCGTTTTGAATGTTTTCGGTGGTGCAACGAGTACCGGAACAACACCGTGTCCTCCGCGCTCGTTGACAAACTTGATCAGTTTCAGCATATGCATGCGCTCTTCATCGGCGTGCTTATACAAAAACTGAGCAACGCCGTCCATTCCTTGAGTCTCAGCCCAAGAGGCCATTGCTAAATAATATTGTGATGAATTGCCCTCAAGAGCAATTTGTTCGTTGAGTGCTGTTTGAATTTTCGTAGATAACATAGTGCTAATTTTTACATTACAAATATACCATGAGACAACGAGTTATTGGGAAAAATGGTGCTAATTCTCTGCGGCATTCAATAACTTTGCCCTGTAGTAAAACAACTCAACGATGAAAAAAGTTCTGTTTCTCCTCTGTGCAGCATTCTTGATGCCGTCATGCCAGTCCGTTGATATTATTAAAAGGAAGTACTCCGGTGGTTACTATCTTAATCTTAAAAATGATAAGCGCCCATCTGGTAACAATAAAACGGAGGTGGCTACAAACAATACTTTAAGCGGAATCGCTCATCAACAAATACTGCCGGCCCAAATCGCCCCCGCAACTTTATCAGCAGTATCTAACGCAACAACAACTCAACAGAAACAGCCTGCGCACAGCTGCGGCGTCATTACCAAAGAAAAAGAAAGCCGTAGCACAACAACCGACAAGTCTGCGGACAAGCATGTTATTACAACCCCCAAGCCAACACCTCCTGCTGATGGCGGTACAGATGTTAATCAGGTGGTGATGATTATTCTCGCGCTCTTAATTCCGCCTTTGGCAATTTGGTTGAAAGAAGGTATTACGCAGCGCTTCTGGATAGACCTGATCTGTTTTCTGCTTGGTGGCGGTTTGTTTTTTACGCCTTTGTACTATGGCGGAGCGCTGATGCTATTCGCGATTGTATTCGCGGTGCTGATTGTTTTGGATATGATCTAGGGGATTATTTGATTCCCTTGCGTTCCCGCCATAGCTGATTAAACGACTTATTGGCGACGTTCGGCATTTCCCGACGTTCGCCCCAAGACTTTCTGAAGAACTGACGCAACATAAAGTTCTTGAGCTTGGCACCGCCTTTATCCATTTTAGATCGTTTGAGCATCGCGCCTTTCCAGAAAAACCACATCACGTTTTCTGTTTTGGTTGCAAAGTCCTCTGCCATTGCATCGCGTCTGTTGTATAACATCAATTTATGCAAGTCTATACCAACCGGACACACTTCTGTACATTTTCCGCATAAGGTTGTGGCATAACTCAAATGACGGAACTCGTTCATCCCACCCATATGTGGCATTAGTGCGGAACCAATTGGTCCGCTGTATGGCGTGTCGTATGCATGACCACCAACGCCTTCGTAAACAGGACAAGCATTAAGACAAGCTCCGCATCGAATACAACCTAATGCGCGGCGTTGGTCCACCTGATTCATGACGTTTGATCTGCCATTATCTACCAACACCAACACCATTTCTTCGGGACCGTCTTGTTCGCCTGCTTGACGCGGCCCAAACACAATAGAATTATAAACCGTCATCAATTGGCCGGATCCATAAGTCGCTAACAGCGGCCAGAACAAGTCCAAGTCGTTTAATGATGGAATAATTTTTTCGATTCCTGTAACAACAATATGCAGTTTATTTCCGGCCATCGACATCAATGCGTTGCCTTCGTTTTCGGTTACGGCAACGCCTCCACAATCGGCCAATAAAAAATTAGCACCGGTAATGCCTGCGCCCGCTTGCGCTGCAGTAGTGCGAATTTCACGGCGCACAAAATTCATCACTTGTTGCGGGGTGCTATCATTGCTCAAGCCTTTTTTTACTGCAAACAACTTAGCCACCTCCTCCTTGCTTTTGTGCATGGCGGGCGTTACAATGTGGTAAGGCGCTTCTCCGGAAAGTTGTTGAATATATTCTCCTAAATCTGTTTCCACTGACTCCACGCCTGCAGCCTTCAACGCTCCATTCAGTCCAATTTCTTCCGTTACCATGGACTTCGATTTAATTACGGAAGTAATTGATCTGCTCGTTAGCAGTTGCAATATCTCTCGATTAGCTTCTTCTGCATCACAAGCCCAGATTACTTTTCCTCCACGCTTGATAAAATTGGCTTCAAACTCAATTAAGTATTTCTCGAGATTTTCTATCGCTTTATTGCGTAATGAGGTTGCGCGGGCTTTCGCCAGATTAAGATTAGCAAACTGGTTTTTACCTTGTTCAAATTTTTGATTGTAATTACCGATGTTCTTCCGTAGCGTACTGCGATGAACCTCATCAAAAACCTTCTTTTCGGCAATATCGTTAAATCGTGTGGCCTTGTCCATTGTGCATTATTTCTTGTTGGTAATACGCAGACGATCCGTTCGATGTGCAATTTCCCAAGCTGTAAAGAAGACCAGTCGCGTCCGGACTTCCATCATCGGATAAGTAATCTTACTTGTTTCGTCTGTTTCCTTGTGATAGTCTTCATGTGTTCCGTTGAAGAAAAACGCAACAGGAACTCCCTTCCGAGCAAAGTTGTAGTGATCGGACCGATAGTAATACATGTTAGGTTCATTTTCAACATCGTACTTGTAATCTAATGTCAATTTTGTGTGCAACTCGTTTTGTTGATTTACAATAGTCTTTAGGTCGGCGCTGATGCGATCAGCGCCAATAACATAAACGTAGTTGCTGTCTTTCTTGTGGTCGGCATCAATACGACCTATCATGTCGATATTAAGATTGCACACGGTTTGGGCGAGTGGAAACAGCGGATGTTCGGAATACCATTTAGAGCCTAATAATCCTCGTTCTTCTCCGCTAACTGCCATACACAAAATGCTTCTGCGTGGCCCCTTTCCTTCTCGTTTTGCTTTCGCGAATGCTTCCGCAATTTCCATAATACCAACAGTTCCCGAACCGTCATCGTCCGCGCCGTTATATACTTTGTCGCCCTCTTTGCCAATGTGATCGTAATGTGCTGTAATCACAATGAGTTCTTCCTTCAGATCTGTGCCTTCAATATACCCCAACACATTTTCTGTGTTCACCTTTTGCGTCGGGCGACTGATGTTATAGCCCAGTGTATAATTCAACGTTTTTGCAGATGATGCTTTTTTCTTATTTGCTTTCTGAATGCCACTTACGGTTGTTTTTGCTCCAGCAGCTTTTAAAATTTCGTCCGCCATTTTCGGAGAAATGTACAGCACCGGAGCGCGATAATCTGTGGCCTCTTCCTTGCTATCGTCGTCCAATTTATAGCTTGGTGTATTGATGCTGTGTTCGTAGTCTTTTAGCGCCTTTTCGAATTCCGGCTGCACCACCAGCAGCATTGCTGCGCCGCGCTTGCTGGCTTCCATTATCTTTTTTCGTCGTTGTGTACTCCATGGTGAAGGTTCTTTTTTGCCTGAAATCAGCGAAACGCCCTTGCCATTGATTGGCTCTCCGGCGATAATCATTACTGTTGCGCCATTAATGTTGGTCGCTCCGTAATTGGAAAAACCTTTTTCTTCTATTCCATATCCGGCAACAACTATTTTGGATGTAGAGGTATTCATATTCTCAACTCCGGATAGGAAATAAAACGATTTGCCAACAGCGTATTTCGTTCCTCCCGACACTACTTCGCCTTGCCCGGGAAGAAATTTAATTAGTGGAACATTCTGATAATATCCGCCTCCCGGCAATTCTGGAATACCGCACGACTTAAATTGTTTAGCAATGTATTCTGCTGCCATTTTTTGCCCCTTCTCCCCGGTCTCGCGACCCTCATACGCATCAGAAGCTATTATTTCCAAATGAGTCTTCAAGTCTGCAGCTGTAATTGTTCCGGCATACTCCGTTGCAGAAGGCGTTGTATTTTGAAATAAAACGAAGGATAAAGAAATTGCAGCGCACGCCACAAACACAGGAATTCTAAAATTACTCATGCTAACAAATATAGCAGCAACCAGCACTGCGACGCAACCGGCAAACAGTTGTTTTACACAACCGCCTTGTTAATTAGATGAATTAATAAATAAGTTTTCTGGTGATTACGCGTCCCTCTTGGTCGGTAACCCGAACAAGATATAATCCATGTTCAATACCTGCTTCGGTAATGGTTATTTCGATGTTGTTTTCTCCTTCTTCACGAAAGACGACTTGGCCATTGGTACTGATAATTTCAACATCCAAATTGCCATCTCCGGAAATCACAATTTCGTCCGACTGAGAAATTGGATTAGGAAATACAATTTCCGGATCAGCTTCATTCTCGACAATAGACAAAGAAGATAGTAGTGCTTGTAAATCTTCCTCTATAAACAAACCATTATTATGTAGCCAACCATATTTAGAATAGACGGTCCCGGATGTTGTAATGACATAAACATTGCTTGGCGCAGGGCCAAACGTATAGTAAAACGTGTTTGCTGTATCATCAATAACAACGGCGCAAGGAATGTTTAACGTGTCCTGCGCTAATTTTGCCATTTGTCGACGTTGAAAGTAGTTGTCCGACTGAGGATACAAAATCCCTTGGTTAATATTGGTTGCAGTAACGTCGACCGTTCCGCTGAAAGGCGATAAATCAGGAAACATCGGATGTGCTTCGAGTGTATAAACAATTAAAAACGTCACCTGAGAACTGTATTGCCCAAAAAGTGCAGGTAAATCATTTAATACCGCGCTGCGAAATCGCGGACAAGTAAAAGACCCCGACATAACAACAACGGGTTTGCCAAGCTGCAATAACGAGTCCAGATTGTAACGTACGTGCGCAGTGTCGTAATAGGTAAAGTCGTTAACCGTTTGCCCAGCCTGATAGCCGGATTGCATGAATAAATCTGTAGTATCAATGTAGAATGTGAATGCTGCAATCTGCGCCGAATCATTCGGTTCTATGCCGCTATTAATATCCGGTAATAAACTTGTTTGTCCGAATAGTTTTCCGAAACAAAACAGTAAGGGTATCAGAATCCTCACTAGCAATTGATTTTATTAACACGACCCTGATGTCTTCCGCCTTCAAATGCTGTAGCGAAGAAAACATCTACACACTTCATCGCATCTTCTGAACTGATAAAACGGGCTGGTAATGATAATATGTTAGCATCGTTGTGCAAACGCGCCAGTTCTGCTATTTCGGGTTTCCAGCACAATGCTGCGCGAATGTCGGCATGCTTGTTAGCGGCAATACTAATTCCATTTCCTGATCCACAAATTAATATCCCGTAACTCACCTGGTTATCCGTAACCGCTTTAGCAACAGTATGTGCAAAATCCGGATAATCCACACTCGCTGTGGAATATGCACCGAAATCGCTGATGTCTAATCCTTTATCGGTTAAATAAGTTTTAATCGCTTCCTTAAGCTCAAAACCTGCATGATCGCAACCAATTGCTACTTTCATAAAATGTAATCGTATGTACATCGAAGGTACAGTTTATTCGTTAATCACCTGATAATCAGAAATAATTTACAATGGCCCGCTTATTCACAATAACTGTGTTAACAACGTGTGTTCGTTGTTACTAATTTCTCGGTAAAAAAATTTGCTGATGTGAATATGGATATGCCATATAGAAATAACTATCTAAAACAACAGATGTGAATAAATACATAGACCTTTTTCATTAACACCTTTTACCACTAAATGCCTATAAATAATATTCACATTTAACGTTATCCACAGTAACTTTGGGATTGTTAATTACGCGTTATTTGATTTGGTTATCAATCATTTATTGAAACAAAACTTGTGTATTACCAGTTTATTTTATCTGATAACTGACATAAACAAACAATTCAAAACAATTTATAAACCATACTAACACGCTAATAATAATAATATACTATATAAATAAAAGATAATATGATAGAAGAGGTTTATAAAACCGGGTATTTGAAAATGAAAATAGATCCTACATTAGACTTGTTTGAGGAGATTGAAAAACTGAAAAGGGAAAAAAATGCCATCATTCTTGCTCACTACTATCAAGATGGAGATATTCAGGATATTGCCGATTATATTGGGGATAGTTTAGGATTGGCACAACAGGCCGAAAAGACAAAAGCAGATATCATCGTTTTTGCCGGCGTGCACTTTATGGCAGAAACAGCAAAAATTTTAAATCCGGACAAGAAAGTCCTATTACCTGATTTGCGCGCCGGTTGTTCGTTAGCGGATTCGTGTGCTCCCGAAGAGTTTGCGCAGTTCAAATTCAAACATCCGGATCACCTAGTTATTTCATACATCAACTGCACCGCAGAAATTAAAGCGCTGAGTGATATTATTTGCACCTCCAGTAACGCAGAGCAAATTGTGCGAAGTTTACCGGAGTCACAGAAGATCATGTTTGCACCGGATAAAAATTTAGGAGCCTACATTAATAAAAAATCAGGCCGTGATATGGTGTTGTGGAACGGTGCTTGCATGGTTCATGAAATATTTTCGCTGGAAAAAATTACCAAGCTTAAAGCACAACATCCGGATGCTAAGTTTATTGCTCATCCTGAATGTGAAAGTGATTTATTATCCATCGCCGACTTTATCGGTTCGACAACAGCATTGCTGAATTATTCTGCTAAAGATCCGGCAACAAAATTTATTGTTGCGACCGAAACAGGCATCTTACATCAAATGCAAAAATCGTCACCACACAAAACATTTATTCCCGCACCGCCCAATAATAATTGTGCTTGCAACGATTGTCCACACATGAAGTTAAACACCCTCGAAAAACTGTATATTTGTTTAAAGCACGAAACGCCTGAAATTCTTATGGAGGCGGAGTTAATTCAAAAGGCATTAAAACCTATTCGTCGAATGCTGGATATTTCTGCTCAACTTGGTTTATAATGATTACACGTGAGGGTAAGAAATTTTTGTTTTTAGTGCTGATGGTTTTTATTAGCACTGTTTGTCTATGGTCACAAACTGATACAAATCAAAATCCTAACGGTTACAATAAATTTTATTACCCTAGCGGTAAGCTTTCCAGTGAAGGTCCTATGCGTGACGGTAAGCCTGATGGATATTGGAAAACGTATCACACCAACGGTAATATAAAATCAGAAGGAAATCGTAAAGATTTTCAGTTGGACAGCACTTGGAAATTTTATAATGATAAGGGAAAAATTACGTATGAATACACATACAAAGCGGGAAAGAAAACCGGTCCCGTAAGAACATATAACAGTGAAGGTTGGTTGGAGAGCGAAGATTCGTACGTGAACAACATCAAGGACGGAACGTGTATCACGTTTTATAAAAATGGAGCTCAACAGAAAGTTACCAAGTTTATTGAAGGCAGAGAAGAAGGTGTGGCGTATGAGTATGATTCAACGGGTACCATCATCACGATCATTGAGTATAAAGCAGGATTCATTAAGTCGCTAGAGCGAATTAACAGAACTGATGCATCAGGAAAGAAACAAGGCTTGTGGAAAGATTTTTGGCCGAACGGAAAAGTAAAAACAGAAGTGCGTTACTTGGATGATTTGAAGCACGGTTACTTCAAAGAGTTTAATGAGGTAGGCAACTTGGTAAATATTACTAAATGGGAATATGGAAAGCTGGTTAAAAATCCGCCGGAGCTTTCAAAAATTGAAACTAAGATTACGTATCACGATAACGGAAAACCAAAGCTTATCGGTTCATACAAAGACGGAATTCCGGAAGGAGTGTTCCGGGAATATTCTCCCGATGGACAAATTGTGGCAGGAGAAGTTTATAAAGATGGAGTACTTATCGGCGAAGGAATTTTCGATGCACAGGGACGCGAGCAGGGTCCATGGAAAGAATATCACGACACCGGAGAATTAAAGGCAGAAGGAGAATATTTAAACGGAGTTCGAATTAATTCCTGGAAGTTTTATCATGTCAGCGGTAAGATAGACCAACAAGGAAAATATGATAAACGCGGAAGACCAATCGGTGACTGGAAGTGGTTTTATGATAGTGGACAAGCGCTGCGTGAAGAATCGTATATGGATGGAATTCGTAATGGCATCATGATAGAATATGATGAGAAGGGAAACACCATTACTCAAGGCGAATACATCGACGGACTGAAAGAAGGAAAATGGATTTTTAGAATTGACGATTATTACGAAGAAGGAATATATGTAGCCGGCGAGCGCAATGGCATTTGGCTACATCGC
>JBIJCF010000051.1:0-13643 GCA_044344795.1 Bacteroidia bacterium | reverse complement strand
TTGAGGGTAATTATGTTAACGGACAACCCGATGGAGAACACGTGTATTGGCACGAAGACGGTAAGTTGTGGAAGAAAGGAAAATTCATTTACGGCAGAAAAGATGGCGACTGGAAATATTACGATGAATTGGGCGTATTGATTTTAACGATCACCTACAAGGATGACGTGGAGATAAAGTTTGATGGTGTAAAAATTAAACCGGAAAACTAACATGGCCGTAGGTCTCCAAAACAAAAACGATTTGACGCGCGAAGAGTTGTTGGAAATTATCCGACAACAAGAAGCGCAGTTGAGGTTTTATCAATACGACGATACATCCTATCGTCCATCCGTTTCCCGTGGCGAAAACAATAAGCTTTCTATCCGGAATCTACTCATGCTGGCGCAAGTGTTGGAGCAGATTGACGAAATCGTTTATTTGGTTGAAATCAGCGAAGACGGCTCACGAACAATTTTGTACGTGAGTCCCGGTGTGCAGGATTTGCTCGGTGTGAATAAAGAAGAGTTTTCTGTTGGCACCAAGGTTATTGACTTTTGTCATCCGGAAGACATTGCAGGAATTTTCGTGACAGCTAAAAAATTACGACAGCACAAAACACCGCAACTTCACGCGTACAGATATTTTCATCCGCTGAAAGGAATGTGTTGGTTGGAAGAAAAAATCTACCCGCAATTTGATCGTTCGGGTCGATACGCCGCTAATCTTGGGATCATTCGCGATGTAACCGACAAAAAGGAAAAGGAAAGTTTATTACTTCAACGTCGGGACGAAGCGTTAACCGAATCGCAAGGTAGCTTACGCATGTTGATCGACAGTTCGCTAGACATGATTTGTGCATCCGACAACGACGGTATTATTACCGAATTTAATACTGCTGCTCGGGAAACGTTTGGGTACACACGCGATGAAATTTTAGGACAACCTGTTTCTATTCTTTATGCAGAACCGAATAACATCTCCGACTTATTGCATCAGCCTCCGTATACATTCGCTGGCGAAGTATTAAATAAACGCAAAAACGGCGAAATATTTACGGCATACTTATCTGCAAGTGCACTGCGAAATGCGCGTGGTGAGGTTGTTGGCGCAATGGGCGTATCGCGAGACATCACTGCGCTTAAGCACGCCGAACAAGAATTAAAAATAAGTGAACAGAAATACCGCGCTATTTACAATCAGGCACACATTGGAATGGCCTTGGTTGATATTGATACGGGAAATTTTATTGACACGAACAATCGTCTCGCGGATATGCTGGGTTATACCCACGATGAGCTGCTTGGAAAGTCAGTGGAAAGTTTTCATGCGCCGGGCGACCTTTCTCGTCTTCCGAAAGGGAAAGAATTTATTCGCCGGCGCTTCGAACGAATCATCGACGAGCGACGTTACTACAAAAAGGACGGCTCGGAAATCATCTTAAACATAATGGTGACGCTGGTTCGAAACGAGGAAAACGAGCCGCAATATTTCATTTACGTTTACGAAGACATCACGCCAAAACGCAAAGCAGAAGAACAGATTCGTTTACAGTCGGCGAAGCTAAATGCAATTTTTGAAAGCACTTCACACATGATTTGGAGTTGCGATAAAGAATCGCGATTAACTTCATTCAATCAAAATCAAGCGCTTTGGCTGAAGGAGCAATACGGCGTTACGGCGTTCGTAGGCATGACCATGGTTAGCGGAAAAATGGTTTCCGACAACACATACAATCAATTTTGGATTGACAAGGCAGAGCTCGTATTTGCAGGGGAGCCTCAGCAATTCGAAACAAAAGTAATTACTCCCGCAGGAAGAGTTGTATATCGCGAAATTTTCATCAATCCGATATACAACGAGAGAAATGAGGTGGTTGAAATGTCTTGTATTGCCCATGATATCACGGAGAAAAAAATCGCCGACGATAAACTCATTGCCAGCGAGCAAAAGAACAGAGCAATAATTAATGCGTTGCCGGATATTTTATTCACGCTTACAAAAGATGGCGTTTTTATTGACGCTCGAGCACGGAACGACGCCGACCTCTTTATGCCGCGAGACTTCTTTATCGGAAAAAACATTAAGACGGTTTTTCCCGGAGAGCTGGGTAAGGCTTTCATGAAAAACATCAAGACGGCACTTTCCAGAAATGCGGTGGTTGAATTCGAGTACGATTATTTGCATAACAACGAACACCGTTACTACGAAATTCGTTATGCAAAAATTAACGCTAATGAGTGCATGGTAATTTCTCGAGACATTACCGACAAAAAAACCGCGGAGCAGAAAATGCGCGCATCACTCAAGGAAAAAGAAGTGCTCCTGAAAGAAGTGCACCATCGCGTAAAAAATAATTTGCAGGTGATATCCAGCATTCTGAATCTACAAAGCTCGTACATCAAAGACGCGAATATTCTGGAGATTTTACACGAGTCGCAAAACCGCATAAAGTCTATGGCTTTTGTACACGAAAGCCTTTACCAAACAAAAGACTTTGCGAGCATTAATTTTCAGGAATACGTGGGCAACATTTCGCGGAACCTTGTGCACTCGTATTCGCTGAGCACGGCCCCTGAATTAACTCTTGATCTTGATCCGATATTTCTAAATCTGGACACCTCTATTCCGTGTGGTCTTATCATCAATGAATTATTGTCAAATGCCTTGAAGTATGCGTTTAAAGACGGGAGAAAAGGCACAATACACGTTGCTGTTAAAGAAAGCAAGAACACCATCACCATTACTATTGCCGACGACGGAGTCGGCTTACCGAAAGGGCTCGATTACCGCAATACCGAAAGCCTAGGACTACAATTGGTTGTTACGCTCGTAGAACAAATTAACGGCACTATTGAGATCGATCAGAAAAAAGGAACTAAATTCGCCATCGAATTTTCGAACACCGCGAAATAACGCCACATCCCGATGTCTAAAACAAACATATTAATCGTAGAAGACGAAAGCATCGTTGCAAAAGATATTCAAATGATTCTTCGTAAGTTGGGCTACAATGTTGTTGCTATTTGCTCCAACGGAGAAGATGCGTTGCGTGCAGTAGAAGAGCACACTCCGGAACTGATACTCATGGACATTATGCTGAAGGGAGAAATGAGCGGAATTCAGACGGCGGAACAAGTGAAGTCGCGCTTCAATATTCCAATCATTTATCTTACGGCATACGCCGACGAAAGCACATTAAGCAAAGCAAAAATTACCGAACCATACGGCTACATCATTAAACCGTTTAAGGAAATAGATTTGCGCACCGCTATTGAAATGGCCCTATATAAACACGAAAAAGAAACTGACGTTCGCAAAGAGCGCGACTTCTTGTATTCTATCGTGGAAAATAAAGACAGCAAAGACATCATCTTCGTAAAGAGCAACTCGAAGCTCGTGAAGGTGAGAACAAAAGATATTTATTTCGTTGAGGCGCTGAAAGATTACGTCGTGATCAACACGGAAAATGCTCGCTACACGATTCATTCCACAATGAAGGATATTGAGAAAAAACTTTCACCAACAGAGTTTGTTCGTGTACATCGTTCTTTTATTGTTCGTATTGACAAAATTGTGGCAATTGAATCTCCGAATCTTTTACTTGAAGACGAGAAAAAGCCAATACCAATCGGCGGTTCATACAAGGACGAGCTCACGAAAAAAATCAACACGATTTAAACACGAAAATCCCGCTATCTGCCGCGGGATTTTTTCTTGGATCGAGAGGAGCGAACTTCCGGCCACGACATGGCGCTGTCTTTGCGATATGAAAATTCGTCCTCGCGATTTCCATCAGCAATAACAAAATCAATTTGTTTTTTCTGAAGATCAACTCCCTGTACCTTCACCATAACATCATCGCCCAATGAATACACTTTTCCGTTTCTCAAGCCGCGCATGCGATAGCGTTCCGCATCAAATACATAACGATCGTCTTTTAGGTTTCGCACATGCACCATTCCTTCGCACTTGTTGTCTTTCAGTTCAACAAAAAAGCCGTATTCAGTAACACCGGAAATAATACCCGGAAATACATCTCCAACATGATCTTGTAAAAACTGCGCCTGCTTGTATTTTATTGACGCGCGCTCCGCCTCTGCAGCAACTTTTTCTCGTTCCGAACAATGTTTACAAAGTTGCTCAAGCTGTTCAACAGACATCGGTTGCTCTTTCGTAACACCCGCATCTTGGTCAAGATATAATTGTAACAGTCGATGCGCGAGCACATCGGGATATCTTCGAATTGGAGAAGTGAAGTGTGTATAGTATCGAAAACCCAATCCGTAATGGCCGATATTGTCTGTTGTATAAATCGCTTTCGCCATCGTTCGAATAGCAAGCGTTTCTATCATATTGGCTTCCGGTTTTCCCTGAACATCTTTCAGCAGTTTATTCAGAGATCCGGCAATGGATTTCTCGCTTCCCGCATTTAGTTGATAGCCGAATGTTTTCAAGAAAGTTGCAAACTCCTGCACGCGGCTCAAATCGGGCGAAGCGTGCACACGATAAACAAATGGTCGTCGCAAATCTGCTTGACGCTTAGTTTCCGGCTCTCCTATCTTTTTTCGTAACGTGCAATACTCTGCAACGCGCTTATTCGCGAGCAACATAAAATCTTCGATCAACTGATTCGAATCTTTCATGACTTTAAAATACACGCCGGTAGGATTTCCGTTTTCGTCCAGGTGAAATTTAACCTCTTCTTTTTCAAAAGTGATGGACCCGTTCCGCAGTCGTTCTTCACGAAGTTTTTTTGCAATACGATCTAATAGCAACAACTCTGTTTTGTAGTCGCCGTCTTTTCCTTCAATTATTTCTTGTACTTCTTCATAGGTAAATCTTCTGTTGGAATGAATGATGGTGCGACCAAACCATTCGTGATGGACAATGCCCGACTCATCCATTTGAAAAATAGCAGAAAAGGTTAATTTCTCTTCGTTAGGACGTAACGAGCACGCATAATTCGAAAGCACCTCGGGCAACATCGGCACAACACGATCAACTAAATACACAGATGTTGCGCGCGCCAAGGCTTCTTCGTCTAATAAATTTCCGGGCTTCAGATAGTGCGAAACATCGGCAATGTGAACACCGATTTCCCAGTGATCATTTTCTAGCTTTCGAACCGAAAGAGCGTCGTCAAAATCTTTGGCGTCAAACGGATCAATGGTAAAAGTGGTGACGCCGCGCAAGTCTCTTCGCCCTTTTCTGTCTTCGTCTGTGATGTTTGTGGCGATTAATCCCGCCATTTGTTCTACCGATTTCGGAAACTTATACGGCAAACCAAACTCTACCATGATGGCGTTTATTTCGGTTTCATTTTCGCCGGGCTTTCCAAGTACCGCCACAACTTCACCGTGAGGCAAATCCGAAATATCTTCCCAATCAGCTATGCGAGCAATTACTTTTTCGCCCGATTTGGCCTTTCCGATTTTATCCAACTCAATGATCATGTCCGGGAATCGGCTATTGTCCGGGCTGAAGTATGCCACGCGTTTTTCAACGGTTAATATTCCGGCAAACTCTTCTCTACCGCGCTTCACTATAGCTATAACCAGACCCTCCGGCTTATCGCGCTCTCTTCTTTTCGGGCGAACACGAATACGAACAATGTCGCCATGCAGCGCGCCGTTCAATTGTCTTGGAGGAATAAAAACATCGTCTACATCTTGCCCGATGATCACGTATGCGCTTCCGCTTTGTGTGGTTTCCAGCCTTCCTTCCACTTCCGTATTTTCCTGTCGCAGCCGGAATTTCCCGCGCTCAACCTCTTCCAAAACCTCTTTTTGGGTGAGGTCCTGAAGCAAAAACCTAAGCGCGTTTCGTTCTTCCTGAGAAACAACCCCCAACAACGAGGACATCTGTTTGTAATTCAAGGGCTTAGGCGTCTTACTGCGGAGCAAACGCAATAGCTCTTCGTATAATGGGGCTGTTTGGCCGTTTTTTTTCTTTCTAGACATAATTTTTCGCTATTGGGCAAAAGTAGTGACACAAAATGATGGCGATTGCGTGTTTTTTATATTTTTGCTTGTAATTAACCAAACTTACGTTTTGGAATAAATTAAAAGGCGAACCAAATCATTAGGCAAAGGCACATGAAAAAACACAACCCAACAACGAGCAGGCTTAGGCTCTTCTTACTGACCGTAACAACGCTCTTTTTATTTGCCACGAAAGATGTAAGCGCCTGCCACGGCGTTGCTATTAATGGGCTTAACTTTTCTGTTGGGCCAACAGGAATTACAATTACGGGAAATTCTGATCCAGCAACTTGTGGCTGTGGTCCATATTGGATGGAGGTCGAGGTGGCCTGTACGTCTAATGGTTTCACGGGAACTCCGCCGGCCCCGAACAGCCCGGCATGGGGAACGAACCCCTGGTATCATGCCGCACTAACGGTGCCCCCTCCCGAGAACTGTGCCCTGGAGGCGTACAACCCCGTTTTCATACCCTTTTCTCAGCTTTGTTCAGGAACGACTTACTTTTGGCGGGCTCGCGAATTTGTTGAGGCGTCATCCAGTGGGAATGGGCCGTGGTCGTCAGCGTTTTCTTTTACAACTCCCGGCTTGCCGCCGGCAACAACGGTTTCCGCATTTGCAAACGTGTATTCCGTTTGTCCGGGCAGCCCTGTTCAGCTAGGTTGCCTTGTTGCCGGAGGGTGTCCGGGATCAACATTTACTTACCAGTGGTCACCAACTACAGGCTTAAGCAACCCTAACATTGCGAACCCAATCGCAACACCAACAACACTGCCGATCACCTATACGCTTACCGTAAGCGGCGGGTGTGTTACAATTACAAGCGCAGATGATACTGTTCGTATTGTTTCCGGGCCCGCTCCGGTTGCTGGAGTGCCCGTCGCAGCGCCAACACAGGTGTGCTCAGGACAATCTTCTTTGGTTGTATTGGGCGGAAACAACTCGAATCAAATTCAATGGCAGGTCTCTCCTGACGCAATAAACTGGTTTAACGTTCCTGGCGGAACCAATGATTCATTGAGCACGGGCCCAATGAGTAGCGCATTGTATTTTCAGGCGATCGTAACGGGGTCGGGGTGGCCAGGATCTGGCTGCGGAACGGCTACTTCGCCGCCTGTTCTCGTTGGCGTTTTTCCTTCTCCGATTGCAGATGCAGGTCCAAATTCAACAACATGCTCAAACGTTTGCGACACCCTTACAGCCACAGGAGGTGTTTCTTACCTATGGCAGCCGGGAAATATTAACACCCAAACAGCGATCGTTTGTCCGGGCGTGCCGACAACATACACCGTTACGGTTACTGATGCAAATGGATGTTCTTCAACAGATAACGTGACCGTAGGGATTTCTGTAGCAACAGTAGCTGCCAGTCCAGACGTTAGTATTTGTTTTGGCGATAACGCCGTCTTGGTTGGCTCGGGCCCATCAGGAATGTCTTATTCTTGGTCTCCGTCGTCTTCGCTAGTCGGAGCGAACACAGCAAACCCTACGGCGAGCCCCTCCGTCACCACAACGTATACTGTTACTGGCACAAATTCGTTTGGTTGTTTGGCCTTTGATTCTGTAACGGTAACGGTAACCCCGTCGCCCCCACTTACCATGTCGAATGACACGGCGTTTTGCGCAGGAGGCTCTGCTACACTAACAGCATCCGGCTCGACCACTTATTCTTGGCAGCCGGGCAATTTGACCGGGCCCTCCGTTGCTGTAAATCCGAGCACAACAACAACATATACGGTAATAGGCAATAACAATAACTGTATCAGCGTTGATTCTGTGACGGTTACAATAATCCCCAACCCACAAGTTAATGCGGGCCCCAACTTAATAATTTGTCAGGGAACACAAATAACCCTGAATGCGGGCGCAATAGCCACATCGTATTCTTGGGCTCCATCATCAACCATTCTTGGAAACGCCAACCAGCAGAGTGTGGTTGCGGCGCCAACATCAAACACCTCTTACGTTGTTACTGTTGTTGGTCCGGGAGGATGTACTTCGACCGACACAATTGCAGTTACTGTTAATAATACCCCTAACGTTACAGCAAACGTTGCTAATAGCGCGGTGTGCCAAGGTGCATCAACCAATTTAACAGCAGGCGGAGCAACATCATACCAGTGGATTCCAACTGTAGGTGTTCAAAACCCTAACCAAGCTTCTACATCTGTTACTCCAACATCTTCTACTGTTTATACGGTTGTTGGCACAGACGCAAACGGATGTGCGGATACAGCAACGGTATCAATAACGGTTAATCCATTGCCGGATGTTTATATGCCATCTACGCCAACGCAGTGTGGCGACACAACAGGTACGATTACTTTCGGTGGCGCGGTGTCCGGAACCGGTCCATTTACTTATCAGATCGGATCACAGACTTATACTTCAATGCCGATAACAGGCATGGCGGCAGGAACATACACCGTTACTGTTACAGATAACAATGGTTGTGTTAACCAGCAAGTAGTAGGCGTTGCAATGGTAAATAATTCCACCATCTCTGCTTCTGCCAGCCCAGTGTTTGGTGTTAATCCGTTGCCTGTAAACTTCGCTGCTGTTGGCACAGGGGGAATCAATAACTACTTCTGGACATTTGGCGATCAGGGCGCAACAGCTCCGGGACAAAACAGCTCATACACTTACGCGAACGCCGGCACATACACTGTTGTTGTTGCGGGATGGAATGACGATCCAATGTGTACTGTTTTTGATACTATCGTAATCAATGTGGTAGAGCAAGCGATTTTATCATTCCCGAATGTATTCACGCCAAACGGCGACGGAGCAAATGATGAATTCTTGGCAACAATAAGTGGCGTTCAAAGCATGAACATCACTGTTTTTGATCGTTGGGGCTTTAAAATCCACACCGCCTCATTGAATGGGATTTCTCCCGCTCCGGGAACCATTTCCTGTTGGGATGGCAAGAATGGCGGTGGCAAAGTAGCATCAGACGGCGTTTATTATTATGTTATTGACGCAGTGGGCTACGACGGTAAAAACTATCCTTTCCAAGGATTTGTGCACTTGCTAAGCGGCAAATAAATCGTACTGAAGAATACTAGGGCGAGACCAATGTCTCGCCTTTTTTTGCCGTTGTTGTACTTCAAAGAATTACCTTAAGTTTGGATATTCTTACGTATTCAACATGAACATTCTACAGCAGATCATTGCCCACATGAACAAAGAAGAGGTGCGTCACCTGAAGTTGTTCATGTCCAGAACCAATGCCGGAGATGATCGCAAGGATATTGAGTTGTTTGATTTTATCAGAACCAACGGCGAGCATTACGACGAATCCAAAATTCAGCAAAAGCTATATCGTTCCGCGGACAAAAACGCGCTATATCGCTTAAAGAATAGGCTTCTTGAAGATATTGGCAAAAGCATATCCTTACAGTATCTCGATAATAATGAATTTTCCGGAATCGTTCATCTGTTGCTTCTCGCCAGAGTTTTTCTGGACAAGGGTCAGCATGCGGTTGCGCGTTATTATCTGTCTCGCGCGGAACGCAAAGCTGTGCAAACCGGAAATCCGGAATTGGCTGACCTGGTGTATTCAGAGTTTATTCGTATTTCGCAGGAGACACTAGAAATAAACCCGGCGGAGTATATACGCAAACGCAAAAAAAATCTTGAGGCATTAAGTAGAATTCGTGAAATTGATGATGTGTTGGCTGGGGTTGTTTATAAAATGAGAACAACACAAAACTTCACGGTTCAGGATTATAAAATTGTAGATGCTCTCCGAAAAAAAGTACAATCATTAAGTCGCACGAAGGCTATTCAAAATAGCACGCAACTTCGCTTCAAAGTATATCATTCCATCAGCCGCATCTTGCTCCAGAAGCAGGATTACAGGTCGTTGGAAAAATATCTATCTCAGACGAAAGAAGAATTTGAAAGCGAACGTCTGTTCACAAGACAAACACACGACGCGCTATTGCAGATGTTTACTTATCTCGCGAACGCACAATTTAAAAACGGCAAGCACCAAGAATCATTAGCAACTGCAGAGGAGTTGAAAATTGCGATGCAGCAGTTTGGCGGCTTGCTTCACGACAAGTATTTGTTTTTTTACTACAATATTCTTGTGATGAATTATTCAATTAGCGATCGTGCGAGAGCGATTGAAATTCTTACTGAAGTAAAAGACCTCGCCGTAATAAAGAAGTTGCCTTTTTACATAGTTTTTGTTTATTTAAACTTGGCGGTATTAAATTTCGATGGTGGCAATTATAAGCAAGCGGTTCGCGCATTAATCAAGTTAACCATGGAGCCGGGATATCCTTCGCTGGATGTTGTATTGCGCATGAAAATTGCAGTTGCAGAATTAGCTATGAGGTATGAAGTTGGAGATATTGACGTGTTAGAAAGAAGAATTGACCAAGTGCGAAAAGACTTTAGTGACCAACTAAAATTAAAAGAAGGAAAGAAGCAGAAGGAAGTCATCGACTTGGTGGAAAAGTTCCCCAATAACACGAATATTGTTCGCGACAAAACGATACAGAAAAAAATAGAGACCTTCCTAAATTCGTACAGCAGTGAAACGGGCTCCGAGGATGTCATTAATTATCACTCCTGGTTGGGAAGTAAGAGGCCCTAATTATCTTCTACCTTTTCGTTTTTCATTTTGATTTTGTTGCTGTTGCTCTCGTTGCTTTTGTTGAAGCAAATTATTGTAATAAGCAGCCTTAGAGGGATCTCCGTGTTGTTGAAAATATAGCGCAAGATTGTATAGGCGCTGCAAATTGTCAGCATTAATTAAAACCGCTTGTTCCGTTGCCGCGACCGCCATTACAGTATCTCCTGCTTGCAGGTGAATCTTAGCCAAAGAATTCCAGGACGATTCGGATTTCTTGTTTTTGGTAGTAGCCACAACCAGCAAATCAACGGCCTCCTGATATCTGGAGGAATCGCGATCAAAAACTAGTCGCGCCAACTGCTCATAGTTGTTGGTGTACGATGAATCTGCTTTTATTCCTTGACGGAAATAATATTCGGACGAATCTAGTTTCCCCAGCTGCTCATACGACATGCCCAAATTGAAATATGCTTCAACGTAATCCGGATTAATGCGTAGCGCCTGTTTGAAGAATGGCAAACCTTGTGCGTATAAACCCGTAAAATAATACGTTGTACCAAGGTTGCTCCACGCCGTATAATATTCCGGTGAAATAGTAGTAGCTTTCTGATAATACATGCGCGCTTCTGCAAATAAGCCTAGGTATTCGTCGTTTTTAATTTGTGCTTCGCCCGTTTGCCCTTGTTGCATTAATCCGTTGGAATCAAACTTTGCCTGTGCGCCCTGAGCCGATAATAGCGACCCAAGAAGCATATTTGCCTTAGCAGACTCCGAAAGCGTTTCCATGTCTCCGCGGTAAAGCGTTTCCTTGTTTTCCCATGCAAAATTTCTAGAGAAAGTTTTCAAAGCAAACAACGCACATACGACAAGCAGGATTGTTTTTCTGCTTTTAAACTCGGGGCTGGACCAATGTATTTCATTTAATTTTTTCATTAAAGGACCCATCAAAAGAGCCGAGGCGGCAATACAGAAGCCGATAGAGGCGAGATACGCGAAACGTTCGGCCATCACCCCCGGAGCGGGAAAAATCAAATTACTATACGGCAAAAGCGCGGCTAAATACAATGCAATTCCGAACACCCAGGGCTCTCTGTGTTTTAAACGCCAAAGCACAACAACCAATCCTACCAGCGTCGTTACTAGTCCGAATATTGACCAAAGGTTGGACCAAGTAGCGACCGGAACATAATTGAATCCATAGAAATAGGCCAAAGGATGTGGAATGAAGTGTAAATACAAGTAGCGCCCCATGCAGTAAAACGCGGTTGCTGTTTTGGAGGCAATTCCGATTCCTTTTGCAGTGGGATTCTCAAAATAATGCAAGACACGAACCTGATCAGTAATAGCGAGTTTCACAATTAAGCCCGCCGCAAGCATGGCAATGACAACCGGAATCATCACAACCGCTAATTCTTTCAAAGACCCTTTTTTGAAATACCATAGCGCGAAAGGGATCAGAGCAAAAAACGGCAACGCAGACGACTTTGCCAAAGGAGCTAACCAAAAGAAGACACCAACGCCAAGCAGATAAATTGTGCGTTTTGTTTCCAAATATTTTAATGCACTTAATAACGAACAAAGGCCGAACAACAGGGCCAATAACTCGTCGCGACATTTTATATTAGCAACCACCTCGGTGTGCAGCGGATGAAGTAAAAACAACAAACTAACAATAAACGCAAATGTTCGCTCTCGATAGCTCAGCAACCGAAGGAGCGCACGGTATAATAACAAAACGGTTATAGCATAAATTAAAACACTAAAAAAGTGACTCACCCGAGGGTTTTCTCCGAAGAATTGAATTTCAAGGGCAAAGCTCGCTGCAGCAACAGGTCGATATGAATGACCCGTGCCATCGTTATTGTAAAAAGTTCTTGTTGCGAATATTTCCGGAATTGCTTTGACCCCCTGCTTGGTTAGCTTATTGGCGCCAGCGGTATAAAACTCGTCGTCCATGGCGTAATCATTGAAAATGGAGTTTCCGTATACCAGAAAAACCCCACAAAACAAGATTATGGCAAATCGATCTTCAAGCAACTTCCGCCACCACGATTTTCTCTTAACTACAGGGTCCTGTTTTTTAGCCACGATCTCAGCCTCTTAAATGTTGTACAGCCGCTGAAATTAATTAAATTTGAGACTTCTAAATTCAGAAAGAATGCAAAAAAAAATTACCCTTGCATTGTTGTCGTTATTGCTTAGCGTATTTATTGGTTATAGCCAATGCGCCAACGACAATGTTTTAACATCGGGAAACCTTACTCCTCCCGGGGTTGCGCAAACAACTACATTAACCTATGCTGCAAATCAATATGTTTTGGCGTATGTTGAAGCGGGTGCAAATTATACGATAAACACCTGTGCCTCTAGCAGCTGGGACACTCAGCTCACCGTGTACAATGATGCAACGGGTGCATTTGTTGCTTACAATGATGATTTCTGTAGTCTTCGTTCTCAGGTTTCTTTTACCCCGGCATTTTGCGGATATGTTCGCGTTTTGTTGGATCGTTTTTTCTGTCAAACCTCGGCGGCCGATATTGGAATTGTCGCGATGACGATGAATACTGCCGGAACAGGAAGTCCGACATTAGCCGCAGCGGCAGATCCGGCTGTTTGCAATGGGGATAGCGTAGGAATAGGAATTTCAAACAACGGAACAGGAGGCTTGCCCCCATATACGTATTCATGGTTACCGGCAACGAATCTTACTGCAACCAACACCGCGAACACAATTGTAACTACGGTTACTACCTCGATCACTTATACACTTACAATTACAGACGCAAACGGATGTCTAGATACCGATGAAGTCGCGGTAACCGCCCTGCCGGCACCAACTGTTAATCTCGGCGCCGACACATCGATATGCGGAACATCCTACGTTTTAGATGCAGGCAACCCCGGAAGCTCTTTTCTTTGGAGTACCGGCGCGGGCTCTCAGGCGATAACAATCACGAGTGGAGGAAACTACAGTGTTACGGTTCAAGATCCTAGCGGCTGCGTTGGCAACGACAATATCACAGTAACGTTAAACGCACCGCCGGCCTACGATTTGGGTAACGATACGGTTTTTTGTGGCACCGTAATAACACTTG
>JBIJCF010000066.1:0-6122 GCA_044344795.1 Bacteroidia bacterium | reverse complement strand
AAGAAGAAACAGGAATTACTGCAAATAAATGGACGCATATTTTAGATATGCATCTAAGTAATTCCGCAACCGATGAGTTTTGCAAACTGTATGTTGCACAAGATTTACAATTTGGAGCGTCGCACCCTGAAGAAGATGAAGATTTACGCGTCATCAAAATTCCATTTGATGAGTTGTATCAATTAGTCAACAATGGTACACTTACCGATAGCCTGACTGTAGCAGCAGTTCTTAAAGTCAAGCTGCTGATGCTCGAAGGAAAATTATAACTACCAGATAATTTTCATTTCATCCATCAGATATCCTGCACCGGCATATTTATCGATGATGAACAACGTGTAGCGGATATCCAATGTAATATTTCTGCACACATTTGGGTCGTAGTTGATGTCGCTCATCGTTCCTTCCCAGCAGCGGTCGAAATTGGTACCGATCAGATTTCCGTTCGCGTCAATGACAGGACTTCCCGAATTACCGCCGGTAGTGTGATTGGAAGCAATGAAACACGTATGTAGTTTACCCGTTTTCGAATCGGCATAACGACCGTAATCTTTCTTCGCGTGAAGTTCCTTCAACTTAGGAGACACTTTGTAATCGGGAATATTGGGATCTTCTTTTTCCATAACACCATCCAAAGTTGTGTACCAATTGTAAGTCACTCCATCTTTGGGCTCGTAAGGTTTTACCTGACCATAAGCAACACGCAGTGTTGAATTCGCATCAGGATAGAATTTCTTTTCAGGGAAAACAACCATTTGTGCTTCCATGTACAAACGCTGCAAACGATTGATCTCTCCGTTCTTGACATTATACTCTTTTACTGCAACATTTTGCATGAATAAGCTCATTTCATCACCCACTTTATACATTGGATCGGCCAACAACTTCTTATGATCAGCTGGCTTGTATGAATTTAAGAACGCGTCTAATTTTGCACGTGAAGTAAACATCGTTTTACTGTACAATTGATCTACATACTTCTGCACATTTCCCTTGTGTTTGTTTTTGATCACGTCAAAGGTTGCAGGACGTTGTCCGGTCATTCCGTTATATGCTTCACCCAATAATGCAACTGCAATTTTACGATCAGTTGTTTCATCGTAATCTTTAAAAAATCCGGCGACATAACCTTTTAAACCTTGCACTTGTTTATCAATAGCTACCTGATCAATTTGAGGTGCTGTGCTCAGTTCCACTAACCTTCTCCATCCTGAAGCGAACTTGATCATCTCGATCGAGAAACACGCTTCGTTCATGTAATCAACCGTTATTTGCCAAGGTATCACGGCCTGATGAGTTGCGGCTAAATCTGTTAACAGATTCTCATACTTATTTTGCCATTCCTGATTGCGTTGCACACGCGCAGCAAATTCTGCTTCCTGTAATTGTTTCTTGCGAATAACATCATTGTCTTTAATTCCCTTCATTTCACCTTGCCACTTCTTCCATGCGTTCGCAACACCATTTCGTTTCGCAGCATATTTAATGCGCACCTCCGCACTTTTGTTCATCTCTGCAACCATCAAATTAATTCTTGTTGTGCGCAGGTTTACTTTTAACGGATCAGAAACATTGGCAATCAATTCAACACCCCATGAAGTAAGATATTCTGTTGTGCGACCCGGAAATCCGTATACCATGGTAAAATCGCCGGGTTGAATGCCTTTACAATTTAACGTAAAGAAATTGCGTGGTGTCCATGGAATATTCTCTTCACTGTAAGCGGCCGGTTTATTGTCTTTACCTGCATAAATTCTAAACAATGAAAAATCAGCAGTGTGACGAGGCCATACCCAATTGTCCGTATCACCTCCGAAATTGCCGATAGACATCGGAGGAGCGCCCACCATTCTCAAATCAGTGAACGTTTCTGTCATGAACAGGTAAAATACATTTCCATAATAGAAAGCGCGAATCATTGCTTGTGCGTCGGTAGTTGAATATTTCTTTTCCAGATTTTTAATGGCTTTACCGATTGCTTCGTTGCGCTTTACTTCATCCATCGTTGAAGTAACATCGGCAAGCACTTCATTCGTGACATCACGCATACTTAAAATAAATGTGGCTGTTACTCCGGGCGTATGCAACTCTTCCTTCTGATTCATTGCCCAGAAACCATCAGTGAGATAATCGTGTTGTACAGAACTGTGATACTGTATTGCACCAAACCCACAATGGTGGTTAGTTAACAATAATCCGCGATTGGAAATTAATTCTGCTGTACATCCACCACCGAATAAACACACCGCATCTTTCATCGATGTTTTGTTAACGCTGTACACATCCTCTGCCGTCAGCATGAAGCCGCGCGCTTTCATATCCGTTATATTCAGTTGTTCCAACAGAACCGGCAACCACATGCCTTCATCAGCACGAAGATTAAAACTGAGAACAAAAAGTAAAACAGCACTGATCAAACGTTTCATAATTCGGGTATTAGGGTTAATAGAAAATGTCTTATTTAACAACAGTTCCGTATAAATCGAATTCTTCTGCCCTGTCAATTTTAACTTGCGCAAAATCACCAATTCGCAAGTAATCGCTTTTTGCACTAACTAAAACTTCATTATCCACCTCGGGAGAATCGCCTTCGGTTCTTCCAATAAAGTAATCACCTTCTTTGCGATCAAACAACACCTTGAACTCTTGCCCCACTTTTGTCTGATTGATATCGAAAGAAATTCCTTGTTGCAATTCCATTACTGCAGACGCACGACGTTGTTTGTCTTCTGACGGAACATCATCCTCTAATTTATACGCACCGGTATTTTCCTCGTGCGAGTACGTGAAAATACCCAATCGATCGAACCGCGTATTTTCAATCCACTCCAGCATCTCTTCGTGATCCTGCTCTGTTTCGCCCGGATACCCGGCAATTAACGTTGTTCGCAATATAATCCCGGGAACTTCATCACGAATGGAATCCACCAAATCGATGGTCTTTTGTTTCGTTGTACCTCGCTTCATGCTCTTCAGCATGTTATCGGTAATGTGCTGCAACGGCATATCCAGATAATTGCACACTTTCGGATTTTCCCGCATTACTTTCAGTACGTCCATCGGAAACCCTGAAGGAAACGCATAATGTAAACGAATCCAGTCAATACCTTCTACATCACTCAAACGTTGCAGCAACTCGGCCAGATTCCTCTTACCGTATAAATCCAAACCGTAATACGTAGAATCCTGTGCAATAATCATCAACTCACGCGTTCCTGATTTTGCCAGATTACGCGCTTGTGTCACAAGATCTTCAATCGGAGTAGAAATGTGCTTTCCGCGCATCAATGGAATTGCGCAAAAAGAACAAGGTCGATCGCACCCTTCCGATATTTTCATATACGCATAATGATGTGGCGTTGTTAAAATTCGTTCGCCTACCAACTCATGCTTGTAGTCAGCTTTTAATGTTTTCAGCAATCGCGGTAAATCACGCGTACCAAACCACGCATCAACTTCCGGAATCTCTAATTGCAATTCATCTTTATAACGCTCGCTTAAGCAACCGGTAACCATCACCTTCTCCACGAGTCCTTGTTCTTTTGCATCAACAAACTGCAAAATGGTATCAATGCTTTCCTGCTTCGCGTTATCAATAAATCCGCACGTATTAATAATTACAATGCCGGCATCACTTTCGGTGCTTTCATGTTCCACCTCAAATTTGTTGGCTTTCAATTGCCCCATCAGCACTTCCGAATCGAAAATATTTTTCGAGCAGCCCAACGTCACCACATTCACTTTATTTTTTTTCAGTGTCTTCGTTTTCATCGCTGCAAAGGTAGTGGAACGCAAAGGATTAGCAATACGAATAGGATTAACCAACTTTAACGCTTTACAAGCGGTAGAAGGGCTATTTTTGTAAAAAAATAATAAGTATGCTGGTAACAACAACGTCTACCGTAGAAGGTCGTCCGGTTACACGTTACATCGGATTGGTAAGCGGTGAGGCCATTATTGGAGCGAATATCGTTAAGGATTTTTTCGCTGGCATTCGTGATATCGTAGGTGGTCGCGCCGGTATGTACGAAGAAAGTCTTCGCGATGCCAAGAATATTGCCATTCAGGAAATGCTGAACCAAGCGAAACAACAAGGCGCTAACGCAGTAATCGGAGTTGATCTGGATTATGAAACTGTCGGTAACGGATCGATGCTGATGGTAAGTGCCAGCGGAACTGCGGTGGTTTTGCAGTAATTATTGTTTCAACAACGAATCGACAAATTCGTTCTTGTTGAATACTTGCAAATCATCCATCTTTTCGCCAACTCCGATATAACGCACAGGAATTTTAAACTGGTCGGAAATACCAATAACGACGCCGCCTTTAGCGGTACCGTCTAATTTCGTAATTGCAAGAGCTGTAACTTCAGTGGCTGCAGTAAACTGCTTACACTGTTCGATTGCATTCTGACCTGTAGAACCATCCAAGACCAAAAGCACTTCATGTGGCGCATCCGGAATAACCTTCTGCATCACTTTTTTGATTTTAGACAACTCGTTCATGAGGTTCACCTTATTGTGCAAGCGTCCTGCCGTGTCAATAATCACAACATCTGCACCCTTAGCCACAGCAGAGCTTAATGTGTCAAATGCAACCGAAGCCGGATCTGCGCCCATTCCTTGAGAAACAATAGGAACATCAACTCGTTTGGACCAGATAGTTAACTGATCGACAGCTGCCGCGCGAAACGTATCAGCTGCGCCCAACATCACCTGATGACCGCGTGATTTAAATGCATGTGACAACTTTCCGATGGTAGTTGTTTTACCTACACCGTTTACGCCAACAACCATAATTACGTATGGTTTCTTCCCGGCAGGTACAACGAAATCAACTAAATCCTCGGTTTTGTTTTCCTGCAACAAAGCGCCAATTTCTTCGCGCAAAATTTTATTCAACTCGTCGGTATTCACGTATTTATCGCGTGCTACACGGTCTTCGATGCGACGAATAATTTTGAGGGTAGTTTCTACACCAACATCAGAGGTGATGAGTGCTTCCTCTAAATTGTCCAGTACCTCTGCATCAACGGTTGATTTACCGACAACAGCACGGGCAATTTTACCGAAGAAACTTTCTTTGGTTTTGGATAGGCCTTGATCCAGGCTTTCCTTTTTTTCTTTATTGAAAAAACTAAAGAGTCCCATGAACAATTTATTCAGAAACGACGAAAGCTTCCTTCACGAGAAAGAAGCTTCGAGCGGTTCAGTATTCAACCAATTACTTCGACTTTTCAGTCAAAAAATCTTTAATGTGATCGTTGTGTACCACCTCTTCTTTGAAGGCATACGCACCTGTTTTAGGTGAACGAACCATTTTAATTACGCGGGTGAACTGCTTGCCTTCACCTGTCTTTAACGTTGCAACTACTTTCTTTGCCATGACGGAGAACTATTAATGCGTCAGAGATTACTTAATTTCTTTGTGAACAGTCATACGCTTCAAGATCGGATTGTACTTCTTCAGTTCAATACGGTCAGGCGTATTTTTCTTGTTCTTGGTGGTGATGTAACGAGAAGTTCCCGGCATGCCACTTTCCTTGTGTTCGGTGCATTCCATTATCACCTGAATACGATTACCTTTCTTAGCCATTGTGCTGATTTTTTACTAATGGGAGGGCAAAGGTAAAAATTATTTCAGGAAATGCAAGTTTATCAGCGGTTAAAATCAATTAATATCCCGATTTATGGGTTTTCACTGCTTCCCCCGATTCAGATAGCTTTCCTCCGCCATCATTTTTTCAATGGCATCAACAGTTTTAGGAACCTTTCCGGATAAAACTTCCGGTTCGCCGGCCGTAATAAGCAGATCATCCTCGATACGAATGCCAATATTCCACCATTTCGGATCACACGGTGAACCTTCCGGAATATAAATTCCCGGCTCCACGGTAATCACATTTCCGGACTGTAAAACACCATACATTCCAGGATCATGCACATCCAGACCGAGATAATGCGAGGTTCCATGAAAAAAGTAGAGTATAAAATCCTCCTCTTTTTCAATTATACCCAACTGCTTTAATCGCTTTTTGATCACATTGACAGCAGCTTTATGCGGCGCACGAAACTCGTTACCCGCTCGTGAAACAAGAATTCCCGCTTCCTGAGCTTCCAGAA
>JBIJCF010000016.1:0-58628 GCA_044344795.1 Bacteroidia bacterium | reverse complement strand
TCGATGTGGTAGCGTGGGGTCCTACTGCAGAACGTATGCACAACGCCGGTAAAAAGGGCGATAAACTGCGCCTGGTCGGCGACTTGGTATTAAAAAACTGGGTGGACAAAAACGGTAAGCAGCGCAACAAATTAGAGCTGAGCGCGAAAGCTATTTTTCCGGTTACTCATGCTAAAGTGGGTGTGTTGCCGGTAGCGGCGTAGGTTTTCGAAACGGTGGTTGAGCCTGTCGAAACGACCGGTGACGTGACGGTGATTTCGATTCCCGACACAACGGGACTTAACCACCGCACACAAGGTGGTTGAGCCTGTCGAAACCACCGTTATCCCCATACACCCCATTTATCATCAAATTCAATTATTTACTCGTTTTATTTTTTTAATTATTCATTTAAAATTTCAAGTATCATGAATTCAGTTCGTAACAATGTTCAAATCGTAGGAAACTTAGGTCAGGATCCACAAATCAGCACTACCGAAAGCGGGAAGAAAGTAGCGCGTTTCAGTATCGCAGCAACCGAATCGTACACCGATGCAAAAGGGCAGCGCATTCAGAATACACATTGGTTCCGTGTGGTAGCATGGGAAGGTGTGGCTGCGTCTGCAGAAAAGAAATTGACCAAAGGCAGCAAAGTGGTGGTTCACGGAAAACTTTCCACCAACAACTGGACAGACAAAAACGGCGTGAAGCACAATGATGTTGTGATCCTTGCCAGCGAATTTGTGCCGATGGAAGGCGTGAAGGCGTAAGATAACGGTGGTGACGGTGGTTGAGTCCCGATGCGTCGGGAATCGAAACCACCGCTACCTGCGATCTCATAATGGCGGGGTTTCGGCAGGCTCAACCGCCGCGATAACGGTGGTTGAGCTTGTCGAAACCACCATTTGTTCCCTACCCACTTTATTCTCAACTTTAAACCATGATCAACTCCATAGAATCGATTTTGTTTTTAGATATTGAAACGGTTCCTCAATATCCCACGTGGGTGCATGTGCCGGAACGTTGGAAAGAGTTGTGGAGCCTAAAGGCGGCTACGCTCAGTACCAACAGTGACGATACGCCCGAAGGTTTGTATCAACGTGCGGGCATTTATGCCGAGTTCGGAAAAATCATCTGCATCTCCTGCGGGTTCCTGAGTCGCAGCGACGGACAAGAACGTTTTCGCATGAAATCGTTTTACGGTCACGACGAAAAAGAATTGCTGGTTCAATTTGCAGCACTGCTGAATAAAATCACGGGCAAGTCCATACACACGTTATGTGCACACAACGGCAAAGAATTCGATTTCCCGTGGATTGCGCGACGCATGGTGATTAACGGCATTCGCCTTCCCGACTTGTTAGATGTAGCAGGAAAAAAACCGTGGGAAGTGCAACTGTTGGACACAATGGAGCTGTGGAAGTTCGGCGATCGAAAAAGTTACACGACGTTGAATCTTCTCGCCGCTACATTGGATGTGCCTACACCGAAAGATGATATTGACGGAAGTCAGGTAGCGCGCGTGTATTACGAAGAGCAAAATCTGGAACGCATTGTTACGTATTGTCAGAAAGATGTGCTAACGGTTGCACAAGTGATGCGCAGGCTTCGTCGTGAACCGTTAATTCCGGAAGATGCGGTAGTAGTGTCTTGAGGTGGGTGATTGTGCACATGTAACTAAAGTTATCGCGCAGTGCTTTAGATAACCGCAGCGTATCTGCATGTTTTCCCTTGCAAATTCTTCCTACTTCGGATTGCAAGTAGCGTGGCTTCATGTCTAATTAGATGAAAATAAATTCGAAAAAATATTGTTTCCCCTTTGGGAAACATCTAACTTTGTACCACGTTCTTTATGAATTCATATTTTGAAATTGAATTATTGCCCGATGCCGTTGATTTTTTGGACAATCTGGATGATAAAACAAGAGAAAAAATATATTACAACGCACGGAAGTCCCAATTCATCATGGATCGTGGATTATTTAAAAAACTGAATGAACACATTTGGGAATTTCGAACGTTATACAACAATAAATCGTACCGACTCTTTGCATTTTGGGATAATACGACAGGAAAACACACGCTCGTTGTCGCAACACATGGCATTTTGAAAAAGACACAAAAGACGCCTGTAAAAGAAATTCAGAAAGCAGAGGAAATACGAAGGTTATATTTTGAGAACAAGAATAAACTGCAATAGGAATGGCTAACAAGTTCAAAACAATTGCACTCGATGTAATAATTGATAAACACATCGGGAAGCGCGGCACCAAAAGAAGAGAGGCATTTGAATATGAGCTGCGACTCGAATTGCTCGGTGAAGCAATTAAAAAAGCGAGGCAAGAACGGAATCTGACTCAGGAACAACTAGGAGAACTGGTGGGTGTTCAAAAAGCGCAGATTTCAAAAATTGAAAACAGCGTGAAAAATGCGCGTTTCGAAACCATTTTGAAAGTATTCGATGCGTTGGGGGCAAAAGTAAATTTTAACGTAACGTTAGGGAAACGGAAGATTGCGTACTGAAGACCACGACATTCCTGTGTTGATCTATTTGTCCTCGATTAGCCAATAAACAAGGGAACATCGGTATAGATTTTAAGTTTCTTCCGTTTAATCCCATCCTAATTTTCCCGTTATCTTCGTAACGTCATGTTCGACAAACGTTTTCTTCTTGCTTTTTCTGTTGCAGCACTGCTGTTGACGTCTTGTTCCAACGAACAGCCGGAGCAGCAACAATCGTTACCGCACGGCCCGGTGCTCAAGGCTATCGTGCAAAACACCGACAGCATTTTTCATGGCTATTACCTGGGCATGAATGTGAAAGAAGCAAAAGCACGCAAAGGCAACAACGACAGCTTGAGTATGGAAGAGCCGGTGTATTTGCTGTACGAAGGCAAAATCACGAATCAGAAAGAATACACGCTGGAATGCCAGTTTAATGAACAAGGTTTATTTCAAATGACTTTGGACGTTTATCTGAAAGACGAAAACAACGCGGACTCGTTGTTCAATGACTTTACGCGCTACTTCACCACGAAATACGGAAAAGCCGAATTCAGTGGCGACGTGTTCACGTGGGAAGTTCCGGGAAAACGCCCGGGTCGTATCGAAATGCTGCAGGAATTCGACTACGGACACGGCAAACTGGCGGTTTATATATTCGACGCTAACTTCGAAGGACAAGAGCCTGTAGAGGTTATTTTACCCAATTAATCGCACATAAATTCGGGGTTATCCTCCTTTTCTTACGAATTACAGCCGGGACACCTTTTATCCCTGCACTTTGCGTATTTTTAAACCGCTATGGAAATGGGTAATCCGTTCAACGACCGTCAGGCGGGCACATTGTTAGAGGTACGTAATCTGGTAACAGAATTCCGCACCGACAATGAAGCCGTTAAAGCGGTAAATGATATTTCGTTCACCATCAAAGCCGGGGAAACTGTTGGCATTGTGGGCGAATCGGGATCAGGGAAATCGGTGACGAGTCTTTCCATTATGGGATTAATTCCCAATCCTCCGGGAATCATTTCGGGCGGTGAAATCCTGTATTCTTCCCGCGAAGACGGGGTGGTGGATTTAGTGAAGCTGAAAGAAAAGCAGTTGCGCAAATACC
The DNA here is from genome assembly GCA_044344795.1 of Bacteroidia bacterium. Lineage (GTDB taxonomy): Bacteria > Bacteroidota > Bacteroidia > Palsa-965 > Palsa-965. The sequence continues at coordinate 55,033 of JBIJCF010000016.1, read as the reverse complement.
GCGGTAATGAAATCGCGATGATTTTCCAGGAGCCCATGACATCACTCAATCCGGTGTACACCTGCGGAGAGCAAGTGATGGAAGCGATTCTGCAACACAAGAACTTTCCCAACATCAGTGCCGGTAAAAATGCCGTTGAAGTGGCATTAAAATGGTTCTTCAACATCTTTTTCATTTTCAACTATTGGGCGATCATCAGTTGGTTGAAACCTTCTTACATAGGACCACGTCGCTATTACACCTCGAAAGAAAAAGTAGCACGAGAAATTACATTGCAACTTTTTAATCAAGTTCAGCTCCCTGATCCTGAACGAATTTTTCATGCGTATCCTCACCAAATTTCAGGAGGACAGAAACAACGCGTGATGATTGCCATGGCGATGTCCTGTAATCCGCAATTATTAATTGCAGATGAACCGACTACCGCATTGGACGTTACGGTTCAAAAAACGATTCTGGAGTTGATGAAGGATTTGCAGTCCTCACACAACATGTCTATCATGTTCATTACACATGACCTTGGCGTTATCGCAGAATTAGCCGATCGTGTGGTAGTGATGTACAAAGGCAAAATTGTTGAACAAGGTTCTGTACTCGATATTTTCAGCAACCCGCAACACCCGTACACAAAGAGTTTGTTGGCATGTCGTCCTCCGCTGAATCGCCGTTTGCACTGGTTGCCTACCGTTTCCGATTTCATGCATACTGCTGAAGATGGTTCTATCATAGAGAACGAACGTAGCGTACACGATGTAACGTTTAGTTTAGTCGTTACAGAAGACGAACGCAAACAACAGCACAAAACGTTGTACGATCGCGAGCCGGTGTTGCAGGTTCGTAATTTACAAACACACTTCGTTACAAAACGCACCGCACTAGGCAAACCCAGCAAAATAGTAAAAGCTGTAGACGATGTTACGTTTGATGTTTATCCCGGAGAAACGTTAGGACTCGTGGGTGAATCAGGCTGCGGAAAAACAACCTTGGGTCGTACCATCTTGCGATTGATACAACCAACGGGCGGACAAATCATTTACAAAGGACAAGACATTACCAAACTTCCAACTCCGCAAATGCGCGCGTTGCGTAAGGAGATGCAAATCATTTTCCAGGATCCGTATTCTTCATTAAACCCGCGTATCACGATTGGCGAGGCGATCATGGAACCGATGCGCGTGCATGGAATTGGAAAAGATGACAAAGAACGCAAGGAAAAAGTAATTCAGCTCTTGCATCGCGTTAACATGACGGAAGCACAGTTCCATCGCTATCCGCACGAATTTTCGGGCGGACAACGTCAGCGTATTTGTATAGCGCGTGCGTTAGCATTAAATCCTCGCTTCATTATTTGTGACGAATCTGTTTCCGCATTGGACGTTTCGGTTCAGGCGCAAGTGTTGAACTTGTTGAATGAACTGAAAAAGGAATTCAACTTCACTTATATTTTCATTTCACACGACTTAAGCGTAGCGAAGTTCATGAGTGATCGAATGATCGTGATGAACCAGGGGAAAATTGAAGAGATGGGTGATGCAGATGAAATTTATGCCAATCCGAAAAGTGATTATACGCGCAATCTCATCAACGCTATTCCGAAAGGTGAATTGGAAGATATTCGCGCCAGCATGGCCCGCAAGCGCATGCAAACCAGGGCATTTTAATCACGCTTAGTAATTGTTACGTTGATCCGAGCTCAATTACTTAAAATTCTATTTTTCCCACTCAGTGCTGCACTGCTAATTCTTGCTGCACTTAATGCGGACGGCGTGCACGATCCGGGGGATGGTGTAATGCATTATTTATTCGCACGTTATGCACCCGATCATCCCGAACTTTTTCTCGATCACTGGGGCAAACCGGTTTACATTACATTTTTTGCGCTGCCCGCTCAGTTGGGGTATAACGCGGTCGTTATCATCAACATTTTACTTGCAACAACAGGAGCGTGGCTCTTGTGGTCTTGTGCAGCATCACTCAAGTTGCGTTTTGCATGGTTCGTAGCGCCCTTATATTTATTTGCTCCGATTGTTACGCCGGTTGCCATGAGCGGTCTGACGGAAACGCTGTTCGCTTTTCTGTTAATTGTCGGACTATACGGCGCTATGCATGGAAGGCACGTATTGAGTGCAATTGTTCTATCGCTATTGCCATACGTTCGCACGGAAGGAATTTTAGTGTTGCCGTTTTTTATGATGTGGTGGTTATGGCGTCGCGATTTTCGGGCACTACTGTTAAGTTTATCCGGCACCGCTGTGCTCACCGTAGTTGGTGGAATTATTAAAGACAATTGGTTGTGGTTGTGGAATGAAAATCCATATCAAGGCGAACCACTTTACGGACACGGCACCTGGCATCACTATCTTGGCATGAACGAGTTTATATGGGGAATTCCATTAACTGTTTTGGTGATCGCCGGAATAATAACCGCGGTTACGAATCGGAAATTTTTCCTACAATCGCCTTACCGTGAAATTTGGCTGGTGTATGCTCCTGCATTTTGTTTCCTCGTTGCGCACAGTATTTTTTGGTGGCAAGGATTGTACAGTTCGCTCGGCTTGCCCCGTGTATTTGCCGCAATCATGCCGCTATTCGCACTCATCGGTTTACGTGGATTAAATGCGGGAATTCTACTTCTGAAGAATCCTGCACGACAAGTGCAGCTCGTAGGTCTCGTGTTGGTGCTGCATCTCGGATTAATGGCGAAGCAAAAAAAATGGTTGCTGCATCCCGACAATGAACAACGAGTGCTTCAAGTTTCGGCAAATGTGGTGAACAACTTTGCAACTCCAAAGAACAAAGTGTTCTGCAGTTATCCTGTGGTAGCACATTACCTAGATCGCGACATATTTGATGCGTGGCAATGGGCATACGTGCGCATGGTTCATCATCCGGAATGGAGACGCAGTGGCGACGTGATGCTTTGGGAAACGCACTTTGGTCAGTACGAAATCGGGATGGACACCTTACAACTGGACACTACTTCCTATTTGGAGCGCGTTTACAGTGGCGGAGATAAGAAATTCCGCAATATTATTTACCGGGTGAAATAAATTATTTCTTGAATGTTCCGCTCCACCACTTGTGGTAACGGATGATGCAATAGATCGCACGGAAGCCGTCTTTCCAACCAATCTTTTTACCTTCTTCATACGTGCGACCGTAATACGAAATGCCCACCTCGTAAATACGAACTTTAGGAACACGAGCAATCTTAGCTGTTACTTCCGGTTCAAATCCAAATCGATTTTCTTTCAAGTCGAGAGACTTCACAAGGTCGGCACGGAATAACTTATAGCACGTCTCCATATCTGTTAAGTTCAGATTAGTAGACATGTTCGACAAGAACGTAAGGAACTTGTTGCCGATAGTGTGCCAGAAAAACAAAATACGGTGCGGCTTCCCGCCCATAAATCGTGATCCGAAAACAACATCTGCAAATCCATCCAATACCGGCTTCAATAGAATGTTGTATTCAGCCGGATCATATTCTAAATCTGCGTCTTGAATAATAATGTATTCCCCGCTTGCTAATTCAATTCCCTTGTGCAACGCAGCTCCTTTACCCTGATTGTACGGCTGATTGAATAAACGAATATCATGACCGGGATGATCCGCGATATACTTTTCAATCACAGTTTGTGTATCATCTTTGGAACAATCGTTTACGATGATAATTTCCTTTTGCGTTTGCTGCAAAAGTTGCACATCCAACACTTTATTCAAGATCAAATGAATAGTGCGGGCTTCGTTGTATGCGGGTATGACGATGGAAAGCTTCACGGTATTTTCGAAAAACGGTGCAAGATAGTCATTTACGGGCGTTCTCGCAGAAGGCGAATGCTGAGTTCATCCATATATACACGATCCGTTCCCGTATTTAAGAGATACACAGCGGCAGTTACCGTCCCTTTAGCTCGTTCCGGAATTTCCTTCGCCCATTGGAACTCGGTCCATTCAATTGTAGCCGGATGCGTTTGTAATGCGTTAATATGTGTCGCCTGCCAATCAACTAAACCGAAAGAATCCGTCAACGCAACAACAAACAATCCTCCGGTATTTCTCACCTCGGATTTAAAAAACGCCCGAACTGTCAACTGTGTTATACTATCTGCAGAAAAAGTAAATTCTTCACGCATACTATACTTGCGATCTGCTCCTGCATAAACAGCGACATCACTTCTACAACCGGCACCTGTTCCAGAAGCATTCTTGAGATGCTCATATCCATTCCATAATACCCGCACCTCATCCCGTGTCACTTTGCGTTTACTCAGCGCGCCATACTCGTCGCGATACAACATACGCGAAGTGTTTTTGCTGATGTCCTTGTTGTACACCAAATCAGCAATTCCAGCATCGGTTCTATATACTTGCCCCAAACGATGAATGCCGTAACGCATCCGATAATAATTCCAAGCTTGCTCCGTTTCCAGATTTACAGCGAATACGTTACCTGTAGGTTCGTCCCATTCTGAACTGTGCAGACTCATCCAATGTGCCGCGCGCTTTACCCCTGCTTCTTGTTTCCATTCTGCATATTCTAGTAAAGAAGAATTACTCGTGAAGAAAAAAATTTGCACCACGCCCAAAACAACAACTACGCCGGGCATTACACTATGCAAACGAATACTATACGTCAGTGCAACAACTAGTAATGGCCAGTAAAAAAGCGCTGTTCTGTCGAGAGGAAAGGGAGAACCTAAAAATATTTGCTGAACAATTGGACTTAGAACCGCTGCTATCAACACCACAACAACTCTGGTACTTTCCAAATCGCGTCGTCTTATACATGCAAGAACGCCAATTAGAATAATCAGCAACATCGCCAGTACAAAACCAACACCAACATTCGAATACACTCCTCCCAAGCGAGCACCCAGTGAAACGAGCGAACTCCAAAACGCAGCGTCACCGCCGCCAAAAATAAATGCTCCGTGTTCCTTTAATTGACTGATGTAAGGCAAGAGCAATACCATGAATATGCCGGCAAGAGCAGCTACAACGCTTGCATATAACTTCTTGTCATTCCACAATTTCCAAACTACGACAAACACGAACGCCGGAAATACATGTAACACAATCAGGTTAGCAAGCACAGCCAACATCATTGCTATCAGCGCTCTCAAATGGTTGTCATTTATAAATTGCCATAAAGCATACGTTGTGAATGCCAATGACAATCCATAACCGCGAGACAAACTGAAAAAATCCAACACGTATGGGTTTCCGCAAAACAAAAGCAATACAACTAGCGGAAGAAATCGTTCTGCTACTAACCGATACGCAATTCGTGCGGATGCATACAGAAATACACCAAAAGCAAGAACGTTCGGTAATCGCAAAGCCAACTCTTCATTTCCCCAGAGTGCATAAGATAAACGCGTCATCCATGTATTCAGCAAATGATTATTCGCTGACATGAAATTAAAATCACTGCGTAAAAATTCTGGATACGAAACGTATTCAAAAAACGAATACGCTTCATCGTAAGTAATGGATGCACCGGCAGCTTTCTTGATCACCCAAAGCCAGAGTCCTGCAATCAACACCATCAACGTAAAACCTTCTGCCCATTGTGAATATGACCATCTGCGAATACGGAACAAAATTGTCTCGAAAATTTTCACTTTACTTATAGCAACGCTCTAATAATTTGACGACGTATTCGACCTTGTGCTTCCAGCACTACAGAATAGTAACTACGCGCTTCATCAACTTCAACTTGACGGAAGGGAAAAACACCTTTCCATTTCCTTGAATCCATAAGTTATTGATCAGCGGATACTGTGAGTTTGCAGGCGTTGGCAAATAAATTCTACCGTACTGTGTAACGCGCGATTGTTCTGCACTTGCCGGAATCAACATGGAATTGTAATGGCGATTATTTTGTGTAGCCAAAACGTAGTTAAGTTCTTTAATTTGCGCATCCGGCGCTGCTTCTGCTGTTATCTCAATGTCCATCCAGTACTCACTTTTCATATCACTGCCCAACCACGTTAACGGGACTTTCGGCATTAATACGAAAGATCCGGTTTTGGTGTCTAACAACTGATTTCTATACTCCACCTGATTCACTAGAATGGTGTCCACCTTTATAGCATGTTTGGTATAAAAACGCACCTCATAATTTTCTCCCTTCAGATTGCTCTCTCTATTCCCGATTGGAATCCGTCGTAATAGATTAAATCCATATCGTTCGATCGTGTCTTTCGACATTCCTCCTTCGACAGAACCGAATCGAGTTTCCCAGACTATTAAATCATCTGTACCGAACTTTTCAAAGGGCGGACCGATGAACCAAAAATTAGGATGCTTCTCCAGGTCGTGCGGATCAATACCCGCATACAACGCAATTAAGTTGTTGTGCGTTGAAATTATTTTTGGCTTTATTTTTCCGGATTGCGTAATCTCTTTTGTCCACAATCCCGCTTCACGCATCAGCTCTTCCAAAACTGTCGGTTGTTTTGGTAATTGATAATGTCTGTATGGATCTGCAATCCCAAATACTAATAAGACGATAAATGTGGCTATTCGAATAAGCTTCGACTCAATATTGATTTTATTGAGACCATACAGCATAACAGGAATGGCAAGCGGCACAATCCCAACGATCACACGCAACAAACCCAATGAACCTTTTAAACCCTGCGCCCAAAGCACCGAATGCACCGTGAAAATTCCAATGAACACTGCACCCGCAAACAACACCACATTACGATGTTGCCAGTTTCGTTTTAATAAACTATCGGCAAAATAAAACCCACCAATAACAAGCAGAATCACTCCGCTAACGCTGAAAATAGCCGGAGCATTAGACAAGAAATGATGCCATGGACCGCTTCCGTACACCGATTTAAAACCACCGTAAGGATCTTGCGAGAAGTACCACAAAAAGTTTCCGGTTAACAATTCACCTGCAACGGCATATATCAAGAAACCCAATAACAATAATAGGATTATTTTCCACTGACGTTGATGTGCAAGGATTCCGCCCAGCAATAGCACCGGCAACATGCCTTCACTTCGCGAAAACGGCAAGAATGAGCATACGACAACCGCAAGCACCCAATGTTGTCTGAGCATTTGCACAATCACAAATAGCAGCAGTGTGCCGAATAAAATCTCTGTGTGCCCTGCAAGTACATTGTGTAAATATTCCGGCGAAGCAACCAGCAGAATAGGAATTAACCAGGAATGCGGAAGATTGAAGCGCTGAGCTATGCGATATAACCAAAGTGTGCTGACAAAAAACAAAATCAAATTAAATACGGCGATGCCCTTAATACCGAATTGGGCAAAAGGAGAGGACAGCAACGTGTACAGCGGCTTGCCCCAGTGATTCACGAACAATTCAGGATGTTGCCATGAATAGCGGGAGATCGTATAATGACTCACGCCATCACCTTCATCTAACACACCTTCGTTAAGAAAAATGAGCACCGCGACGTACATCACGGCAAGCACTGTCATCAGCACAAACGACAGCGAAAGCTGATACCTGTCTAATATGCGCTGCAACACGTTACAGAAATTAGTTGAGTTGCATTTCAGGAATATCTCCTTCTATCACCAACTTCCCGGCCGTAGCATTTTTAATTTCTTGAACAGAAATTCCCGGCGCCCGCTCGAGCAATACGAATCCTTTTCCCGGCACGACATCAAGTACAGCCAGTTCAGTAACGATTTTCTTAACGCAGCCTACGCCAGTTAACGGCAAGGAACATTCAGGTAACAACTTCGATTCACCTGCCTTGTTCACATGCTGCATCGCTACAATAATGTTTTTTGCAGAAGCCACAAGATCCATTGCGCCACCCATTCCCTTCACCATTTTTCCGGGAATTTTCCAGTTCGCAATATCACCCTTCTCACTCACTTCCATGGCGCCTAAAATGGTAAGATGCACTTTACCTGCACGTATCATTCCGAAGCTCATCGCTGAATCGAAAAACACAGAACCCGGCATTGTAGTAATGGTTTGTTTTCCGGCATTAATCAAATCCGGATCTTCCTCTCCTTCGAATGGAAACGGGCCAATACCCAACAATCCGTTTTCTGATTGTAACACCACATTCATTCCATCCGGTATATAATTGGCAACCAACGTTGGAATACCAATACCTAAATTAACGTAATACCCGTCTCTTAATTCTTGTGCAATGCGTTTTGCAATTCCGTTTTTGTCTAACATATCGTATGTGATGGTAAAAAATCTAATGGTGTAATTAGGCGATTCAAAAATACATAATTAGCGTCGGGTTTGAACCACGGCAAAGCGGTCTTTCAACTTCAAGAAGTGTTTTTCAAAAAGTTCGTAACTGAGCACCGATAAACCAAAAACAGTAAGCAGATAAATCGGCCAAAACCAAAAGACACTCAACAATTGATACTTATATATGACTTCATTGAAAAGAAAGTAAAATACGATGTTGTGATACATGTACAATCCATACGATATTTTACCAAAGTAATGAAGTACATTTTTCTTTTTGAAGTTGAACCATGCATTGGGATTGAACAAATAATTAACCAACAAGAATGCACAAAACAACGTGTATAGATTGCGCTTAAAAACAAACGAGCACATGTTGCCGTATTCATGAATATTGTCAAACAGCATTCCTGCAGCGAACAGTGCATACACTGCAATACGCCACCCGACACTAATATTAAACGTAAATGGTTTTTTTAAATAATACCAAGCAATCCATGCGCCAATCGCCATCGTATCCATTCGCGATAAAATGTTGAGCTTGGCATGATTGTAATGTTCCTCGATGAGAAAATATGCGGAAAAACGAAACGCGACAGCTCCGATGATCACCGCCGCAAATAGCCACGGCAAACGTCGTACGGGAATTAACCATAACAACACGGGCCATAGAATATAAAAATGCTCTTCCACACAAATGGACCAGTAATGCGCAAAACCCGGCTCCATTGCGCCCGCAAATATTGCTTTGTAATTATTCAGAAATAATGCGTTCCACAAGTAATTTGGCTCGGGCATACCGCTGATAGCGGTCCACCACGGTGCCGTAAATAATATCAAAAAATACAACGGCCATATACGCAGTAACCGGCGCACATAAAATTTACCGATGTGCAGCGTGCCTGTAGCTTTAATTTCCGTGATCATGAGATAAGTGATCAGGAAGCCCGAAATAAGAAAGAAAAAGTCAACTCCAATACTCCAGTTCTCCACCACGCGCATGAGTTCCACGCCCCATTCATTAGGCGCATCTTTGTTGTTGATGTTTTCCCGAAACGGAATCGGATAACCCATCCAGTTGCTGACCGCTATATGTCCATGCAACACAACGATTGCAAACGCTGCAACAAACCGGAGAATATCCAGATTCTTAAAATGTACTCGTGGAATTGTCGGGGAAATTTCTGACACGAAAAGAAATTATGCGCCGGTCTTTTTTCGCACCGTACGTTGCTCAATCCGTTTTTCGTAATTGTTGCCTTGGAAAATACGATGCACATAAATGCCCGGTGTGTGAATTTGATCCGGATCCAATGTCCCTTCCGGTACCAGTTCTTCCACCTCAGCAATAGTAATCTTCCCGGCCATTGCCATCATCGGATTAAAGTTGCGTGCCGTCATTCGGAAAATTAAATTGCCCGAGGTATCTCCTTTCCAGGCTTTGACTATGGCAAAGTCGGCATCAAACGCATATTCCATCAAATATTCCTTACCGTTAAAGACGCGCGTTTCTTTACCCTGAGCAACTTCAGTTCCTACTCCCGCAGGAGTGAAAATGGCCGGCATACCATAACCTGCAGCCAAACAACGAGTAGCTAAAGTTCCTTGAGGAATTAACTCAACTTCTAATTCACCACTCAGCAACTGACGCTCAAACTCAGCATTTTCTCCTACATACGATGAAATCATTTTTTTCACCATGCGTTTTTGCAACATCAACCCAATTCCGAAATCATCAACACCGGCATTGTTGGAAATGCACGTGAGATTTTTAATTTCTTTCTGCACCAAAGCAGTTATACAGTTTTCCGGAATGCCACACAATCCGAAACCACCAAGCATCAATGTAGCTCCGTCCTGAATATCTTTAATCGCCTCTTCGGCATTTGCAACCACTTTATTCATAGGTCAATTTTTATGTGCTGATTTATTCGCCCCAAAGATCGTCATTCTCTTCACCAAACAATGTTCCACCTTCTTTTTCATACTTGGAACAATCCAAATCCATATTGAGATTTTTCGGCTTGGTGAAGTCACCCTTCGATACATTTAGTGATTTGTCAGCATATACTTTTTGAAAGAATAATCCCCAAATTGGCAAAGCCATACTTGCACCTTGCCCTTCTGCAGTACGATCGAAATGAATGCTTCGATCTTCACCTCCCACCCAGCAACCGGCCGCCAAATCAGGCGTTAATCCAATAAACCATCCGTCGGAGTTATTTTGCGTGGTTCCTGTTTTACCTGCAATCGGATTCGTGAGTTTGTACTTTCCTCTCAATCGTCCTCCTGTACCGGCATCCACGACACCTTTCATTAACGCGGTCATGAGGTAAGCTTTTTCTTCGCTCATGGCCTCATTCGATTTCGGAATGTATTCCATCAACACCTTGCCATTCTTATCCTCAATACGCGTGATAAATGTTGGCTCAATGTATGTGCCTTTATTTGCAAACGTACTGTTCGCTCCAACCATTTCGAATACAGAAATATCTGCTGTTCCCAAACACAATGATGGCACAGGATCCAGAGGCGCTGTAATTCCTACCGACTTCGCAAATGTTACCACCGCGCGCGGACCAAATTGTTTCATGATGTGAGCCGTAACATAGTTTACAGAATTTGCCAATGCCTTTTTCAACGTTAACATTTGCCCATCCAATTTATTGTCGGAGTTATTCGGACACCACTCCCTGTTGTCTTCAGTAGTGATGCATGTACGTACATTCGGAATCTGATCACACGGTGACCACCCTTCCTGAATAGCCAATGCGTATACAAACGGCTTGAATGTTGAGCCCACCTGGCGTCTTCCTTCTTTCACCTGATCGTACTTGAAATGGCGGAAGTTAATTCCACCTACCCATGCGCGTATGTAACCTGTTTGAGGTTCCATTGCCATAAATCCTGTCCTCAAAAAACGTTTGTAATAGCGAATAGAATCCATCGGAGTCATGGCGGTGTCAATCTCGCCTTTCCACGAGAAGACGGTCATTTCTACTTTCTTGTTAAATGAATCTTCTATTTCGTTATTGGATGCTCCGGCTTTCTTCAATTTGCGATAACGTTCCGAACGTTTCTTTGCGGAGTTCATCATCGCATCTATCTCATCTTTCTTTACACGCCAACTGAACGGAGCGTTCTTTTTATTCTTTAACGTTTCGTCAAATCTCCCTTGAAGATCCGTCATGTGTTCGGTAACTGCTTCTTCCGCGTGACGCTGCATACGCGTGTCGATCGTAGTATATACACGAAGTCCATCCCGATACAAATCGTACGGCTTTCCATTAGGTTTTAAATTTTCGGAACACCACTTCTTTAAGAAATTATCGCGCAGATATTCACGGAAATACGGAGCCAAACCTTCATTATGACTCTCCGGATTGAATCGTGTTTTAATGGGAAGTACTTTAAGCGAATCGAATTGTTGTTGCGTTAACTTTCCATTTTTCACCATCTGACCTAACACCGTGTTTCTACGCTTCACGGCATTCTCCGGAAATTTGATCGGATTCCAACGCGACGGGTTCTGACACATTCCCACCAGCATGGCGGCTTCTTCAATCGTCAACGAATCTTGTGAAGTGCTGAAATACACTTTAGCCGCCGACTTAATACCAACTGCATTGTAGTTGAAGTCAAACTTGTTTAAATACAAGGCTAGAATTTCTTCTTTAGTATACAGTCGTTCAAGGCGAATAGCAATAATCCACTCTTTCAACTTCTGATAAACACGTTCCATAAATGACGCGCGTTCCGCTTCTTCCTGGTGAAATTGCATTTTCGCTAATTGCTGCGTAATGGTGGAAGCTCCGCCTCCTTTACCCATCTTTACTAAAGCACGCATCAAACTTCTGCCATCAATACCCGAGTGCTCAAAGTAGCGCTCATCTTCTGTTGCAATCAACGCGTCAATCACATCATGATCAATCTGTGTGTATTTCACATTCACGCGATTCTCAGCGTAAAAACGACCCAGCTCTTTGCTGTCGGCGGAATAAATTACCGTAGCCAGATTACTCTCGGGATTTTGCAATTCCTCTACGTCCGGCAAATCGGCAAATAAGACAATACCTGCAATAAGGGTGATGAATCCAATAAGTGGAGCAAACAAAAGGAACCAAAATAATCGTATCCAGAATTTACCGCCGGATGATTTTCCGTTTTCCCCGCCTGCTGTTTCCTGTTTTGACATAGGAGTCAAATTTACCAAATTTTACAGGCTCAGCGCGCGGTTTGAGCAACTGTAATGTTTCAGCACATAAGTGTGAACAACTTCCTACCGTAGCGGCAGGAAGTTACCGTGTCCCGTTGGCATTCGAAAGCCCATCAGCGTTGCTACGGTTCGTGCAATATCATTCTGAGAAACTCGCTTTTGCTCCACTCCGGGAGTTACATCCGGACCTGCAATTAACAACTCAATATGTTTGCACCCTTCGCAATTATCGCCATGACTGCGAAAACCGTCCTGATTGCCGTCGGTATGGCGACCGTGATCGTTGGTGATAATAATTGTTGTATTGTGCTTGTAATAAGGGCTATTGCGAACATAGTTCCAAATTACGTGCACCAACGAATCAGAGCTTCTGACACCGCTGATGTATAATGGCCACAATCCTGTGTGCCCGGAAGCATCGGGTTCTTTAAAATTAATCAGCATCAAATCGGGTTGATGCGTTCGTAGTACGTTCAATGCTAGTCGGCATGTTATAGTATCATCACGATAACCCGATCCCGGCCCATTGATGCCACAATCATATCGCGGGGCATACTGCATTAACGTTGTGTCTTTAGAACCTGCGAGAATATTCAATTTGTCTTTCGATGCAACAACCCAGGTTTTCTCCGGAGGCGCGCCCGTGAACTTGCGATAATAATGAAATATGCCGGGTAATGTTGGCAACTCCTGCCCACTGTTTTCTATACTCTCGTAAACACCTGTAGTTATCGCAGTATGGCCGGAATTGGTAACTGTTTCACCGTCGTTATAACAAAAAGAATAATAACGCGAATGTGGTCGGATTGAGGTATCGCGGTAAGGAATGAATGTGTGTTGCGGATTACCCCATGTTTCCGACCAGCGCGGTCCATCAACCACAATAATAATGGTGTGTTTGGTATTATACTTGGGCGCAAGCGGATCATTTTCGCAGCCGGAAACTCCGGACAGCAACACAAAAAGGACCATCCACACAAAGTAACTCAGTTGACGCATGATCGAATTATTTTCTACCCAAAGGTATTGTAATAGCTATTAATCCGGTTGCGGTGCTCCACCGTTTCCAATGATTATTCAAGTGAATACCGATGTATTGAAATCGCCACTGCGCCTGCAAAGTAACGCGACAATATTTCCATCCGAAACGATAACCCGGATAAACATTCGAGATTGTAGTGTTACAGGCTGCATCAGGATTCGTAATAAACTGTGAGGTGGGAACAATGCCTCAGTCAGCGAGCGGAACAAATAGTTGTGCATTGTGCTTTTTTATTTCAGATGTGCGAAGAAATTGCACTCTGCTTCCGGTGTACAATTCACGTTTTCCATCACGAACCATCAAACAATATCCCCAATAGCCACCCTGATATTTACTTGACATATCAATAACCACATATCCGTCTCTTCCTCCGAACTGTTTTTTTGCTGAATTTAGTGGGGCGTGATGCAGAGTCAGAAAAACGTCCTGTCACGTATACAATTTCCAGATACCCTCCAAACCTTGCCACTGTGTCTGAATTTTTCATACAAGCGCGATAACCAATACCCGCCATGATTGTTCCATCGGTAGTAAATCTCACAGCGCTTGCTTGTGTCATCACATGCAGCCGATTTGTAAATGCCCACGCTGCACCTGCATAGCTGACTCCACTCACTGTGGTACCGCCCTGAACCTCCACTTCATTCCGCTACACCACAACCGGAGGATACACCGGCGAATGCACGTATGCATTACGAATGCAAGATGAACAAAAGATCATCGTACAACATACGCTGACAAATAACTTCATGTAATTTTTATTGAGCTCGTTCTATTCGGATTCCCGCACTTACTACGCCGGGAAGTTCACTCACACGCATGGCATGTTCTAGTGCAATTTTATACTTGCCCGGATACGGAAAACGCACGCCTTTCTTAAACACCAGTTGACAGTCATGAATATCGCCTTGTCCTTTCCCATACCAGCGACCTTCCTGATCTGCTAATGGAAACTCCACAGTATCCACACCAATTTTACCGTTGGGAAAAACTGTGTGCATGAACACATAAATGTTGCTCCACGGATAATCTTCGGTGTTACGAATATTGAAGTAAAAATTGTACGGAGTTACTGAATCCGGAACATCTACTTCAAACTCCAGTCGGTCTTTCACATTCCACACGCCGTCTTTGATATCACGGTTCTCTTCATACAGTCGATTACTATCGCAACTGCTGAATAGTAACGTCAACAACACTAGTGCACTTATTATTCGTGTGATTATCATACGCCCGGAGGTGGTGTTGAAATTGGAGGAGGCGTGTTAGGGCCTTGATTCTTTCTATCGCGCTGATCGCGTCGTTGCTGATTCTGCGGACGCGGTCCACGGTTCTGCTGTGCATTAGGATTGCCCTGAGGCATATTTTGTTGCGGACGACGATCCTGCTGCTTACTGCGATCCTGTTGCTTGTTTTGATGTTGTTGAGGCTTCCGCTGCTGTTGTTGATCCGTTTGGGGTTGTGCTTGAACACCGGTCTGCACTGCAGCATTTCCGGCACCACCGCCTGATTTTTTCTTCTTGCGCTTTTTATTCTTGTTCTTATTATCGAAACGCGTCAAACTATCCTGGCCAACAACATTTTCAAAGTCCGGCTGCTTTTCTACTGCCTTCTGCTCAGAAACAGCCACCAGAATGTCCGGCTTCTGGCCATTTTTGTTCATCGCAATGACTTCCTTCACACGTGCCACAGGAACAGGAATAAAATTGTCCGGCTCATCGGCAAATGTGTACCAAAATATTGCTTTGAAAATATCCGTCTTCTGATGACGCGCTCTTCCTTTTTGCGTTTCCAGATCAATGCTGTCCGGGAAATCTTTCAGTGCATCCAGATAAGTATCCAACTCGTAATTGAGACAGCATTTCAACTTACCGCATTGTCCCGCCAACTTCTGCGGATTTAATGACAATTGCTGATAACGGGCAGCTCCTGTAGTAACTGAACGAAAATCCGTTAGCCATGTACTGCAGCACAATTCTCGTCCGCATGAACCGATTCCCCCCACCCGCGACGCTTCCTGGCGCGCACCGATTTGACGCATTTCAATGCGCACGCGGAATTGTTCGGCAAGAATTTTAATCAGTTCACGGAAATCAACTCGCTCTTCTGCAGTGTAGTAAAATATGGCTTTCGACTTATCGCCCTGATATTCCACATCACTGATTTTCATATTCAGCTTCAACCCTGCAGCAATTTGTCTGGAACGGATCATGGTATCTTGCTCGGCCGCTTGCGCTTCCTGCCACTTCTCGACGTCCGCTTGTTTGGCTTTGCGGTACAATTTCTTCATGGCCGGATCTTCCGCCTGAATGTTGCGTTTTTTCAATTGCAACTTCACCAGTTCTCCCGTCAAGGAAACAATACCAATATCGTGACCAGGAGAACCTTCCACGGCAACAACTTCACCAACCACTAAAGGCAGGTCGTTGACATTTCGGAAATATTCCTTTCGGCTATTTTTAAAGCGCACCTCAACAACATCAAACTTCTTCTGACCCGATGGCAATTCCATGTTGGACAGCCAATCGTAAACGTTGAGTTTATTACAGCCCCCGGAACTACAGCCTCCGCTGCATCCGCCCGAGCCACCTTCAGAAGTACTGCAACCTCTTCCGGTTGAACATCCGCTACATCCCATATATCGAACCCTTTCGGGTGAATTCGTTAAACAATAGTATATGCTGAATACCCCAATAGGAGGTATGATGCTCAAAAATACGCAATTGGGAGGTAAAAAGCAGCGCTTACGGACAGATCAGTCCACAATGCTACGTGAATAACGTTATGCCTTTGCTTTCGAAGGATTGGGGATATGCAACAATTCGTTGATTTTAAATGACAAATCCAGCATAATAATTTTGGAACTGCCATTACGGTCGATGTGTTGCATGGCCTGATTAATTTGTTCCATCAACTGTTGTCCATTATTCACATGCACAAACGGCGCAAATTTGGGCAGCCATGCTTTTTCTTCTCCGGCGACGCGCACTAGCTGCTCGCCTGCATAGCCCCACATCAAACATTCGCGAATAAGTTCCAGTGCATACGTCAAAAATTGCTTCTGCTCTTCGCGTGAACCTTTGGAAAATACTTCCAGAAATTCCATCCATTTGGCAACATCGTACTTCAGGCAACTGCGCATCCACGACTGGAACAAGGTTAAGTTTTGCGCCGCTTGCTCTTGTTCCTGAATCAACTTGCGTGCTGCTGCAAAATTACCATCGGCCTGAAAGGCAATCGTTTCGGCATCTGCAGCAGATAACTCAAACTTATGTTGTACCGCGGCAGCAAGTTCCGCATCCGGCAAACGATGTACTCGCACCAATTGCGTACGAGATACTATTGTGCGCAACAAATGGTCTTCCTGTTCTGTCACCAACAAAAACAAGGTTTTGTCCGGTGGTTCTTCGAGTATTTTGAGAAGCTTATTGGCCGCCTGCACATTCATGCGTTCCGCAAGCCAAATAATCATGATTTTATATTCCGCCTCGAATGTGGTGAGGCTAAGCTTGCGTAAAATTTCACCGCTTTCTTCCGCGGCAATAATCGGCTGTTTCGATTCGGCATCCAGCACATCCAACCAGTTGTCGAGGGTTAAATATGGTTCGTTCAAAACAGCTTCGCGCCATTTTGGAATAACATGTGTACTGACACGAACGTCTTTAGAAAGCACCACCGGATAGGCAAAGTGAGCATCGGGATGAACCATTTTCTCATGCTTCTTGCACGACGGACATTCTCCACAAGAATCTTCGGGTTGACGATTGGTACAATGGACGTATTGCGCATACGCCAACGCCAAAGGCAATGCACCCGCGCCGGGAAATCCGAAAAAAAGTTGAGCATGAGAAATACGATTACCGGCAACCGTTTGAATAAGGCGTTGCTTAATGTCTTGCTGACCGATAACATGTTGAAATAACATGTCGTAAAGATAAGTGATCCTATCGCTCACGATGGGCGCAGGTATGAACAAATAGCAAACAGGAGCACTGTTTGAGATTCCCGATTGACAACTTCCCTTATTTTTGTGCCCTCCAATAACTAGTACTATGAAAACCGTAAACGACTTTTCTTTCGCAGGCAAAAAAGTTCTTATTCGTGTTGATTTCAACGTGCCACTCAACGACACGTTTCAAATTACAGACGACACACGTATGCGCGCAGCTATTCCTACTATTCAGAAAATCCTGAAAGACGGCGGTAGATGTATTTTGATGTCGCATCTGGGTCGCCCGAAAGAAGGGCCTACAGAGAAATATTCGCTCAAGCATCTTGTAGCACATTTATCGCATTTACTGGGCGGTGTTGATGTTGCTTTCGCTACCGATTGTGTTGGAACTCCTGCAGAAGAAGCGGCACTGAAATTGCGTCCGGGACAAGTGCTGTTGTTGGAAAACCTGCGCTTTCATAAACACGAAGAAAAAGGTGATGAAGCATTCGCGGCTGCATTAGCCAAACTGGGCGATTTCTATGTAAATGATGCCTTCGGTACAGCGCATCGTGCGCACGCGTCAACAGCAGTTATTGCGAAATTCTTTCCGGGTAACAAATGCTTTGGGTTTGTTATGAGTGGTGAGCTCGCCAGCGTTGACAAAGTATTACACGGAGCTGAGAAGCCTTTCACGGCTATCATGGGCGGAGCGAAAGTTTCGGATAAAATTGTCATTCTCGAGCAGCTCATTAAGAAAGCCGATAATATAATCATTGGCGGAGGAATGGCGTTTACGTTTGTTAAAGCATTGGGCGGCAATATTGGTAAATCATTATTTGAAGAAGATCGAATTCCGAATGCACTCAACATTATGGAAACCGCAAAAAAACTGGGTGTAAACATTTACATTCCCGTGGACGCGGTTTGCGCAGACAACTTTGCCAATGATGCCAACCGTCAAACGTGTAAAACCAATGCTATTCCTGATGGCTGGATGGGTCTTGATATCGGTCCGGAAACGGAAGCACTTTATGCAAAAGTCATCAGCGAATCGAAAACCATTTTATGGAACGGCCCAATGGGTGTTTTCGAGATGGAGAACTTTGCTCACGGCACACAAGCTGCTGCTCATGCTATCGTGGATGCCACATCAAAAGGCGCGTATTCGTTAATAGGCGGTGGAGATTCTGTTGCTGCAATCAACAAGTATCATCTTGGCGACAAAGTTAGTTATGTATCAACAGGCGGTGGCGCGTTATTGGAATACATTGAAGCCGGAACTTTGCCGGGCGTAGAGGCTGTTAACTCATAAACTTTTTTGATGCGCTACTTAATCGCCGTTTCATTTGTGTCTCTGTTACTGTTCTCTTGCGGAATGGGCGGATGGCGCGTTGTAGACGGCGGAGATTTTACCATTGAATTTCCCGGAATACCCCAGGATACAGCAACCATGGAAGGCGACTATCACGGAGCGAAGCTATTTTTTGAACCTATCGAGGGCGGTTTAGATTCTAATATCTATTACTCCATTTCTGTTTATTCTTTGAACGATTCCGTAGAACTACTCGGTGATCAGCTGGATGAAATGTTGCTGAAAGACGCGGAAATATTCGCCTGGGGAATTGGCGCAATGGTAACCGACAGTGGTACGAAAGTGATGAGTGGTGAAACAGCAGGATATGAATATCCGATTTTTCTCTCTCGCAATACAGGTGTAGCTACCATGCGTAAATTCGCCCGCGGTAAAAAGATTTATACGCTTCTTGTGGTTACGGACAATCAACGTTTGAACAACTCTTCCATACGAAGATTCATGGATTCGTTTAGGTTGAAATGATCTGGTGTTTTTGATGATTAGTGTATTGGTGATTTAGTTCGTTTGGTATTCGTGTTTTGCGGGATAAGATTAATACAGACCAATCAACCAACTCACTAATGCACCACTCCACTACCGTGCCGAATCCTTCAATTTCAAATTCACATCTACATCCACTTCAACATCATCCTTGGTTGGAATTTTTTTTCCAAGTTCAGATTCGTTCAACCCGGGAATGACGGCGGGTGCTATTTGCGCAACAGGTCGGTATAACAGCGATTCATCCTTCATCTTTGCCGGAACGATTTCTATACTCTTTTCTACAGCGTCTGTTACAAAAAACAACACACTCATGATGAGTAAAAATTTCAGTGTACCAAACGCACCACCTGCAATTTTATTGAAAATAGACATGCTCGCATTTTCAAGAAAGCGTTCTAAAATCTTCGCCACACTGAAAACAACAATCAATATGCCCACAAACACTAGTGCAAAAGCAATCAGCGGTACATAATCCGAATCGGAAGCAAACCAATCGCGTAGCACTACTGCCAATCCATCGGACAAATGCATACCGCCCCAAACGCCTGTAAAAAAAGCTACGAGTGTTGCGGCTTCCATTACCACACCTTTCATAAATCCGCGATAGAACCCCCACAAAACGGGAATAATAATCACGATGTCTATTGCATTCATGTTGCGAAAGTAGCCTAATAAACAGCGAAGCAGACAAGTTGATTTCTCTACTTTTCCATGCAGCAATGTTAATGTTCACCTTACCTTTACCGCATGAGCAGGAAGAGTGATCTAGCGGTGAGCTGGAAAGAAATTCAAGATAAACTGGAACCGCAATTTGGCGGTGATCTCGATATTCAGGCGGTGCTGTTTATTATTGGTGTGCAGGAACTTGGAAAAGGCTATGTGAAGTTGGATAAAGAAGACAAAGTGAATGTAATGCACATTGCCATCTGCACGCTACTGGAACCCTACGGTTTTTACGAATATATTGGTCGCGATGAAGATTTGTGGCCCCATTGGAAAGCATTGAAGCCGCTGCCGAACCTAAAGGCCGGAGAACAAAATCGCCTCCTGTTGGAAGCGATGATGGAATATTTTAGAAAAGAAAGATTGATCGAGTAATTACAACTCCACCGTAACGTCAGTTGTTTTGCCTTCTTCAAGACGAGCAACTTTCCCGGTCGGTACATAAACGCTGTTAATCTGCACTTCAATGTCCAGAATCATAGGTAACTGAGTTTCGAATGCCGCAGAACCCGAAGCGTCAGTGCTGGAGATAAATTCCACCTGACCATTTTGAGTATCTGCATGCAGGCGAACATTTACTCCACCGGCAGGATTCCCTCCTACCAAAACCTTCACATTGGCCTTGCATTCTTTGTTTTTATTGCACGACGTAACGACAGTGGAGAACACCAATACCATTAACAGTAGGCCGGCAAAAGCGAAGCGTGACATGTTTTTGTTCATAATATTGAAACGGTCTAGTACCGATGGTTGCTGCAAAGTAGCCGAATAACTATCTTCGCTAATTACAAATATATAAAAGTTTTTAACATGATAAACAGAATAAATGTAATCCCTCTGGCATTAGGAACCTTCCTGCTTTGCGGTTCTTTGGTGGCACCCGACAAAAGAGCAAAAGTGCTTATCGCCACTGATTTCGGGTCCATAAAGGTGGTTTTATTTGATGAAACACCACTCCATCGGGACAATTTTCTGAAACTGGTCAGCAACAAAACATTCGACAGCACCATGTTTCATCGGGTTATCAAAGAATTTATGATTCAAGGTGGCGACCCCGACTCCAAAAAGGCACAACCCGGACAAATGCTCGGCAACGGTAATGTTGGATACACCATCAATGCAGAATTTCATCCGAATCTGTTTCATAAACGCGGGGCCTTAGCTGCAGCTCGACTTGGCGATCAAATGAATCCCACAAAGGCTTCTTCCGGTTGCCAGTTTTACATTGTTCAGGGTAAAGTGCAAACCGATTCCATTTTGGATTTGACCCAACAGCGTATGGATATACAGATCAAACAAGGTTTGTTCAACACGATAATCAATAAGCCGGAAAACGCCCTGCTCAAACAACAATTTATCGCTGCACAGCAGCGCTTCCAAAGCACCGGAAATCCTGATAGTTTGAATTTTTATTCTGCGGTGATCAATCCAAAAATTGATGAAGAATTCGCCAAGACACCGCATCGCGTATTCACTCCCGAACAGCGGAATGTATATAAAACAGTCGGGGGTACTCCATTCTTAGATGGCGGTTATACCGTTTTCGGAGAAGTGGTGGAAGGCATGGAAGTGGTAGACAAAATCACGGAGCAACAGCGCGATCGCAATGATCGTCCGCTTACCGATATTCGCATGACCATGAAAGTAGTGAAGAAATGAGAACGCTGATCGCTGCATTCTTTTTTATTACTGTTGTTTATTCCTGCCAGGATGCGACCTCGCAATCGGTTGCTATTCCTGCGGTACAAGCTGTTGACTCTACCGAGATCTTCACAGGGAAAGTACGCAAGGATGCTAAAACAAGTTTCGCCGATGCAGCCGTTGATACATTTCGTGATGTGAAACAATTGCGCAATTCGTTCAAAGACGAAGAATGGATGCACAAGTATTCAGATGCGCGAAAGCAGAAAGCGCCGCGTTGCAAGGAAGAACAAAAAAATGTTGCATTAACTAATGTGTACTTGTTTGCGGTATCGCGCGAAGGCGATAACGACTTTCATTTGATACTCGGCAGTAATCCTGCACAAGGAAAAAATCAGGTATTTATATCCGCAGAAGTCTCCGGGCTTCCGGACCCCGCGAGTCCGCATTACGCTGCATTAAAAGCCGTACGAGAGACATTCAAACATTACTTCGCCGACCGCTATAAAAAAGAACAAATCTTCTTCGTGAATGAGAAGCGTCCGCCGATTAAACTCGAATACATCGAAGGGTCTTTGTTCTTCGATAACCATCACTACAACGCGTACTCCGGATTTAACGGATTTAAAGCAGCCTCCGCATGGGAAATTCATCCTGTTCGTGTTTTGCGTTTTGCGAAATGATCACGAGTCAATACTTACCTTTGGAAGTCTATGAAAGATCGCATTGAAGAACTATTAAAAGAAATCGAAACGTTTGCAGGATCGGCAGAAGATCATGCGGAAGAATTTCGTTTGAAATATTTAAGTCGCAAAGGACAAGTTTCTTCATTGTTTGATGATTTCAAAACCGTTCCGAATGAATTGAAGCGCGATGTTGGTCAGTTGTTGAATAAACTGAAAACACGAGCACAGGAACGATGGGATGAATTGCGTTCGTCTTCCGCGTCTAGTACAAGCAATACTGAATTTAATTTTGATCCGACATTGCCTGTTGGCGGTTTTGTGGGATCTCGTCATCCATTAAGTTTGGTGCGCCGCGAGATCATTGAAATTTTCGGACGACTCGGTTTTACGGTTGCAGAAGGCCCGGAGATTGAAGACGATTGGCACAACTTCACCGCATTAAATTTCCCGGAAGAACATCCTGCGCGTGACATGCAGGATACATTTTTCATCGCCGATAAAATTGCATTACGCACACACACCTCAAGTGTGCAGGTTCGTGTTTTGGAAAATTCCAAACCACCGGTACGCATGTTAATGCCGGGTCGCGTGTATCGTAATGAAGCCATTTCTGCGCGAGCACATTGTTTCTTCCATCAGGTAGAAGGTTTGTATGTAGATAAAAATGTATCCTTCGCCGATTTGAAACAAACACTGTTGTATTTCTCACGAGAGATGTTTGGTGCGGAAACACAAATTCGATTGCGTCCTTCTTATTTCCCGTTCACGGAGCCCAGTGCGGAGATGGATATTTCCTGTACTATTTGCGGAGGTAAAGGTTGCAACGTTTGTAAACATTCCGGATGGGTTGAAATTATGGGCTGCGGCATGGTTGATCCTGCGGTATTGCAGAATTGCGGGATAGATGCTAATATTTACAGCGGCTTTGCATTCGGTATGGGCATTGAACGTATTACCATGTTGAAATACGGCGTCAATGATCTGCGTTTGTTCTCTGAAAATGATGTTCGCTTCATCGGACAATTCCGATCCGCATTGTAATTCTTATGTCCGTTACACCTCCGCTTTCGCCGCGTTTGCAACAAATACTAGATATGTTGCGAGAAGACCCGGGGGATGCGTTTTTGCGTTATGCGTTGGCGTTGGAAACAGCGAAAGATGGACAATTTCAGGAAGCTATTGAATTAGTTGAAGAGTTGTTGAAAGACCAACCGGATTATCTGGGGGCGTATTATCAACTCGGGCAATGGCTGGAACAAGCACAACAATTCGAACGGGCGCGACAAGTGTATGAAGCGGGCGTTGTCTTAGCTCTTGAAAAAAAGCAAACAAAAACAGCCCGTGAGCTGCAGCAAGCGTTGGACTTGATGGAAGAGTGAGGAGGTGCAACTCCTAACGGAGTACCAGAAGACGGCTGGTTGTCTCGGGTTTGAAACGTAGGAAAACTTTGGCGGAATTCAATCAAACCCCTCCTTAAAAAAGTCCTTTAGGTTAATATCCAAAGCCTTTAATATTCTTATCAGAGTGCTAAAGCGGACATCTCCTCCTCGTTCATATTTATTGTATTGTACACGGTTAAAATCGTGGTCGTATGCAAACGTTTCTTGACTCGTATAACCACGTGCCTTTCTCAGCTCCCGGATTCTAGTGCCAAGTTGCTCCAATTCCGTCTGTTCTGATTTGACCTGTTTCTTCTTTCCTCGCGAAGTACCTTTTTTCATGCTGCAAGTGACCACAGCACATGGTTTTATACAACCGCTTATTTATTACCTTATTTTTAATTACCATAGTTTCTGTTACATTTAATATTTTAGACAATAACTAGTAATCAAACCCAATACCTCTACCAATGAACAACTTAAAACTCTTCTTCTTTGCTATTGCGCTCATCACCATGGGCGCAACGCATGATCTTCATGCACAAAACTCGTGCGAAGCGCCAAATGAATTACCACTAAATGCAGGGTGTTTATCTAATCAAAACACATCTCAAATTGAAACATGGTATAGATTCACCGCACAAGCGCCACAAATTGAGATAAATCTGTTCAATCTGAACTGCGGAGGTACAATTAATACAATTGAACTATTTGCCGGCACTTGCATTAATTCTCAACAACTTGCCACATCGACATACGACAATGGTGTAATTTCATTAGTGTATAATAACCTGATTAACGGGCAAGAGTACAGAGTTAAACTTACTCAGAACAGTAACCAAAATGCATGCTACACCATTTGTGCAGAGAATTTGGTGTGGGATTGTAAAACCACAGCTATAATAAATGGAGTTACGTTCGTTGATTGTGCCTCGCCGCCACCACCGCCACTAGTTTGTAAAGAAGATTCTGTAACTATAGTGCCTTGGATTCAAATTGGCAGTTCCAACACATGTGACACTCCGGCAACATGGAGTATTTCTATTCAACCCGGAAATTATCTTTATAGTATTCCTTACAACGATTCACTTACCATAGTTGCGCCGGACAACGGAACCTGCGAACAGCAATATAATGTAATTTGTACACCACTATGTGCAAATGGCGATACCGCGTGTGGATATATCAAATTGTGTCCAAATTTTGTAGTTATCTGTCGGCCTACAGCAACTATAGCTGTCGCGCCCAACCCTGTATGTCTTGGGGATACGGTTGTGCTCATTAGCACAACTAATTCATCCGGAACAAATTACATGGAAACTCGCACATGGTATATTGACGGCAATTTCATTTATACCACAACTGCCGACACATTTCTCACGATACCGTCGGTTTATGCACAATTCCTCTTAACAACAGGTATTCATACCGCCTCTTTACTTATCTCTAATGGGGCTTGCACCGATAGCACATCAGTATCATTTATCGTAAACAATCCCGATCCATGCTTTACCTGGAATAGTTCGTGCAGAGTTAACTTCTTTGGCGATACAACTTGCAACAGCGGTATTCTTTCCGAGCTTTGGGATTTTGGCGATGGTTCCCCAATAGTAACATTTAGTAATCCTTCGCACACTTATCCAACAACCGGACAATCGTATCTGGTAACGCATACCATTATCACTATCAATGGCGACACGTTGACCTGCGAACGTTACGTTACCCAAACAGGCGGACCTGTCGCTAACATTCAAGGGTTTGCTGTAAACAACTGCGGTAACGGAAGCATAACGTACATGGCAAATCCTTGCACTAACGGTATTGTTTACACCTGGTCGGCATTGGTGGATACGTCATTAAGTTACACCGGATGCACAGCCCAAATTTCTTGGAACAGCTCCTCCGGAGACACGCTCATCCTTACGGCGTGGGACCCCATTAATGATTGCTACGGCTACGATACCTTGATCATTCCTCCGTGTTGCTTTGGATCTTTTGCCCCATCCAACATTACGTACATCAACAACACAACGTCCTCCCAATTCATAGCATCTCAAAACAATAACAACGTTTATAGCAGCGCCAATCAAATTATCATCAACGGCATTTTTACAATCGATGCCGATCTCACGTTCCTTAACTGCCCTAATATTTGGATGGGATCGAATGCTGCAATTATTATACAGCCGGGTACTACACTCACAATTAATAACAGTAGTGTCATCGGTAAATGCGATTACATGTGGGACGGTATTTATATTCAAGGTACATTGGCAACGTTGAATGTCATTAACAACTCATTCATCGAGCAAGCGAAACAAGCTGTAGTGTCCGATAATGGTGGTGTGTACTTAGTGCAAAACAGCACACTACGTAACAACCTGCGTGGTATTGTTGTTAACGCGTATTCCGGCTTCCACACGGGAGTGGTGCGCGCTACAACATTCTCTATGACTAGCAACTTCTTGCCTGCAATACCCGCATTACCTCCTGCATATACGAAAACAATTTGCGCGGTTGAAATTTACGATAACGCATCAATAACTATCGGTGATCCAACATCAACAGCACTGCAAAATACTTTTAATAATGTATTTGTTGGGGTGCGTTCCAATAATTCCAATACATCGGTATTTAATGGACGTTTCACGAATATAACGGCAAGTGTTTTCCAAACGTTCAACATTCCCAATGCAGGTACTGCTATAGTAGCAACAGGACGACGCAATGTCAATTACCAAGCCTCATTAACTGTTGGCGCACAACCCTTCAGTGCGCGTTGCAACATTATTAATGTGCGTAATGGCATTGATGTACGTGGGTTAGTAAACACGAGCGTGCAGTACAACACCATCCGCGAAATACGCAATGCAGGTGTGCGGGTACAATTAGCCAATGGACGAACTATAAACGTGGAGAACAACACCATCTCTAACCAAACCGTCAATTTCGGATTCTTTCAAGGCATCGCATTGGTGGATGTTCCTAACGCTTGGGTGACCATTACCAGCAACACCATATTACAAACGGCTAGCGTACCGAACCAGTTGGGAACAGGGATTTATGTGGCATGTGTTTCTCCGGCTGCGGTTTTTGGTTCCATTTCCAATAATCCTGTGATCTCGAGGCTACGCACCGGAATTCATTTGCTCAATATTCAGGATAAAAACGGATTTAATATTTTTAATAATAATATCAGTTTTACGAAACCACTTGCTCAATTTACACAAACTCACTATGGTATCCGATTGGAGTATTGCGCATCTATCCGAGTGAACAACAATACAGTAAGCAGAGGATTACCTAACTTTAATCCGAATAGTAACAATAATCTAACGTATATTAATAACATTCGAGGATTAAGCATTGAAAATTCACCTGTTACTATAGCATCAAATAATACCTTCAACAGAATGGGAAGTGGAATATATGGTAGCGATCAATCCTCTTCTTCAAAGCTGGTTTGTAATACATTTAACAGTTGTATTCATGGCGTGTACTTCGGAGGTGCAGCAGGTTGTGATATTGGGGATCAGGTACTGGATGCTAATGGAAATCCACAAGCGACGGGCAATGTATGGAATAACAATATTGATCCGTTCAATATTGCAGGACAAGTTTCATCGAATAATCCAATAAAGTGGTTTTGGGACGTCATTCAACCGCAAAATGGAGCAGGCTTTGTTACTTGCAACAACACAACACAAACCAACGCCCTTGTGGATTGCTCAAGCTTTCCATCTTCATTAGCTATTATTGAAAGAGAAGAATATGTTGGTACTTCTTTAAGGGCCGGACGTGATACCAACAATTTGCCGGATCGACAACTTCAGTACACTCGTTTTGCGTACCGCATGTTATCTAAAAATCCGCAATGGTTAAATCTCAACACGCCAGATGACACGCTTTATCAAAACTTTTATGCTCAATATCAGCAACAGAATATAGGTGCTATGCGCACAGCCGAAATTGCGGCAGATAGTGGAAACGCAGCCACTGTAAACGGTATTTGCACTAGTTTAAACTGTACCAATATTCAGGAGCACAATTTTAAGTTGGTGTATGAAATTTATTCCCGCTCTTGGTTGGTAGATTCCTTGCAATTTACATCGAGCGATTCGACAACCTTGCTTATTATTGCTAATTCAGATCCTAATAGCGCAGGGCGAGCAGTGTATAGCGCTCGGGTATTATTAGATCTTCCAATTTATTATTTTGATATTATTAGTCAGCGCTATAATCAGCTACAACCGGAGCAGCAGGAAAGCACTAACCTTGAAGTATATCCTAATCCTGCACAAGAAGTGATCACTATTGAATTTGATCAAATCACATCTTCAATAATTCTCATAGAAATTGTTGATATAACCGGGAAAACAGTATTCCGCCAAGTACTTACACCGGGAAATCTTTTGTATCAAGTCAATGTGCATGAACTAAATCCGGGTATGTATATTTTGCGGGCAAATACAAGCGATATGCATATTGGCACTTCTCGACTAATTATCACCAAATAATGTAACTTCGATCCGGGGTATGATGTATGACATCATACCCCATTGGCATAAAATGCGACATTCACTTATCATATTTTCTTTCCTAGTAATAGTGCAGTGCCGCGCGCAGGTAAATCTTGTTGTCAATCCAAGTTTCGAAGATGTGTACACTTGTCCTTCTATGGACTCCGTAACCAAAACTAGAGATTGGTACAGTTTCTGCGCATCTCCTGATTTCTTCTATGTTACAATGACCGGCAATTGGGGCTGCATTGATGATATCCAACAGAACAATTATTGGGGTGGAGGAAACTACGGACCTGCAGGGAATAACTGGGGTCAACAACTTCCTAAAACAGGCCTTGGGTATATTGGATTTGGCGTTCCCAGCAGATCAGAAATGGTGCGAGGTAAATTAACCGATTCTTTAATTGGAGGCAAAAGATACGCAGCCAGCTATTATGCTTCGCTTGGAGAAGCCTACTATGCACAAGGTGCTTTGGGGATGGATTTGATAGGCTTTTGGTTCACCAAAGACTCCTTGATCCTTACAGATCCATTCGTGTCTTGCGGGCAATATTTTAATGATATGACTTATGACGCAGGCAACCAGTCCGGCAATTTTTTAACTGATACCGCGAGTTGGATGTTGGTTCAAGATACATTTATAGCACAAGGCGGTGAACGTTATTTTGTTTTTGGTGATGTTAAACCCGACAGCACGCAGTATTTCGGTTCTAACACACCCACTCCCTGTTACTACTACTTCGACGATTTCGACATCCACTGCATAGATTGTGAAGATACAGCATCCCCTCCACCACCGCGCCCTCCGGCGTTTCAGCTCTTTCCAAATCCTAATGATGGCGTGTTTAGTATCAGCGGTCCGTTTGCGATAGATGATCGTATTGTGGTGTATGATGCTGTGGGAAGATTGATTTTTTCGTACCACGTAACAGCAGAAAATAACTTGTTACAGTTGTTTCCTCAATTGGCAACGGGTGTGTATGTGTGTCGCGTGGAGCGCGGAGATGAAGTGCTGTTTAAGAGAAGAGTGGTGGTAGCGGAGTAGGTGGTGTTCAGGTGCGACTCCTAACGGAGTCGTGGTGAGCGTGTAACCGATGGCGGTTACACAGCTTGGACTCCTAACGGAGTCCGTGTGTGGGAAGCCGAAAAAAGGAATCAGCAGCTCGTCCAACATTGCACGTTTATCCCAATCCAACTTCCGACATCATACAAGTGGAAATTCCTGAATTGGAAGGGAACGCAATAATTCGGGTTATTAGCGTAACAGGGCAGACTGTTCAAGCAGTGCCGACTTCAAAAGGGCTAACCACTTATACATTATCTTTACAAGATATAGCAGAAGGTGTTTATATTTTACAATTAATAACCGATGATGGCATTATTGAAAGCGAAAAAATTCGTTTAACTAAATAATCTAAAGATCCGGAGGCTATTATTTACATGGCCTCCGGTTTTATCATGTGCGGCTTAAAAAAGAACATATTTATATTTCTTGTTTTCCTTGTTTTCAATGTGCAAGGACAGAATGCCTGTACACTAAATTTAGTGGGTAACCCTTCGTTTGAAGATACAGTGGCATGTCCAATAGGTCAAGCACAATTGAATAAAGCTGTCGGATGGTTTAGTCCTTCCACAAATACTCCGGATTACTTTCATACTTGTCACGACCCACCTCAAACAATCACTCCTGTAGGGGTGCCAGCTAATTTTGAGGGCTTTCAATTTCCAAAGACTGGATTAGCGTATGCCGGATTTGCGTCCTACAGCCCTGCATCTAACAATGGACGGGAATATGTTTCAAGACAACTACAGGACACCTTAGTACCAACTGCTCGTTATAAGATATCCTTCTACATATCACTATCCGACAGTTCAAAATTTAGTATAAACAGAATCGGGGTTTTCTTTTCTGACACAGTTCCTATATGGCCGGTAAATCAGGTAATGCAAGTTCAGCCGCAGATAGAATTCTTCAGCGACTCAACATTTGCAGACAAATACAATTGGTTGGAACTATCTGCTGTTTATACCGCAACTGGCGTAGAGCAATACATCACAATAGGAACGTTTGTAAATGACACTACTTTACAAATTGACACTACTCCCGGCACGTGGGGTAATGCATATTACTACATTGATGATGTTTCTGTCTGCCAATGTGATAGTACAGTCACCCCTCCACCACCGCGCCCTCCGGCGTTTCAACTGTTTCCGAATCCTAATGATGGTGTGTTTAGTATCAGCGGGCCGTTTGCAGTGGATGATCGCATTGTGGTGTATGATGCGGTGGGAAGATTGATTTTTTCGTACCACGTAACAGCAGAACATAACTTGTTGCAGTTGTTTCCTCAATTAGCAACGGGGGTGTATGTGTGTCGTGTAGAGCGGAAAGATGAAGTGCTGTTTAAGAGAAGAGTGGTGGTAGCGGAGTAGGTGGTGTTTAGGTGCGACTCCTAACGGAGTCGTGGTAAGCGCGTAACCGATGGCGGTTACACGGCCGCGAATGCGTTATCCTCACCTTGTAGGAATGATACTAACTTCTGTCCCTCCAAAAATCTTTTCTCATCTTTGGTGGGCATGAAGCTGGATACGCACTTTTCAACTACCGACTTGTCAATTCTGATTGTGGGATTGGTCGGTCTTGTCGGATCCGTCATTCTATTTAGTAAGAATCGCTACAAAGCGGCGGTGATTTTACTGACGCTTGCCGGATTAACCTGGCGATTGTGGATGGCATTCATAGACCCTTTCCTTCACAGCTGGGACGAGCAGTATCACGCGCTCGTTGCAAAAAACATGACAACGGATTTCTTTCACCCCACGTTGGTCAAGAACGCTTTGCTTCCGCTCGATCCAAAGAATTGGGCGTATACCGATACTTGGCTGCACAAGCCTCCATTTTTCATGTGGCTTATGGCTTGTTCTATTAAAATTTTCGGACCAACAGTTTGGGCGGTACGCATTCCTTCCGTATTACTAAGCACGCTTATGATTCCGGCTATTTACCGCATAGGAGCTATAATCGCGCGACCACGCATCGGTTATTATTCAGCACTTTTGACTGGTACTTCATTTATTCTTATTCACATTGTATCGGGATACTTGAACACCGACCACAACGACGTGGTGTTTATTGCCATGGTTTGCTTCGGATGGTGGACTTGGCTGGAATATGTCGAATCTCCGAAAACAAAGTGGCTATTACTTACGTCCTTCTTCGTTGCTTGCGCCGTCCTCACCAAGTGGCTTCCGGGTTTCATCGTGGTTGGCACAGCAGGTTTGTATTGGCTCTTTAATCAAAGGCGCGAACCACAAAAACTACTTTCCGTCATCTACATTTTCCTGCTCGCATTAATCCTGATAGCCGTTTGGTTCGGTTACGCCTCCTTCCAATGGCCGGAATATTGGGCAGCTACGCAAGAGCATTATAAACTTCATTTTCGCGATGCATTCGGTCATTCGGGACCTTGGTATTTTCACTTCGCAGAATGGTTTCGGCAACATCAGGTTTGGCAAACAGTTTTGTTGTTTTTCGGAATTGCGATTGCGCTGTTCAACACCAGACGTCATTCTGTTGTATTGCCATTACTCGTGACTTCAGTAATAGTTTTCCTGTTCTACTCGTTTGTTGTCACCAAAATGCCACTGTTTTGTGCAATTACATATCCGTTGTTGTATGTGTTAGCTGCAATTGGACTTGACGCTGTCATTACACAATTGACCTCGTATCGCATTTCAATCAAAACGCTGATAACAGCAATAGTGGTTGCCGGACTTGCATTTATGAATCTCGACATTGGTCGCATCGAGTTCTTTCATACCAATCGTACAAAAGGAGAATTGTATCGTAACACACGACTTCACAACACCCCGCTGTTGCAACAGCTAAAAGACCGGTTTCCTTCCGGAACAATAGTATTCAATTGTCCGCAGTGGAACGCGATTGCATGCATGTATTACACCGACTATACGTGCTACGACATACTTCCTGACGCACATCTGCTAAAAGCCGCTCAAGAACAAGCGCGCAAAGTGATTGTGCTGGACGATGGTCAACTGCCGGATTATATTACTTCGAATCCACAAATCACAGTCCTCGAGAACGAACTTATTCGCAACGGTTTTTAGGAACGATCTTACTGAACGATCAACTTGCGCATGATTGCCTTACCGGCCACATTCATGTTCACCACATATACTCCGGGAATGGCGTTAGTCAAAGCAATGATATTACCTTGTTGTGTAAACGCTACCGATTGTCCAAGTGCATTGTAAATTGCAACCGTTCGGTACTGTTGTCCATTCGGCTGGACGGTAATTTCACCCGGAGCTGAAGCATATACGTTAAGTTCCTGTGCCTGTGCAATTGGTATGTTAGTTGTGGTTCCGGAAGTCAATGCAATATCATCAACAGAAAACGAAGGATCGGAGCCTTGTCCGTCATCGTTATTCACCCATGCAAAACCAATTTTTATTGCAGCGTTATTATCGGCAGATGCAGGCAATGTTGCAGAGAATGCTGTCCACTGACCATAAGCGCAACCCGATGTTTTTGCCAACGCATCAACAACCGTCCATGTAGTGCCGTTGTCCGGAGAATATACCAGTTGTGCATCATCAATGGAGGACTGTCCGTTTTCAATGTAGATGAATGAAACTGTCACATTCGTCTGCCCGGTACAGTTAATCGTAGGCGACTCTGCGCGCTGGCTGCTGTTGGATGTAATTCCTAAGACAGAGAATCCTCCGGTGAAATAACTGGAGCCGGTGTCCGCTAAAACATTCACGAAATTCGGAATAGTGATAGTAACATTACTTACATGCAACGTACCATTATTATTAAAATTAAAAATGCAGCTTTCCTGACAGTTCGCGGCGCCTGTGTTAGCACTTGTTGCGCTAACAAACCAGGTATTAGCATGCGAACCGTTGCTGCCTGTTGAAGCGATCGTCCATGCACCGTTAGTACCGGTATAGGCAGATGCCAATTGACCACGGTTACAACCGCTGCCGAAATTTTCAGTCCAAAAAGGAGTTTGAGCACTTGCTGAAAGCGCAACGAGAAGTGTGATGAGGGAAGTGTAAATGTGTTTCATCTGCCAAAAGTTTAAAGCAATATACAACAATTGGCGGAGTCGCACAAACTACATTATTCCACTTCTGTCAACTTCACCATGTTCGTCATTCCTTTTTCACTAAGCGGGATGCTGGCTATGTTGATGATGTAATCACCGGTACTGATCAAACCGTTCTTCTTTAAAATAAACTTGATGTCGGCAATAGTATGATCGGTAGAAATGTTCTTGTCGTAATAAAAACAGCGCACACCCCACAATAAATTCAATTGAGTAAGAATATTGTAATTGCTGGTAAACACAAATACGTTGGCGCGAGGACGATATCCGCTTACGCGAAATGCCGTGTAACCGGAGTGTGTCATGGTGATGATTGCGGAAGCATTTACTTGTTTTGCCAATTGCGTTGCGCTGTAACAAAGATTGTCAGAGATGAACCGTGAAGGATCCTTGAATATTGGAGGTCGCTCGCTATAGTATAAACTATGCTCTTCTTCCACTTGCGCGATGATCTTCGACATCGCTTCCACCACTTTATGCGGATGTTTCCCGACAGAAGTTTCACCACTTAACATTACAGCATCTGCACCATCCATTACAGAATTCGCAACGTCGTTTACTTCGGCGCGTGAAGGAGTGATATTCGTGATCATGCTCTCCATCATCTGCGTGGCAATAATTACGGGTTTGCATGCTTCACGACATTTCTTCACCAGCATTTTCTGAATTACGGGGACACGCTGCATGGGAACTTCAACTCCCAAATCTCCGCGAGCTACCATTAAGCCGTCTGTTTCTGAAATAATATTTTCAATATCCAAAACTGCTTCCGGCTTTTCAATTTTTGCAATTACGCGAGCTTTGGAATCGGCCTTCAACTCTTTAATGATGTGCTTCAATTCAATGATATCTGCACCTGAACGAACAAAGGATAAGCCGATCCAATCGAAGTCCATTTTTAGTGCGAACTCCAGATCCTTCAAATCCTTCTCCGTTAAGCACGGCAAAGAAATTTTAGTATTCGGCAAATTCACGCCTTTCTTCGAAGACAAAAATCCTCCGTGCAGCACTGTTGCAACCACTTCATCTTTACCGTTGGTGCTGTCAACTCGTAACACCAATTTCCCATCATCAATCAATACGTTTTCTCCGGGCTTCACGTCTCTTGGAAATTGTTGATACGTCATGAAAACACGTTCGGCATTGCCCATAACTTTTTCTGAAGTAAACGTCAACTTCGTACCTTCTTTCAATTCTACACCATTATTCTCCACTTCTCCAATACGCAATTTCGGCCCTTGCAAATCTCCGAGAATAGAAACGTGTGTTCCTAATTTGCGATTGAGATCACGAATGTGTCTCACCACATCTTCTACAGCGCTATAATCACCATGTGAAAAGTTGACGCGAAAAACATCTGCTCCAGCTTTAATCATTTCCTCCAAAATTTCAGGAGTTGAAGAGGCGGGTCCGAGTGTGGCTACTATTTTGGTTCTATTGTAAGAGATGCGTGCTGACATATTCAAAAAACAAGATTTTGTTTTGATTTTAATTGATCGGGATTAATGCTAAAGGTCGTCAATACAAACGGGATGTTGCGAATCTTCTGCATGAACATTGCGTTATTTTCGTTGTCGTATGGGCCGTGAACGAGCATAAAGTAGTCCGCAGCGGGCATTTCGGGGATTAAGTACGATCCTTCAGATTTATTCGCCAATAAAATAAACGAGGCTTCATGATCAGGCAACTCGTAGATGAATTGCGAAAATGCTACCGGTGGCTCAGCTTTCTTCAACGACAATAAATGCGGATTCGTTTTTCCCAACTCCAATTCCAATGCCTCATTAATTGCCCACGCCATTCGATACGGTTTCTCGTGACAAGAAATTCCAATTATCAGAAAGTCGTATTCGTAATCTACTTCCAGTTTATGACGCGTTACTTTCATGACGTTAAAGATACGCTGTATGCAACGAAGAACGCTGTAAATTCCCCTGCGAATAATTTATCCAAAGCATCCCTGAAAATGTGTAAATGTGTACATTTACGCACGCAATTGGGGGTTTAGCTCAGCTGGCTAGAGCGTTTGCATGGCATGCAAAAGGTCACCGGTTCGACTCCGGTAATCTCCACCATAAAGCAGAGAAAGTTCGACCCAAACGGTCGAGCTTTTTTGTTTTGATATCTTACACCTTCCGCACTTGACTCATCACCCACAAACATTCTCTCGCAATCTGCGCGCATCGTTCGTCGTAGGTTTCATCTTGTTGTGATGTCCCATCCGAAATTTTGGGATCCTCGTAGGTTGTCGCAATTCTTAGATCTACACCGGGAATAAAAGGGCAATTTTCTTCCGCATCACTACAGGTCATAATTGCAGCGAATTCTTTCGCGGGATTTGTTTCATGATGATATACTTTGGAAAAGCAATTCATTGGTGCAACATCATCGTCGTATGCTAATTCGTACACCGGATTATCGCCGTCCTCTTTTTTCAACACACGAACGCCTGCACGAATCAATGCCTGCACAGTATTCGCATGCATGGCTGTTGCTTCGGTTCCTCCGGAAAACGTTTTCACAGGTATTACACCATAATAATGCGCAGCAATTTGCGCCCACACTTGCCCTAAATGACTCCTGCGCGAATTGTGTGTGCAGATGTAAACTAAATGCGCATCCTGTCCTGCGCGATGCTTATCAATAATGAACGTTGCTATTTTCTGCAAAATCCCCTTGCGTTCCGGTGTGATAAGTGCAAACTCGCTTTCTCTTGATTTTAAATAATCGTGTAGTGATGGATACATCATGACCTGAAATATTTTTTGCGAAAGAAAAAAGCAAGATTCACTAATGCAATTAATGCCGGCACTTCCACCAACGGACCAATCACTCCGGCGAATGCCTGACCACTATTGATTCCAAACACACCAATAGCTACAGCAATAGCTAACTCAAAATTGTTTCCTGTTGCCGTAAATGCAATGGCAGTGCTTTTCGAATAGTCGGCACCAAAATATTTGCCGATAAAAAAACTGATGGCGAACATCACGGTAAAGTATATTACCAGTGGCAAAGCAATACGGAATACGTCAGTCGGAATTTCAACAATAGTGTCGCCCTTAAAGCTGAACATGATAACGATCGTTAACAATAATGCAACTAACGTAATCGGAGAAATGCGTGGAGCAAATACAGTTGTAAACCACTCTTCACCTTTCAAACGAATAAGTAAATACCGCGAAACTATTCCAAGTGCGAATGGAATTCCTAAATAAATCGCAACACTTTCTGCGACGTCACCAATACTAATATTGA
The DNA here is from genome assembly GCA_044344795.1 of Bacteroidia bacterium. Taxonomy (GTDB): domain Bacteria; phylum Bacteroidota; class Bacteroidia; order Palsa-965; family Palsa-965. The sequence continues at coordinate 18,426 of JBIJCF010000016.1, read as the reverse complement.
CATCAAATCCGGCGAATCCCATTAGAGGAGGTAACACCGTTACAAAGATCCATGCATACACGCTATACAACAACACCTGAAAAATAGAATTGAGTGCGATCAATCCTGCCGCGTATTCACGGCTTCCATCTGCAAGATCATTCCATACGACAACCATGGCTATGCATCGCGCCAAACCGATAAGTATAACACCAACCATGTATTCCGGATAATCGTGCAACAAGAGAATCGCCAGGACAAACATCAGTATGGGTCCGATAATCCAATTCAATACCAAGGAAGCTGTAAGTACTTTGACGTTTCGGAATACTTCACCCAAACTTTCGTATTTCACCTTAGCTAATGGAGGATACATCATCAAAATCAAGCCCACTGCCAACGGAATATTTGTCGTGCCCGAGGACATTGTATTGATCACGGATTTCGTCTGCGGAAAAAAATAACCGACTGCTACTCCAACCGCCATTGCTAAAAAAATCCAAATCGTTAAATAACGATCAAGGAAGGAAAGCCGTTTACGCTCCACAACCGGGGAACAATTTTGTGCCGACATACAATTACGTTTAGCAGCAACCGCCGCCGGGCGTGCAAGAATTTGCAGATTTAGCTGTTCCGAGTGATTGCAGACTTACTTTAATTTTCTCCGGGGGAATACCGCATTTGTCGGATGCCAGGCAATTGGTTTGCTTGCTTGTTAACAGGAAATTTATGCCATCAAACTCCAACCCATATTTGCCGATAGTTTCACCTTGATATTCCACTTCTACTTCATCATCCTGAAGTCCCAGTACACGCTCAGACAAACCAATGATGTCGCTTAATTTTTGCGGTTTCAGGCGATGATCAAAATCATTGGCTTCCCAAAGTTGGAAATTCACCACTTCTTCTTTGCGCACCGTTCCACCACAATCGATAAAATTTTTAGTCACCGCACCCACTTCGGTAACATGAAAATGGGTTGGCACCATGCGACCATCAGGAAGAATAAAATTCACATCTTCCATCGTGCTTAATGCCTTTTTCACCTCTGATAATTTCATAACATCTGCATTTAGTTAACAACAATTCGATTTGACCTTCACACTCATCTCAAACAACTCATTGAGATATTTTCGGGCGGTTGCCCATTCCTTTTCATTAATACAATAGCACACGCTGGCGCCCGAAATATTTCCTTTGATGAGTCCGGCCTCCTTAAGTTCCTTTAAGTGTTGCGAAACCGTGCTTTGCGATAACGGCAATTCATCAACGATATCACCACAAATACAAACTTGTTTTTTAATTAGAAGTTGTAATATGGCAATTCGCGCAGGATGTGCGAAAGCTTTAGCATAGGCTGCAATCTTATTTTCCTTGATGGTAAACTCTTCGATTTTGGACGTGCCCATATATTTTGTTTATCGCAATATTACGATTAATTAGCGGCAAAAGCAAGTCGACAAACCGGAATCGCCGGAAATATATTTCTCTTGTTTTGTAAAAGCGTCGTTTTTTAGTATATCTTTGTATTTCTTCATGAAGATTGTTTCTTCGCTTGTTTGTTAGCTCACCCTCTCCAATCGATTTCCTACAGTTTTCTGAGAACATCAACAAACGTCGCACATGTGCGTTGGTTTGAAATATTTACGTACAAGAATTTTAAATGTCATTTAAACAATTAAATCTGATCGAGCCTCTCTTAAAAGCACTTCAACTTAAGGGCTATGATCAACCTACTCCTATTCAGGAGCAATCCATTCCACACATTTTGCAAGGCCGCGATATTTTCGGCTGCGCACAAACCGGCACAGGAAAAACAGCAGCTTTTGTTCTTCCCATGCTGCAACTTTTAACAGCAAAAGCAAAACAGGGCAATGGTGTTCGTGCACTTATTTTAGCACCTACACGTGAACTGGCATTACAAATAAGCGACTCTATCACAACTTATCGCGGTCAGTTGCCGATTAAACATACTTTATTATTTGGAGGTGTTTCGCAGCGTCCGCAAGTGGCGAGCTTGCAACGTCATCCCGATATCATCGTAGCAACACCGGGTCGTTTACTCGACTTGATGGAGCAAGGTTACGTTTCATTGAAGCACCTGGAGTTTTTGGTCCTGGACGAGGCGGATCGCATGTTAGACATGGGTTTCATTCGCGACATTCGTAAGATCATTGCAGTGTTGCCATCACAGCGTCACACCTTGTTCTTCTCGGCTACCGCTGCGCCTGAAATCATGAAATTGGCAAATCAGTTGTTGAACAACCCTGTTCACGTTTCTGTGTCTCCTGTTTCTTCTACTGCAGAGGCGGTGAAACAGTCTGTCTACTACGTTAGAAAAGAAGACAAACGCTTGTTACTTAAACATGTGTTAACAGATAAAACAATTGAACATGTATTAGTATTTACACGCACAAAACGTGGAGCTGATCGTGTTGCGAAAGACTTAAACGCCTTAGGAATTCGCGCGGAAGCGATCCACGGAAACAAATCACAAAATGCCCGTGAAAAAGCATTGCAGAATTTTAAGCAACGTCGTATTCGTGTTTTAGTTGCAACTGATATTGCTTCACGCGGTATTGATGTGCAGCAACTGTCTCACGTTATTAACTATGAAATTCCGGAACAGGCTGAAACTTATGTTCACCGTATCGGAAGAACCGGAAGAGCCGGCAACAGCGGAACTGCGTTGAGTTTTTGTACCAACGAAGAACGCCCATACATGCGCGACATCAACAAGTTGATCAAAAAGCAAGTTGAGGTAGTAAACGCGCATCCATTTTCGTAATTTTTTTAATCACCAATAAAACCCCGTCTTACGACGGACATTAATCAACAACAAAATGAAAAAAGGAACAGTTAAATTCTTTAACGAAACAAAAGGTTTCGGATTTATTAAAGATGAAAACGGACAAGAAATCTTCGTACACGCGACAGGCTTGAAAGAAGATATTCGCGAAAACGACGAAGTGATCTTCGAAGTACAGGACGGTCGTAAAGGACCAAACGCTGTAAACGTTCGTTTAGCGTAACATACAGGGAGAGCAATTGCTCTCCCTTTTTTTATTCCTCCTCTTGCGTGTGATCTAAAACACGTATCCGGTTCCGTAAATCAACGCAAACGCATTGATCCCCAAAGAATAGCTGGAACCCAAGTACATCGTGAAATCCTGATTTTTAATAAAACGGAAACGTCCGGCAACGATAGGAGCGAAACGCACATTACCTCCACGATCTAACAAAAAACTAGCCATTGGACCGGCTTCCATTTCCAATCCACTCTTCTCGCCAAATTTTGTTCCGAAAACTTTAAACTGAATACCTGTTCCAAATGTCGGTGATGCTCTTTCACTAACTAATATTCCATCCACAATAAATTGCTTAGGTCCCGTTGGTAAATTTAAAAATGCGGGTATTCGTAGTCGCTTCTCGGGACGAAACGTTGCCAGAAATAAAATGGCATTCGTGGGTACAACAACAGCTTGTGTGTTACGCAGATCTAACAAACGACTATCGGAAATAAACAGTTTCGATTGTCCGAAACTTAATTCGAAGTAGCGCCTGTTCATCACATGATCCTTTGTTTTCTTAGTGTCACGCGCACAAAGTGTCAGGCTGCTCGCAACAGCCAGGAATAAAATAATTGTGTTTTTCATACGGGTTGATTTGGTAGCGGAAATTTAACCACAATCTTTTGCAGCTCATAATTCTTGTTCGGCTCGCTAAGGAAAGTCATAAAAAAAGGGATGCCTAAGCACCCCTTTTACATGATTAATAAAGTGACTATTTCATCAACGTGAACTTTATCACCGCCAATTCACTGGTTGTAGCAATCTGCACAAAGTATACTCCGGCAGGTTGGTCGTTCATATTGAACTCTACTCGACTTCCTGAATTCATATTAGATGCGGACACATTGCGAACTACGCGTCCGCTCAAATCAACAATCTGAATTTGCACATCACCGGAATTACGATTAAAGACAAGATTAAAATTCCCGTCATTTGGATTTGGATAGATCACCGCTCCTGATTGCAGGTTGTTCTCTGCAACGCCCACACACGCATTCACATCAATCGCTACGTTATCCGACGCAGAACAGCCTGCGCTGTCTGTGTAGCTGTACGTCAACACTTGCGTTCCAACACCTACAGACGGATCAAAACTGTTACCGCTGACTCCCGGCCCGCTCCATGTTCCTCCGATAGGTGTTCCTGTCAATGCAACATTGGCATCGTCCGTACAAACATTTGTCGCCGCCGCGGCTGCGGTAACTGAAGGGGTTGGATTTAATGTAACCGTAATGGTGTCAGATCCTACACATCCATTTGCATCAGTTACATCTACAACATATGTTCCTGTTGCCAATGCCACAGTTGTTTGTGTTGTATCTCCTGTTGACCACAAATAGGAAACTCCGGGAATTTGCGCGTCGAGCACCAAAGACATACCACACAACGCCGTATCCTGACCCAAGAACACAATTGGATTAGTGTTGAATGTAACATTGATCGTATCCGAATTCACACATCCGTTCACATCAACAACTTCAACTGTATAGGTTCCGGCGACAAGCACTGTATCTGTTTGTGTTGTTGCACCGGAAGACCAACTGTATGTGCTACCTGCATTTTGAGCGTCCAACACTACAGCAGCTCCGCACGAGCCAATATCAGCGCCCAAACTAACTGCCGGCAAAGCATTTACCACTACAGCAATAGTATCTGTGTTTACACAGCCATTACCATCAGTTCCGGTAACAATATAATTTGTAGTAACAGACGGCATCACCGGCTCAGAAGCTGACGTTCCTCCCGAACTCCAAACATAGGATTGCGCACCGGAAACCATTAACGTATCCGATTCTCCGGCACAAATCACACCGTCCATTGCAGAAGCAATCACAACAGGCAAAGCATTCACACTTACTGTAACACTTGCGCTGTTGCTGCATCCATTGCCATCTGTTGCAATTACTGTATATGTTGTTATAGAAGAAGGAGAAACAATTTCTGTGTCTGTATTGCCACCCGAACTCCAGCTATAGGTATTACCCCCGGCAGCAAATAACGTATCGCTCGAACCCGCGCAAACCGAACCTGAAGCAGCACTCGCGGTGACTACCGGCAATGAATTCACTATAACTCCTACAAACTGAGCAGGACTTGAGCCGCACACGTTATCAGCAGTTACTTGGATTATCCCTCCTGTTGTTCCTGCCACTACGGTTATCGCGTTGGTGCCTTGTCCATTAACGATAGTAAATCCTACAGGTGCTGTCCACGTATAGCTAGTAGCCAATGCTACCGTTGCTATAGAGAAAGAAACGGTGTCTCCTTGACATAAGGTGGTATTACCAGTAATTGCGCCGGGTTGTGCAGGAGGTGCTCCTCCTGTTGTATAAGTAATGGTAACTACCCCATTTCCCGATCGAACTCCTGCTGTTACACTTCCTGCTGTTACGCCGCCGATATAACCTGATCCGCCTGCACCACTTTGCCCCGCAAAATTTCCTGCATATGTGCCGGATGCAGCTACTAATGCGCCGCCCGGAGCTCCTTGGCTGCCGGCTTGGCTACCGGCCTGATTACTGGTTAACTCGTCGCCTCCATCACCTCCAAGACCCAAAGCTCCGTTCTGTCCATTATTGGCAGGCGCAGCAGTGGTGTAATCTGAAGTTCCGCCTGTTCCACCTGCTGACTGTGTCCCACCGGTAGGAACCACTGTAGAAGTAGAAGGCCAAGCAGCACCACCGCCACCGCCGTAATATCCACCGCCGCCGCCGCCGCCGTTGCCTCGACCGCAACCCGAAACTCTGTTCCCCGCAGCACCACCGCCACCACCGGCAACCAATACACGGTCATTTGATGTGTTGCCCGGATAGCGTATATCCGTTGCACCGCCGCCGCCGCCGGCAGCAGCCTGTGTACAAGGAGACGTTCCTCCTGTGCCACCACCGTTATATCCACCATTTGAAGAAACTTGTCCTCCTCCTCCAACATAAATAGTTAATGTCTGTCCGGGCGTAACATTCAGCACACCTTGAGCTCGACCACCTAATCCGCCCTGCACACCCTGATCATTTGTGTTCCCCTGCGCCCCGTAAGCGTCTATTGTTACACTGAAAACACAAGGAGGAACTACCCATGTTTGAGCCGTGCCTGTGTAAGAAAATGTTTGAGTTGTTTGAGCCGAGCTCAGAATGGGCAGAACAAATAAGCCGGCAACAGTAACACATTGCCTAATGCGTTGTAAATACTTTTTCATCAGGAGTAGATTTGGTTATCAAGCTAATTTACAAAATCCAACGACTCTTCAAATAATCACTTCAAGTATATCAACTCTATCGCCCCACTCTTACTTTCATCCGAAGAAATAGTAACGTTCTTCTTCTTTCGTCCCGACTTAATCACAACAGCAGCAGTGTTGGGAGGAATATCTCCCAAATTTTCAGCATACATGAGAATGTAATTACTACCCGGCTCCAGTTTTACTTTGAATCTTTTCTTGCGGCGTTTTAACACCACATTCGAAGCCACCAGCTTTCCGTTGTGATATAACGAAATCTTGTCTCCGTCGACTTCATTTCTATCGTAAACAATTATTTTAATTTTCCGGTGTGTGGTTTTATACGTTAACTGCACGTCCATTTTTCGTTCGGTAGTGTCCACCGTTTGCACAATAGCCGGAGCAGGCTTGGTCGTGTCCGGAACTTTAACTTTAACCGCGCCTTGGAAGTTATACCGGAAGTTTAACATCAATGAACTCCCGTGATACGTTACGTTTTGTTTGCCTACAACTGCATTCGCTTGATAAAACGTATACTGATCCACATACGTCGGAGCTAAAGGCACATGCACTACCACGCCGATATCAATAGCACGATCCTTATCCGGAGCGAATTGTTTTAAGCCCACCTCCGCGCTGATCATGCCTTTCCCGATGTTGGCCTCAATGGTTTTGGCAGTCATGCCGCGACCGTTCTCCGTCCAGTCTTCGAAGTGATCTTGAACAATGCGCACATTGAAATTTCTGTTGTAAAAAGTATGCGCGTACGACAAACGCGCATAGATATGTTGTTCTCCGCCCATTGCAGAAACATCCGACATAAAAAATGTGCGTTGCAATGTTACACCCGCGCGCAGGTACTTATCTGTCATTACCCATTTCACCGAACTGTCACCCTGAAAGCTATACACGAACGGGTTATTAAAACTGTAGCAGGCCTTGTTCTGTTGAAATTCGAATTCAATTCCCGTAAAACCTTTTTTGTTTTTATCACGCACGATAAACCCGGAATGCACACCGATTGTAGTGTTGGCTATGATCGCGAAAGATGCGTTTCCGTTGACGTCAGTTACATTACCAACAGCAAAATTAGTAGTACGACGATAACGTGCAGATCCTTCCAGCTGCTGACTGAAATTGGGAGAAAAACCCGCTCCGCCTAAGTTGAAACCTGCTGTAACAAAAAACCGCCGGGAAGTAACACGTTCACGTTGCGCAAATGTGGGTTGTGCACACCACCACACGAGAAGTAGTATTACCAAGCGTTTCATGTTTACAAGGTAAGGAGAGTGCGGGGAATTTCGGCGCACTACTCACTGCATTTGAGGACTACTTTGTTGAATAGTAAAGAATTAACGGGGCACTAAAAATCTGTAACCCTTAAGCTTCAACAAAACCCACCTTATAAGAAGGCTTGCGTATAAAACCAACATTAGGTCCGAAACATTACGCAGCGGAGACGCTCCGGTAATAGCTGCTGTATTCACATTGGTCTGCTAATATCCTATCCATTAAAATCTGTTACTGCGCTGAGGATTCCTTCGATCTAAAATATATTCGCAATGCCTTAACATTTAAAATACAGTACTTAAACCACAACACTATTCCTAGCGGCGTTACTAATATTGATGCGGGGTTTAGGGCAATAGCAGCTCTTACTTCCCCATGAAGCATGTGTTGAACAGCCCGGGTTATACCACAGCCGTAGCATTCCGTATCTAGAAGTAATCGAGAAATACATGCTGACTCTCCTTGGTCAAAATAATCCGATGGCAATAGCATAAGTCCAATTGGTATCGCCGTAAGTAGGAATACAACAACGACGCGCAACACCACGCCATCAAACTTTTCAAAGCTTGTCCTTATAATCCCCATTTCTTGGTTTCAAATCACCTGTAAGGATCATAATCAGATCAATTAACGCCCAAACACCACAGCCGCCTAATGTCAGTAGTTGAATAATTGCAATACCTGTATAGCCCAAATAAAACCGGTGAACGCCAATCCATCCAAAGAAGAAACATAGAACAAATGCAACCAACTGGCTCTTTCCTGACGTACTTCCCAATATGGGATCATCATTAACACGCGAGTCGTCCCCGTTCACTACTTGCGAGGTTCCGTTAGAGTATTTTATCTTGAACACGCGCGATGTACTTACCACCATAATAGGACCATCCGGATTATCACAAGCTCTATAACGAATTTCATTCTCTCCTACCTCCAGAATTTTGGCCTGAATTTCATCGCCTGACTTCATGATCAAAACGTCACATGGCGCCGACTGTTCTGTTGTTCGTTTATTAACTTGTGCGGAACTATTTTTAGTTCCCGAGCCTACTAAGTAATCAACAGGAACAGAAGGAGCTTCAATATTTCCTATCTGCACATTGCTCGGCAAGTGTTCATCCGCTAGCGGGCTCGTTTCGACAATTGGCGAGACGTAAACCAATGTCGCCACCTCTTGCGCGGCAACGTGATCACTTGTTGGTGATTTACCGTTCCATTGCACAAAATACCCATCGCGGAAATGTCGCTTTTCGACACTGCAACCTATAGCAAGCACCACAAGGGCTAAAAGGATAGTAACAATACGAATTTGATTTTTCATCGTTGTATAAATGCGATTTAGATTATTGCTTAATTATTTTCTGCACTGATTTTGTTTCCTCACCCACACTCAAAAAATACACCCCGCTCGCTAAACCTTCCAGTGAAAGCTGCGCTTAGTTAACAGAAACGCTGTAGGTAAGGACTACGTGGCCTGATACATCAAGCAGCGCAAGTTTTTTTACATCTGCAGGGGGGCTACAGTACCGTAAGGTTGTCCTTGAAATTGACGCAAGCGTCTTATCACTTTTTAGCTAATTATCTAAAGCCCATTGCAAGTAAAACACATACCTTCCGTGATATAGTGAAGCAATTACTTCCCGGGAGGGATACCCCATACATCACCCGTAACAATGTAAAAACACTTGGGCTGATATCCGTTGAATAAATTCCCCGGAACTATACAAACACTAATTTTAGCATTCATAACGTATTCTCCACCCGGAACCTTTTTCACCAAATCATCGATTGCTTCTTCTATTGACGCTTTACAATTTTTACGCATCTCTTTTTTGGTATACTCAACGTTTCGTTGAAGTAACTGATACTTTACGCCCGAATCTACATTTCGTACGGATACCATATTTAGTCTTCCTGCTTCAGAAAATACCATGCAAGATGTAAACATTGATAATAAAATGCAGATGAATAGGATTTTAATGTGTTTCATGTGTTTAAATTTTTACTGTTTTCTTTTACTTAAATTTTACATTTAGCTGTTACTTAAAAGAAGGCAGGGTTTGAGACACGGCGACTCAACTGCGCATTCTACTGGAGTTCTATTCTCACACAACCGTCATTACCTACCACCACATTGCCCGACCAATATGTTGTCCCCGGAGACTGTTCCTCAGCGTAATAACTGTAAGTGCCCGGACATAATGTAAAATTGGCACAGCCGGCAGTATTGCAATTTGGTGTGTTGATGTACTCTGATGTAATTACCATAGTTGTACCACCGATTGTAACATCCGTATAGTTGTAACCGCTATTATCCCGCTGCCAAAAAGTAACGGTGCCCTTTAACTCACATGTGCCGTCATCTTTATCGGCATCGGGATCAAAATTGCACGCCGCTGCATTGGTGCACCCTTCTTGACGACAGGAGCTGAATGAAAGTGACGCTGTTAATACGAGCAACAGCAACGAAAGTGTTGTGATGTTTTTCATTAGAATTTAATTTTAGTTGGTTTCATTTGAGTACAAAACAAATATATATAATGTATCTTATATGTTGTATCTCTTTATGTGGTTATTTGTTTGATTTTGATGTGGCATTAGCTTGACCCATGCTGTCAAAATAAAAGCCCTCTTGCCAGATTTCCTTGCATTGCATGCATGCCTTTTCTTTTGAAGCACCTACTTTTAGCAATTTGATTTGGCATTCTAAATACTTATCTACTTCTTTACCTACATAGTTTAATGAATCAGAATACCTTCGCGCTTTAATAGCCTCCAATTTTAATTTCTTTTGTTCTTCCGTTTCGCAGGAGGTTGAAACCAGAACGACTAAAGTTAAGACTGAGAAAAATAGATGTTTCATTATTAGGATTTTAGTTTTTCTGACAACCCGAGTCGCATCTTGACTTTGACTATTCGATAAGCTACTACACTATTATTTTTTAACTGTTATTTGCTTTTGCGAATGTCCAACTGAGTATTGACAACTTAGGTCACAACATATTCTTATATGTTGCTTTGACCTAAAATGACAGGAAACTATCTATGTATAACCAACAAAAACTATTTCGCGTTTTACAGCTTATTAATCTGCTAAAACGCAAACCGGCTAAAACGATTCGAAGCTTGGCTGCTGCACTGTCATGCACAGAACGAACAGCCTATAGGTATCTGCACCTAATTGCAGCGGTTGGTTTTGACGTACAAAAAGATGCACACAACAGAATATTCATTGCTGCGGAGCAAAACCAAATCGCTGCAACATTTACGGTGGAAGAATTAAGCTTACTGAAAGAACTATTGAACACTGCAGCCAAACACAGTCATTTAAAAGACGGAATACTGGAGAAACTACAACTGAACTCTGAAGTTGAAATGATTGGAGGGGAAATAATCAAAGTCTATCTTTCAAAAATTGTGCAACAAATCAAAGAAGCATTGCGCGATAATAAGCGTATTATATTGCGCAAATACCACAGTTTACATTCGAATAAAGTATCCGATCGGATCGTGGAGCCTATATGCTTTACCGATAATTATAATAGTCTTGTTGCATACGAGGTAAAAACTCGAACAAACAAATACTTCAACATCGAACGCATAACACAAGTTGAAGTGATGAAACAAAAAATGAAATTTAACTCAGAACACCGCTACGCAATGCCTGATCTATTCGGGTTTTCGGATAATGGTGTGCAACATGACGTAGAACTTACACTTACGCTAAGGGCTGCTGTACTGTTGAGGGAGGAGTACCCATCTGCAACGCCCTGCATTTCGCTAAACAACAAAACTCAGCACTATAACTTTAAAGCGGTCGTGCACAACTTTATACCCTTGCAACGCTTCATTACCGGGCTGCCGGGTGAAATACAAATAATTAAGCCCCCGGCATTGCGAGAAATTATAAAACAGGAGACAATTCTAGGTAAAGGGAAATCAAATCATTGAGTATAAAACTCCCTAATTAGGTAACTTGTAATCTGATTCTTGAATTCTCTACGTGCACCCCGATGAATGGCTTCATTGACTATTCCGCCGGATAACACTTTTGCAAAAAAACTAGGCGTATGCTCCGCTATCAATATGTGTTCATCTTTTAGGAATATTCTAACCCCTACAAAAGCTTCTTTATTCACTTCGATCCATCTGCTGTTTTTGTCCAGTGGGTTATTAACTATTTTGATCGAGATGTGAGAAGATAGTGCTTGCATTAAATTATCACGAACCATTTCAAGTGTTACTCCGGAATTTAGGCGCATATTTATCTTTTAATTGCTGACACAACAAAACCAATTACTGCGAAAAATATCGCAACACCGAGTACCTTCAGAATTGTTATTAATGCCGCGCTAAGAAAAGTTCCAAACCCTATTGCGGACGAATCTCTGAATTCAATAAGCATGTGACTTACGTTGCGCAATGCTTGCTTTCGGGCATTCTCTACCCATTTCCTTAAAAGCTCATCATCAAATTGAAAAGCAGAGTCTCGATGCGTTTCATATCCTTCGTTGTGGTTGCCTCTATCGGCTTGCCCATGATTTTTCGGTTCGTGTTGTTGCTTGTTCGAATTGTCTGATTCCCTTTTTGCTTTTCCCTTTCTATATGAATAGTATCTGACATATTCTCGGTCAAAACGCGCTCTTGCCTCATCATCATTGAGGATCAGGTAAGCCTCATTTACTTCCTGCATTGCAGAAGTAGTATCCCTGCGGGGATTCTTGTCCGGATGCCACTTAACAGCCTGCTTTTTATAGGCTGTCTTTATCTGAGCCTTGGTTGCGGTATTGGGAATTTCGAGAACAGCGTAATAGTCGACAAACATTTTAATTTTTGTTCAATGTGTCATTTTTTTTGAAGACATCTCCTTCACCATCGGATGGACGCTTTTTCCAAACGGCGAATATTCCGGCAATTGCCGCCCCGGCTAACCCAAGGCTAACCAACACACCAACCACCGGTATATATGGCCATAGGCCAAGGCAAAATAGGGCAACAATGACAAGAAGTATCGAAACAATCACTTTAACACCTGTGTTCATACTTGAATAGTTTATTTATTTCTCCTACTCGTTTGGCTTTTCGGTTCCGCCGTTTTTGGGGTAATTAACTCTTTGCGCATCTATTTATTTACTCCGGTTTCGAAAACCCTTCAGAAATGTCAAATTTGATTTTACAATTAGGACATTGGGGCTTGTCAAATTTTTCACCAAATTTTTTCCCGGCTATCAAACCGGCGACTCCACCGCCAATCAAACCCACAGCTATACCTATCGGACCAAGCAGCAATCCTGCTTTAGTTCCTAATGCAGCTCCGGCTAATGCACCGCCAAGACCTATTTTGCTTCCCAGTGTTGCCCCGGCCGCTGCACCAACTATTCCTAATGCGCGTTTCCCGCTCTCATCGATCTCATGAGCGAAGCCCTCTTTGCAATGCGGGCAGCGTAACCAAATTCTTTCTTTTTCCTTTGCCATACTAGCGTAAATCTGTTTTTAATTTTTCAGAAAAGTGGCGGTATCTATTCCGGCAAAAAACAAGTGTGTCCATAATTTTATAGGAGATCCAGAATACAATGATGTTTACCACCGTGACAACCAAGAAATACATATCGAACGCGAAGCCCACATGGTAGTAATGAATAAATGGAACAACTATAGCAACAATGTTTATAATCCAGAATAAAACGTTGAGCACGTTGTATATTTTAATTTTATTCGATAAAGTATTGAGTTCTTGAGGAGTCATTAATTTATTCTTTGGTGCCTTTAATTATTTAGTGAAGTAAAAAACACGAGCGTATAGCATCTTAGTATATAGTAAGATAAAGAGTGCCTATCTGCGAGTTAATCATATGCGTCCAATGATTGGCTTTTGCCATTTCATTATTCGGATTCAAAGGGACGAATCTCTGACTGGGAAAAAACTGTCCGCTTCCGGCATTCCTGTAATTGCTAAAATTATAGCTGACAGGCACCACGCCGTATTGTGACACCTCATATGTTACCGTGCCTTGTTGCCAGGCCCCGCCGGCCATTCTAAAGGCATATACCGTTTGAACATTGCCCCGTTGCGTAAATCTATTTTCGGCGAATAATTTATGTTGTCCGCTTGCGTTACTATTAATAGCAGAAATAATTACTGCCCCAAGAACTAAGATTGTTAAACTAATTTTTTGCATAATTGATGTGTAAGATTTATTGAATACTTGGTTACTGTCGGTAATTTGAATCTTGCCAAGAATGGCGCAATAGCACTTCGTTATTAATTATTCCGTTATCTGCATTTGCAGCTTCATTCTACAAGTATTTTTTGAGCATACCATTTATTAACCTCATGCAAAAAATAAACACCCGTCTCAAGTTTGTCCAACGAAAGCTGCGCTTGTGTGCCGGTAACATTGTAGGTACGCACAGCGCGACCTGTGGCATCGAGTAGTATAAGGGTTTTCACATCCGCATTTTCCCAGGTAACCGTAATGTTGTTTGTTGCAGGATTTGGGAATACTGTGAAAGAAGAATTGTACTCTTCGGTGATGCCGGTACATACATCTACAGTAATTGCAACTGAGTCGGAAACAACGCAGCCGCTTGCATTGGTAACTGTGTAAACAGGATAGAATGTTCCTGCCCCTGAAACAGCCGGATTAAATGCGTTACCCGATACGCCTGTTCCCGACCACGTGCCCCCGGAAGGAAGCGCAAGTAATGTTGCAGCACCATCCGCTACACATAAATTCGTTGCAGATGTTGTTAACGTAAGGCCGCTATTACCGGAGTTGTAGAGCGCCTCAATTTCGCAAGGTGTAAGCGCGCGATTCCAAATGCCGATGTCGTCGATTATTCCTTTAAAAAATTTCCCACTAACATTCTGCCGCCGACCAAATAATACATTATTGGTATTCTGGATGTTCCCGTTCGGAAACAAGATGCTATCTACCAAAATAGCATCCACGTAATATTTAGCTTGGTAGTTTTGAATTACGACAGTCAAGAAGGAATACGCGCCGAATACAACTGTATCCCCACATGTTGAGCCCGTTGCAGTTGAGGCGATATAATTTGCCCAAATAACTCTTGACTTCATAGAATCAAGAGTAGTAATTCTAAACGTGTACGGATATGGGGTCAATCCTGTTTCGTTCCATTTGGAAATAATTCCCGCATTAGCCGGATTCGAAGGATTATATTCAGGCTTAATCCAGAGTGATATGGTATAAGCGTCCGTATCTAAAAAATTCAATGAATTATCATGTGGAACCTCAACAAAATCATCAACCCCATCAAAGAAATAGGCACTTGCGGCAATGTTATTTCTGTCGTTAACTAACAGTGGCCCATTATTGGTCCCGTTGTTCCCGTTACCGCTTTCGTCATTAGCGTTGCCATTAAAAGGCCACCAGCCCACAAGGCCGTTGGTAGGAACATAAGACGGAACTTGTGCTACAGCGAAAAGCGGAAGTGTTGCGAGTGTAAGTATGAATATTTTTTTCATGAGTATTCCTTTACAGGATTTATTTACAGTTTAACAATTTTCTGCATTGAGTTTGTTTCATTACCCACACTCAAAAAATACACCCCATTCGCCAGCCCATCCAGCGAAAGTTGCGCTTGTGTGCCGGTAACATTGTAGGTGCGCACAGCGCGACCTGTGGCATCGAGAAGTGTAAGGGTTTTCACATCCGCATTTTCCCAGGTAACGGTGATGTTATCTGTTGAAGGGTTGGGGTAAATAGAAAAATCGGAGCCTAAATTTTCTTCTAATCCAGTAAAGTAATTTGACAATCCGACCAAGTACAGAGTAATAGCTGAAGTTTGAAGATTAACGACCATATACATACCGCCAACGATTAATGAAGTATTATATCTGATTATAACATCTCCTGCGGGCATATCTAAAGCTCCTAAACCGTTACTCCCTACATTTTGCCACGAGTTACCATCCCACCTATTAACTCCGCTCCAGTAACCCCCGTTATTATTACTCCAATAACCCAGACTGCTGTGTATATAAAGAAAACTACCATCTACATGCAGGTCCGTCACTACCCCTGGAGAACTGCCTCCTGACCATCCATCTTGAAAGCCAACGTTGGACCAACTATTTCCATCATACTGAGCAATATCATAAACCGTAATTCCCCCGAGACTACTTATTCTACCTCCAACAATCAATTTGTTGTTGAAGACCTCCATGCAGTATACTTCGGGTGGGGAAGCTACTGATCCAGCAACATCGACCCAGGTTGTGCCATTCCATTTTGAAATTCCATTTCCAAAGCTGTTTGTGGCATATACCTCATTATTGTATACGCATACACGTCCGGCACCTCCTTGGGTTCCATAGTTTGCCCAGGTTTGAGAGGTGCCTATTTTTAAACCAGTATTTGTTGCTGCAATTACCTGTCCATTAAATATGCAAAAATCATACACTACAGCGCCAGAAAGTGCGGTCGTCCAAGTCGATCCATTCCATACTTCCATATTTTGAGGGTTATTGCTGTAGTCACCATGTCCAACATACAGCTTGTTATTGTGTACTATCATACATGTTACAACATCATTCAATCCAGCACCAACAGCAGACCAGGAACTACCATTCCATTTAGCAATGTGGTTAGCAACCACACCACCTATCATCGTAAACTCACCTCCCACATAAAGTTCGTTGTTCATTTCAGCCATGCACCAAACTCTAAGGTCTGGGTCTGGAAACGGCGTAGGTGGCCCCCAAATTTGTGCGTGGGCAACTTGTGGGTAAAAGCAAATCATAGAGAACACAACCACAAGTAAGGATGCGCGCTTCTTCATTTTATTTTTTACAGTAATCATTGTTTTATAGATTTTTCAACCTTTGTAATTAGAGAAAATAATAATGCGCCGATCCTCCGAACAATAAGTGCCCACCATTGCTGCTGTAACCATACATATTGGCAGTGGCGTAGCTGCCGAATCCGAGTTTAGCTGTAATGCCAAGATTGTTTTTAAAGATGGGCGGGAAAAGTTCCACTCCGCCACCTAAATTATAACCGAACCAATCCTGCGTTTTCTCCCAATTTCCTCCAAAGTACCAGAAGTAATCTCCGTTCCACTTTGTTTGGCCAAAGCCGCCTCCGGCATAAACGAACGGTATGTAGTGCACTTTATTCCCCAAAAGTTTTTCTTCGAAACGATGCTGATATTCTGCACTGTAAAACACCCAGCTATATCCCCAACCAACCATTCCGTAATAGTCCCATGAATAGGATTTTTGCGAATAAGAAATCTGAATTAACTCATTCTTCCACAACGGCAACTTAACGCTTAATCCAGGGGCCGGAGAGGTATAGTTAAATCCTACACCCACATGACGATGCCCATGATAAGGTGGTATTGTATCTGCTATAAGTGAGTCATGCTGTGAATACAAGCGAGCACAAACCACTATTACTAGTAATGTGAATAATAGTCTCATTCTTACTTGATGAAGTAGTGAATACCGAAGCCATACATAAACACTCCACGTATCGACACATCACCAAATCCCGAGCCGGCGCCAATGCTTCCATACCCCAACTTCCACGAAAACCCCAGATTATTATTTAGAAATGCCGGAAACCACTCTAAGCCACCGCCGACATTATAAGACCACCAAGACAACGTATTATCTGCGAATCCGAATGCCTCATCATACTTAATACCTCCTCTTCCTCCTCCAGCAAAAACAAATGGCAGAACGGAGCCTTTACGCAGATCAGATTCATTGAAACAATAGTGTAGCTCAGCTCCAAACATGGTCCACCTGTAGTTATATCCGGCAACACCATAACTCCGGAACATTGCCGATGCCTGAACTTTTATTCGCTCTGTGAAGCCATACTTTACACTCAGGCCGGGAGCAGGAAACATATAATTTACACCGACACCAAAAGTCCTATTGCCCTTGCCTCCTCCCTTTTTTTTAAGAAGTTCAATCAGTGATTTATCTTCTGGTTGTTTATGAAATAAATTTCTTGCCTGAATGAAGGTGACAAATGATGTTATACATAAAAATGTCACAGCTAACCTGAGGATGATTCGTGATTGCATGTTTTGGATTACTTGTTTTATAATGCCTACTCTCTCCGCTTTTCGGCTTCCGCGATTGAATAATTAAAACGGTTACAAAACAAATATATAAAATGTATCACATATGGTGTATCTTTTTGTGTGGTAACCTAAATGTTGAGGATTAAGGAATTTAGCGGCATGAATCGGGAAGAAAAAGTCCTTAAGGAGATAGGTGCCAGGTTGAAAAAACTACGCGAGGATGCGGGATACTCCTCCTATGAAAACTTCGCTATTCAACACGAACTTTCTCGAATGCAGTACTGGAGAATGGAAAACGGGAAAGTAAACCTTACTATTAAAAGTTTACTTACTGTACTTAATATTCACAGAATTTCGATAGAGGATTTTTTTCTTACTCCAAAAGATTCAGTTTACGTTAGCAAAAAAAGCAGTCTGCTGATTGCTGCTGAAAAAAAAGCTACTTACAAAGCAAGAAGAAAATAGGCTGCGCTTGTTCAAGACAACAAATACAACATACCGGAGCAGAGGAAATTATTGAATTGCTCAAGTCCACGAATATCGGAACCGACAGGTACTACGATAATTAATAAATGCAGGGAAATTCTTTAGAGGTCTGCAATCCGTCCTAATTAAAGTTGAATATCTTTTCGGTTATGTGTTGCACTCACAACTATCTTGAGGCATTCTAACCGCACTTTGCAATAGACGTTCGAGTAATGATAAAAGAAAGAGGGATGAAACATTTGTCTCATCCCTCTCTTTCTT
Organism: Bacteroidia bacterium; assembly: GCA_044344795.1. Taxonomy (GTDB): domain Bacteria; phylum Bacteroidota; class Bacteroidia; order Palsa-965; family Palsa-965. The sequence continues at coordinate 57 of JBIJCF010000016.1, read as the reverse complement.
GAACTATAACTATCTAGCGCTGCACGTTCATCTTCACTACATGAACCTGATTAGCAC
>JBIJCF010000045.1:0-21361 GCA_044344795.1 Bacteroidia bacterium | reverse complement strand
GTCGGATGAGCTCTATCTCTTCCTGCGTCTTATAATGAATCATATTAGTATTGGGCCTGGGCCTGCATACCAACTGATGAACGACCCTTAATCCGGCCGGACTTCATCAGACCATCGTAATGGCGCATTAATAAATAACTCTCAATCTGTTGCAGTGTATCCAACACCACACCCACAAGGATGAGGATACTGGTTCCACCGTAAAACTGTGCAAATTCGTTAGATACTCCGAAGTTAATGACCACGGCCGGTAAAGCAGCTACAAAAGCAAGCATCAAAGCACCCGGTAAAGTAATACGGGACATCACAGCATCAATATATTCAGCTGTCTTATTGCCGGGCTTAACACCTGGAATATAACCTTCATTACGCTTCAATTCGTCAGCCATGGTCTTCGGGTTGACTGTAATCGCAGTGTAGAAATAAGTAAACAATACGATCAGCAATGCCGTAACCATGTTGTACCAGAAACCATAAGGATTACCGAACTGAGTAACAAACCATCCTGCCTCTCCTTCAGAACCTGTAGCAAAACCAGCCAACTGAATTGGAATCATTACAATAGCCTGGGCAAAAATGATTGGCATAACACCCGATGCATTTACTTTCAATGGAATAAAACTACGTTGACCACCGTATTGCCGGTTCCCAACAATTCGTTTCGCGAAATGAATAGGAATACGACGGGTACCCTGAACTAACAAAATACATCCGATAACAATAATTAACAACACCGCAAGTTCAATCAAGAACATAATCAATCCACCACCTTCTGCTTCCAATCGTGAACCGAATTCGGAACTCACCGCGAAAGGCAATCGAGCAATAATACCGATCATGATGATCAATGAAATACCATTTCCAATTCCCTTGTCTGTAATTTTTTCTCCCAACCACATTACGAACATAGTTCCCGTCACCAACACCACTACCGACTGAATCCACCAAAACTGCGATGTTTCAGGAACAGCTCCCGGCTTGCTAACAACTTGAGTAGCCAAATAACCTACAGCCTGCATCGCCGTAATTGCAACGGTCAGATAACGTGTATATTGATTAATTTTCTTTCTTCCACTTTCACCTTCACGCTGCATGCGCTGGAAAGCAGGCAATGCCATTGTTAAGAGTTGAAGAATAATGGAAGCCGAAATATAAGGCATGATACCCAGCGCAAAAATGGAAGCGCGAGAGAATGCACCACCGGCAAAAATGTTGATCAACTGCAAAATCCCCTCATCGTTTTGAGAGCTGTTGGCCAACGCCGCCGGATCAACACCCGGCAATACCACATACGAACCCAGGCGATAGATTAATAAAAAGCCCAGAGTGTAGATGATACGCTGACGCAACTCCTCGATGGAGAAAATGTTGCGAATTGTTGTGAAAAATTTCTTCATATTAGATGGTTGTAGCAGAACCGCCTTTTGCCTCAATTGCAGCTTTTGCAGTTGCAGAGAAAGCGTGTGCTTTAACGTCCAGTTTTCCGTTTACTTCACCGCGTCCAAGGATCTTTACACGATCGTTCTTAGAAGCAAGACCGTTTTTCACCAAAGTCTCAACATCAATTGAAGTAGCTTTGATTTTTTCAGCCAATTTCTGGATTGTATCCAAATTCAAACCTTTGTATTCAACACGGTTGATGTTCTTGAATCCAAACTTTGGCAAACGGCGCTGCAAAGGCATTTGACCGCCTTCAAAACCACGCTTGGATGAATATCCGGAGCGAGATTGTGCACCCTTGTGACCACGTGCTGCAGTTCCCCCTTTTCCGGAACCTTGACCGCGACCAACGCGCTTACCATCATTCTTTGTAGAACCTTTCGCAGGTGAAAGTGTACTTAAGTTCATCTTGTACTGTCTTTAAACAATTAAATATTTTCCACCTTAACGAGATGGTTAACTTTCGCAACCATTCCCAAAATTTGTGGTGTAGCTTCTTTTTCAACAGAGCGGTGCGTCTTACCAAGACCTAACGCCTGAAGTGTTTGCTTCTGACGCGCCGGATAATCGATGCTGCTCTTAATTTTTGTAATACGAATCTTAGCCATGACTTGCAATATTATCCGTTAAACACTTTATCTAATGTAATTCCACGCTGCTGAGCAACTGTAGCAGCATCGCGCATTTGCATCAAGGCATCCATAGTTGCCTTAACCACGTTGTGAGGATTTGAAGAACCCTTACTCTTCGCGAGTACGTCCTTTACACCAACGCTTTCTAAAACTGCGCGCATCGCACCACCGGCAATTACACCGGTACCGTTTGATGCCGGCTTAAGGAATACCAAAGATCCGCCAAACTTTCCTTCCTGAACGTGAGGAACTGTTCCGTTAACGATGCTAACCTTAACCAGGTTCTTTTTTGCATCCTCAACCGCCTTAGAAATAGCATCTGTTACCTCTTTTGCCTTTCCTAAACCATATCCCACAACGCCCTTTTCATTGCCCACTACAACGATTGCAGTGAAGCTGAAAGTACGTCCACCTTTAGTTACTTTAGTAACGCGGTTAACTGCAACCAAACGGTCTTTCAACTCGATATCGCTGGACTTAACTCGCTTAACGTTTACGTTTGCCATTGTTGTTGTTCTTCAACTCTTCAAGAGTTCTTTTATAATGTTAGAATTTTAATCCGTTTTCGCGTGCTGAATCAGCCAATGCCTTTACACGTCCATGATACAAATAACCGTTACGGTCAAATACCACAACACCAATACCAGCAGCAGTAGCCTTTTGTGCAATAGCTGCACCTACTTTTTGTGCCTGTTCGGTTTTGTTACCTTTTCCACCGGCCAACGCCTTATCGCGTGACGAAGCTGCAACAAGAGTTTTGCCACTGCTATCATCAACTATTTGAGCATAAATCTCCTTGTTACTGCGAAACACAGTAAGACGTGGAGCTTCAGGAGTTCCTGAAAGACGCTTACGAATACGCATTCTGATTCGTGTTCTGCGCTCAAGTTTTGTAATCGCCATTGTTTATCTGTTTTACGATTCGGATTTGGCCGAATCAATTTTATTGTCTTATTAATATTACTTACCAGCTGATTTACCTGCCTTACGACGCAATATCTCGCCGGAGAACTTGATACCTTTTCCTTTGTAAGGCTCAGGTGTACGCAGAGAACGAATCTTTGCAGCAACCATACCTAACAGCTCGTTATCAGCACACTCCATAATAATTTTCGGGTTCTGCCCCTTCTCTGCAGTTGTAGCAACTTTAATTTCTGAAGGCAATTCGAAAATTACGTTGTGAGAGTATCCAAGCGTTAATTCCAACTGCTGACCTTTAGCTGCAGCACGGTAACCAACACCTACTAGTTCCTGTTCGGTCTTAAATCCTTCGGACACACCTTTAACCATATTAGCTAACAATGCGCGGTACAAGCCGTGCAATGCTTTGTGACGCTTCTGATCGGTAGGACGAGTTACAGTTGCAACACCATCCTCAATGGTTACGCCCAATTCAGGATTGATGGAACGCTTAAGTTCGCCCTTAGGTCCTTTAACGTTAATATTACCCTTGTTATATGTTACTTCAACTCCTTTCGGAAGTGCAATCGGAAGCTTACCTATACGTGACATGTTCTGTTCCTCCTTCTATTAATAAACGTAACACAATACTTCGCCACCTACGTTGTCTTTCTTTGCTTCCTTGTCAGTCATTACACCTCTAGAAGTTGAAACGATAGCGATTCCCAAACCATTCATAACTCGTGGCATACGCTCAACACCGCTATACTTACGAAGACCAGGGGTTGAAATGCGAACAAGCCCGCGAATTGCAGACTGTTTAGTTACAGGATGGTATTTCAATGCGATTTTAATAACACCCTGAGAATTAACGGTGTCATCAAATTTATAGTTAAGGATATAACCCTTTTCGAAAAGAATCTTGGTGATTTCTTTCTTCAAGTTTGAAGCAGGCACTTCAACTACTCGGTGGTTTGCTTTGATCGCGTTACGAACACGCGTCAAGTAATCTGCAATAGTATCTGTCATTGTTCTTGTTTTATATGTTATTCTGCGCGCAGAATAATTATACAAAACGCATCATCTATATGTTATGCTGCGCTTTCTATATTAATTACCAGCTTGATTTAGTTACACCGGGAATCTTCCCGTTTAATGCCATTTCACGAAGCATGTTCCGGCATAAGCCGAATTGTCTGCTATAACCGCGCGGACGACCGGTCAATTTGCAACGGTTGCGCAAACGCACCGGAGATGAATTACGCGGCAAAAGAGCTAACTCTGCCCAACGACCTTCTTTCTTAAGTAATGCACGTTTCTCAGCGTATCTGTCAACTAGTTTCTTACGCTTGACCTCACGTGCTTTCATTGATTCTTTTGCCATAACTTTCTTAAATGGGCTGCGAAGATAATACTTTTTTTTATTTCTTAAACGGTAAACCGAATTCTGTTAATAATGCCTTAGCTTCTTCATCGGTTGGGGCAGACGTTACGAACGTAATATCCATACCCATGATCTTAGAAACCTTGTCGATATCAATCTCCGGGAAGATGATTTGCTCAGTGACACCTAAGGTGTAATTACCTTTTCCATCAAAACCTTTCGCGTTGATTCCACGGAAATCACGGATACGTGGCAATGAAGCTGCGATCAGACGGTCCAGGAATTCGTACATGCGATCACCGCGTAAAGTAACTTTAACGCCAATCGGCACACCTTTACGTAATTTGAAATTGGAAATATCCTTACGAGACAAGGTAGAAACCGGCTTCTGACCGGTGATAGTAGCCATTTCCTTCAATGCTCCTTCAATCAACTTCTTATCAGCAACAGCATCACCGATACCTTGATTGATACAGATTTTCTCTAAACGAGGAACCTGCATAGAACTCTTATAGTTAAATTTAGCCTGAAGAGCCGGAACAACCTGTTCGCGGTACATTTTCTTCATGCGTGGGGTATACGTAGTAGTAGCCATGATTACTTAATCGCCTCCTTCGATTTTTTGGAGTAACGCTCCAATTTTCCAGTCTTTTCGTTCAAACGACGACCAACACGTGTTGGCTTGCCGCTACCATCAACCAACATCAAGTTGGAAACATGGATTTTAGCAGGAACATCAACAATCCCGCCTTGAGGAAACTTCGCAGTTGGTTTGGTGTGCTTCTTGATGGTAATACCTTCTAATGTTGCACGACTGGAAGCAGGATCAACAGATAGTACTTTGTACTTAGCATCTCCGGACTTATGCTCGCCGGAAATAACCACAACCGTATCTCCTTTTTTAATTTTCAGCTTAGACATTTCAGTCAGTTATTTTAAAGCACCTCAGGTGCAAGTGAAATAATTTTTGTGTAGTTAGTGTCACGAAGTTCGCGAGCAACAGGTCCGAAAATACGAGTTCCGCGAAGTTCATCCTGTGCGTTCAACAACACACACGCGTTATCGTCAAAGCGAATATAAGAACCGTCAGGACGACGAATTTCTTTACGCGTACGAACAACAACAGCCTTTGAAACTGCGCCTTTCTTTACGTTTCCGGCCGGCATTGCATGCTTAACCGAAACAACGATTTTGTCTCCGATGGAAGCATAACGCTTCTTGGTACCTCCGAGTACACGAATACAAAGCACTTCTTTTGCTCCGCTGTTATCCGCTACTGCAAGTCTTGATTCCTGTTGGATCATTGCTCTATAGTCTTATCTGATTCCTAATTTATTACTTCGCGCGTTCAACGATTTCTACCAAACGCCAGCACTTGTTTTTGCTTAATGGGCGTGTTTCAGAAATGCGGACGGTATCGCCAATATTTGACTCATTCTTTTCATCATGAGCCATGAACGTTGATGTCTTCTTAACGAACTTCCCGTACATCGGGTGTTTCACTTTACGTTCTACAGCAACCACAATCGACTTGTTCATCTTGTTGCTGATTACTACGCCGACTTTTTCTTTTCTCAGTTTACGGCTAATTGTCTGTTCCATGTTTTTCTTCTCTAAATTAATGAGGAACACTAGTTGGTTGCTCCGGTGCGTTCACGCTTCGTGATTTCAGTAACGATTCGTGCGATAGTTCTACGACTATTGCGAATACGAACCGGACTTTCAATCGGAGACACCGAGTGGTTAAGCTTCATCTTAACGAGCTGTCCCTTTTCTTCTGCAAGGCGCTCACGAAGCTCATTGATCGACATTTGAGCGATATCTTTCTGTTTCATCGCGATAGATCTTTTATTGTTTAAGCGTTCTCAGCAGAATAGTCTCTGCGAACGATAAATTTGGTTGATACCGGCAATTTTTGCGCAGCCAGACGAAGCGCTTCCTTGGCAGTTTCCATAGGGATGCCATCAGCTTCAAACAGCACACGGCCCGGTTTTACAACTGCAACCCAAAATTCAGGTGCACCCTTACCCTTACCCATACGAACCTCTGCAGGTTTACGTGTAATAGGCTTATCGGGGAATACGCGAATCCAAACCTGACCTTCGCGCTTCAGATAACGTGTCATTGCGACACGAGCTGCCTCAATTTGCTTGGCGGTAAGCCAAACTTCATCAACAGACTTTATGGCAAAAGAGCCGAATGAAATCTGGTTCCCGCGATTAGCGTTCCCCTTCATCTTCATTTTGTGCTGTTTTCTGTATTTCGTCCTTTTCGGCTGTAACATTTTATTCTGACGTTAAAGCATTTAACTTTTTGTACAATTATTTAGCGCTATCTTTTTTACCTGCGCCACGACGGTTACGGTTTCCACGATTTCCGCCACCTGTAGGAGCTGTCTTTTCACGAGCTGCGCTGTTTGCGTTAGGTGATAAATCACGCTTACCATAAAGTTCACCTTTACAGATCCATACCTTGATACCGATACGACCATATGCAGTGTGAGCCTCAGAAATTGCGTAATCAATATCAGCACGTAAAGTGTGCAGTGGAACGCGACCTTCCATATAACCTTCAACGCGTGCAATTTCAGCACCGGCCAAACGACCTGAAGCCTTAACGCGAATGCCCTCAGCACCCATGCGCATTGTAGAAGCAATCGACATTTTTATTGCACGACGGAAAGAGATACGACCTTCGATCTGACGAGCAATGCTATCTGCAACTAAACGTGCATCTAACTCAGGACGCTTAATTTCGAATATATTGATCTGTACTTCTTTCTTTGTAAGTTTCTTAATCTCCTCTTTCAACTTATCCACTTCCTTACCACCCTTTCCGATGATAATACCCGGACGAGCTGTATGAATTGTAACTGTCACCAACTTCATGGTGCGCTCAATAACAATCTTGGAAATCGATCCTTTGGAAAGACGTGCTTTCAGGTAATTGCGGATTTTTTCATCCTCCACCAACTTGTCAGCGTAATTTCTTCCACCGAACCAGTTGGATTCCCATCCGCGGATGATACCCAGTCTTAAACCTATTGGATTTGCTTTCTGTCCCATTAATGTTTTACTATTAAGCGTTAGTCTTGATTTCGTCGATGATCAGCGTTACGTGATTCGAACGCTTTTTGATGCGGTGAGCACGACCTTGTGGAGCTGCTGAAATACGTTTCAACATTGTAGCCCCATCAACAGTGATGGTCTTCACATACAGCGCATCAGCCTGAGCCGTGTTGCCTGACTTACTTTCGTAATTCGCAATTGCAGAACGCAAAAGTTTTTCCAGACGACCGGCAGCTTCTTTGTTGGTGAAGCGCAAAATATTCAGTGCATTAAACACCTCTTTACCACGAATCAAGTCTGCGCACAAACGCATTTTTCTTGGTGAGGTAGGTACATTATTCAAACGCGCGATGAAGGTGGTTTTCATTGCCTCCTTGCGGGCGTTAGCAGCTAATTCTTTTCTACGTGCCATTGCTAAAGTTCGTTAGAGGTTATTTACCCTTGTCCCTATTTCCGGCGTGACCACGGAAATTACGCGTTGGCGCGAATTCCCCTAAACGGTGACCTACCATGTTTTCAGTTACGTAAACGGGAATAAACTTATTTCCGTTGTGTACAGCGAAAGTGTGTCCAACACACTCCGGTGTAATCATTGAGCGACGAGACCAAGTCTTGATTGCTACCTTTTTATTGGAAGCATTCATCGCCTCAATTTTCTTTTCTAGTTTCGGGTCAACAAAAGGACCCTTTTTGAGTGAACGTGCCATTCTTCAGTTCTACGATTTGCGGCTAATACTATTATTTCTTACGACGTTCGATGATATATCGAGTTGACGCCTTCTTTTGTTGACGAGTCTTCTTGCCCTTAGAGATCAAGCCCTTGCGTGAGCGCGGGTGACCACCTGAAGCACGACCTTCACCACCACCCATAGGGTGATCAACAGGGTTCATTGCAACACCACGAACGCGTGGACGACGTCCCAACCAACGATTACGTCCTGCTTTACCGTCAGCAGTTAAGTTATGGTCAGAATTAGAGACAGTACCTACAGTTGCCAAGCAAGTAGTCAAGATCATACGAGACTCACCAGAAGGCAAACGCAACACTGCATATTTTCCTTCACGAGCGCTCAGCTGAGCATAAGATCCTGCACTGCGAGCCATTTTAGCTCCCTGTCCAGGGCGCAATTCAATGTTGTGAATCAAAGTACCCAATGGCACATCAGATAAATACATTGCATTCCCGATTTCAGGAGTAGCCTTTTTACCGGCCATTACTGTCTGACCAACCTTCAATCCGTTTGGTGCAATAATGTAACGCTTCTCTCCGTCTGCATAAACTACTAATGCAATACGAGCAGAACGATTTGGGTCGTATTCGATTGTTTTTATTGTACCCGGAACATCAAACTTGTCGCGCTTGAAGTCAATCAAACGCAACATTTGCTTGTGACCACCGCCGACGTAGCGCATAGTCATTTTACCGGAATTGTTACGACCACCAGACTTCTTCTTCGGAGCTACTAAGCTCTTCTCAGGGATGTTTGTCGTAATACTTTTGTCTTCAACCAGAATGCGGTGACGCATTGCAGGGGTTAAAGGGCGAAATTTCTTCAGTGCCATTGCTCTCTATAGGTTTCTAGTTATCAGAGATTGCTGTAAAAGTCTATGGTGTCTCCCTTTTTCAAGGTTACTACTGCCTTTTTGTGGCGATTAGCTACACCGATTTGCATACCGCTCTTTGTGAAACGGCTGCGCACTTTACCGATATAATTCATAGTGTTAACCGTCTCAACAGTAACCCCGTACATTTTTTCAACTGCATTTTTGATCTGCAGTTTGTTTGCACGAGAATCCACCACGAACCCGTAACGTCCAAGCTTTTCGCTGGAGCGGGTTATTTTTTCCGTAATTATTGGTTTAACAAGCACGTCCATGGTGATGATTACTTAAGCAGGTTAACAATTGTTTCCACCGAACCCTCGGTAATTAAGATATTTGACGCGTTCAAAATGTCGTAAGTATTTAAATCTGAAGCATTTACAACCTTTGAGCCGGTCAAATTTCGGGACGACAAATATATGTTTTTGTTGTATCCGTTCAACACAACCAATGTTTTTTTGTCGCCAACCTTTAAATTACCAAGAATTGCGCTGTATTCTTTGGTTTTTGGAGTCTGCATGTTGAAGTCTTCAAGAACGATAATGTTGTTCTCTTTAGCCTTGTACGACAAAGCAGATTTACGAGCCAAAGTCTTAACTTTCTTGTTCAGAGCGAAAGAGTAGTCGCGAGGCTGTGGACCAAACACACGGCCACCACCGCGGAACAATGGAGACTTCATGCTACCCGCACGTGCACCACCTGTACCCTTTTGACGCTTCAACTTTTTAGTTGTACGTGCAATTTCGGCACGTTCTTTAGCTTTATGTGTTCCCTGACGCTGAGCGGCTAAATACTGCTTAACGTCCAAGTAAATTGCATGATCGTTCGGCTCGATACCAAATATGGTATCATCTAGCTTCACCTTCTTAGATGTCGCTTTGCCTTCTGAGTTATATACTGTAAGTTCCATGTTACTTCTCGATCAAAAGATAAGACCCCTTCGCTCCTGCCACAGAACCCTTAACGATAATTACGTTCTGTTCAGGAATTACTTTTAACACTTTAAGGTTTTGGGTTTTCACCTTGTCTCCACCGGTACGACCGGCCATTCGCATTCCCTTCATTACCCGAGAAGCAAAAGAAGAGTTACCTAATGAACCCGGAGCACGCAAACGATCATGCTGACCGTGAGTAGTACCACCTACACCACCAAAGCCATGACGCTTCATTACACCTTGAAAACCTTTACCTTTAGAGATACCGCTCACATCAACCAAATCACCTTCCTGGAACAATTCCACGGTAATCTGATCACCTGTATTCTTAGCATCTTCAAACCCCTTGAACTCAACCAGCTTCTTCATTGGTGCAACACCGGCCTTCTTAAAGTGCCCTTTCATTGCAGCAGAAGTATGCTTCTCTTTGCGTTCGTCGTAGGCGAGCTGAACGGCATCATAGCCATCTGTCTCTTTGGTTTTTACTTGCGTAACAACGCAAGGACCTGCCTGTATAACTGTGCATGGTACATATTTACCCTCGGCACTAAACAGACTGGTCATTCCGATTTTTTTACCAATTAAGCCTGACATTGTTTTTTATATTGAATTATTAAATTTCCGGATTAAGGAACTTTGATTTCAACTTCTACACCGCTAGGTAATTCCAGTTTCATCAAAGCGTCAACAGTCTTGGACGTTGAGCTGTAGATATCCAGCAAACGCTTATAGCTACACAACTGAAACTGCTCACGAGCCTTCTTGTTTACGTGTGGCGAACGCAACACGGTAAAAATTCTCTTATGAGTAGGCAGCGGAATTGGACCACTTACTACAGCGCCGGTAGCTTTTACCGTCTTCACGATTTTCTCAGCTGATTTATCAACCAGGTTGTAATCGTATGATTTTAATTTGATTCGAATCTTCTGACTCATTATATCAATTATTGCCGGATTATACTTCTTGAGCTTTTTTACCTTTTGCTTTCGCGATCACTTCATCAGCGATGTTACGTGGAGCTTCTGCATAATGCGAGAATTCCATAGTTGAAGATGCACGACCTGATGTGATAGTACGTAACTGAGTTACATAACCAAACATTTCGGAAAGCGGCACCTGCGCCTTAATAACCTGAGCCACGCCCTTGCTGTCCATACCTTGCACCTGGCCACGACGGCGGTTCAAGTCACCAACAACATCACCCATGTATTGATCAGGAGTTACAACTTCGAGTTTCATGATTGGCTCTAACAACACAGGACGTGCCGAAGGAGCTGCTTCACGGTAACCTGATTTAGCACAGATTTCGAAAGACAATGAATCGGAGTCAACGTTGTGGTAAGAACCGTCCGTTACACGAACTTTCATTGTTTGGATAGGATAACCTGCGAGTACGCCATTAGTCATAGCAGCACGGAAACCCTTTTCAATTGCAGGAATGAATTCACGAGGAATGTTACCACCTGTAATTTCATTCACGAACTGCAGACCACCGTTCTTATCAGTTGGAGCGAAATCTTCGTCAGCAGGAGAAATCACAAACTTAACGTCGGCGAATTTACCGCGACCACCTGTTTGCTTCTTATATACCTCACGATGTTCGTGAGCACCTGTGATAGCTTCTTTATAATTAACCTGAGGAGCACCCTGATTGACTTCAACTTTAAATTCACGTCGCAAACGGTCAACGATAATTTCGAGGTGCAATTCACCCATACCGCTGATAACAGTCTGACCTGTTTCGTCATCAGATTTAACACGGAATGTTGGATCTTCTTCAGACAATTTTGCCAAAGCAACACCCAACTTATCCAGGTCAGCCTGAGTTTTAGGCTCAATAGCCAAACCGATAACCGGTTCAGGGAACTGCATTGCTTCAAGAACGATAGGATTGTTCTCGTCGCACAATGTATCACCTGTCTTAATATCTTTAAAACCAACAGCAGCACCAATGTCACCAGCCTCGATAAAAGGAATCTGGTTCTGTTTGTTAGCATGCATCTGGAAGATACGAGAGATACGTTCTTTTTGACCTGAACGTGTATTTAATACATAAGAACCGGAATCCAAACGACCTGCATAACAACGGAAATACGCCAAACGACCTACGAACGGGTCAGTTGCGATTTTAAACGCCAACGCAGTAAAAGGCTCTTTAGCATCCGGTGTACGGCTTACTTCTTCACCTGTATTTGGATTTGTTCCTTTGATATTTTCTTTATCCATTGGTGATGGCATCAATTCCATCACGTAATCTAACATGGTCTGAACGCCTTTGTTTTTGAAGGCAGAACCACACAACATTGGAACGATTTTGTTTGCCACACAAGCCTTACGCAATGCAGCAAAAATCTCAGCTTCTGTAATTGAATTTGGATCTTCGAAATACTTCTCCATCAAAGTATCATCGAACTCGGCGATAGACTCGAGCAACTTCACGCGATACTCGTTCACTTCATCCAACATATCTGCAGGAATCGGAACAACTTCAAACGTCATACCCTGATCGCTCTCGTTCCAAACGATACCGCGGTTGTTCACCAAGTCAACAACACCTTTGAAATTTTCTTCGGCACCGATAGGTAATTGAAGAGGGACAGCGTTACCACCTAAAACTTCCTTAACCTGCTTAACAACGTTCAAGAAGTCGGCACCGGAACGATCCATTTTATTAACGAAACCAATACGAGTAACGTTATAGTTGTTAGCCAAACGCCAGTTAGTCTCTGACTGCGGCTCAACGCCATCAACAGATGAGAACAAAAACACCAGACCGTCCAATACACGTAAAGAACGATTCACCTCTACTGTAAAGTCAACGTGACCAGGAGTATCGATGATGTTCATTTTGTACTTGTTGCCACGGTAGTGCCAGTGACATGTTGTTGCTGCTGATGTAATGGTAATACCACGCTCCTGCTCCTGTACCATCCAGTCCATGGTAGCAGCACCGTCGTGTACCTCACCAATTTTGTGATTTACACCTGCATAATAAAGAATACGCTCGGTAGTTGTAGTTTTCCCTGCATCAATGTGTGCGGCGATACCGATATTGCGTGTATATTTTAAGTCACTCATGTTCTACAGCTCGAATAAATTAGATACGGAAATGTGAGTATGCTTTGTTAGCTTCAGCCATACGGTGAACATCTTCCTTCTTTTTGAATGCAGCACCTTCTTCTTTAGAAGCAGCAACGATTTCTGAAGCAAGACGAGCAGCCATAGACTTCTCGTTACGTCCACGTGCATACCCGATCATCCACTTAATGCCAAGCGCAGTACGACGTTCAGGACGAATTTCCTGAGGAATCTGGAAGGTAGCACCACCAACACGACGGCTGCGAACCTCTACATTAGGAGTAACGTTAGCCAACGCTTTTTTCCAAGTTTCCAAACCATCTTGTTCGGTGCGTTTAGCAACGATTTCGACAGCTTCATAGAATACCTTGTACGCAGTTGACTTTTTACCCTGAAGCATCAAGTTATTTACGAAACGTGTTACCAACACATCGTGAAACTTCGGATCAGGAAGAAGAGGGCGTTTTTTTGCTTTAGCTTTCCTCATTGTATTTGTACTCTAACGGTTAATGATTATTTCTTTTTAGCCGGTGCAGCTCCAGCTTTAGCTTTCTTGGTACCGTACTTTGAACGACGCTGATTACGTCCTTCAACACCAGCGGTATCGAGTGCACCACGCACAATATGATAACGCACACCCGGTAAATCCTTTACACGACCACCACGAACCAGAACGATTGAGTGTTCCTGCAAGTTGTGACCTTCACCCGGGATGTAGGCGATAACTTCTACTTTGTTTGTTAAACGCACCTTAGCTACTTTACGAAGAGCCGAGTTTGGCTTCTTAGGAGTAGTGGTATACACACGGGTGCAAATTCCTCTCTTCTGCGGGCAGCTATCCAGAGCAGCAGATTTGCTTCTGTTAGGAGCCTTGAATCTGCCTTTGCGCACAAGCTGTTGGATCGTTGGCATTTGTACTTTTAATTAGTTATTTATCAATGTTTTTGCAAAAACTTTTCACCCCAATCCAGTTTTTGGGGAGGGCAAAGGTACTAATTCTTTGATATAAACAACATTTGGTGAAATATTTTTTCTTGATTTTCAGGGTGAAACATGAAAAATTAGTCGTACCGCGCTTTTTACCCTTACGAAACGAACCAAATAATCGATGATTTGTAGCGCCAGAACCGGTATCTTTAGCCCATGCCCTCCACAATTTCAGCATGGGAATTTGCATTTCCTGAACGCATTTACAGCAGCGAAGATTTTTATCGCGAATTCCCTGCAATCAAACGTGGTAATCTGGAAAAAACCGGAGTACTTCAGCGTTATGTGGCTTCCGAAGGTGAGCATGGATCTGATTTGGCGTGTGTAGCTGCCAAAAAGTTGATAGAAAACTTGCAACTTGATCCGAGTTCCATTGACTATCTATTATATCTCTCCTGCGATCTGGATTATTATGCACCTACAACTGCAGGCATCCTGCATCATCGACTGGGATTGAAAAGTAGTGCCGGTGCGTTGGATTTGGTGCAAGGATGCAGCGGCTATTTATATGGCCTTCAGATTGCGGATGCACTTGCGCAAAGCGGCACACACAAGCGCATTTTGCTATTAACCGCAAGCGTATTAACCAAATACATTCATCCTCAGGACAAGGGCAATCGTTTTTTGTTTGGCGACGCTGCAAGTGCAACTCTAATTGAACATACTTCCCAAGGTGGATTTGCGCCATTCCTGATGGGAACTGACGGCAGCGGAGCTGAAGCTATTTTTATTAAGAACGGGCGCTCTCGTTACCCCGGAATTGATCCTAACGCTTCGGAAATTGTTGATGAGTTTGGGAACATCACCACTGACAATAATCTCCAAATGGATGGATTAGCGGTGTTTCGTTTCACCATGCGAACGGTTCCGGAGCTTGTAAACACCTACATATCACAGCAGCAATTGAAGCTTGAAGATATAGATTTATTTGTCTTTCATCAACCCAATCAATATCTCAACGAACTGCTCAGGAAAAAGCTGGATATCCCGAAAGAGCGTTACGTTCATTGTATTGAGAAGTTTGGAAACACCGTACAAAACTCAATACCGCTTGCGCTGCAGTATGCCGCATCTACAGGACAACTTCGAAAAGGTATGCGCGTGATGTTGTGCGGCTTTGGCTCAGGTTTTTCTTGGGGAATAACGGTGATGCAATACTAACAACGTGCTTCATAATCCTTAAGTTTGACGTCATGGATAGTTTAGAAATTTTCACGGAGAAGCTACTTGTTGAATTAGATTCATTTCCTCCGGAATCACTGAAGCCTGACACCTATTACCGTCAGTTGCCGGAATGGAGCTCAATGCACGTATTGATCATTATCGCATTTTGTGAAACAGAATATGGCATTACCGTTACGGGCGAGGATTTGCGGGGATGTTCAACCCTGCGTGATTTGCACAACTTACTTTTAACACGACAATAATTTGGCAACGTTTACTACAGTTGGAAGTTCAATAGCAGGCATCAGTGCAGCGGTACCTGCGGAGCGAATTGACAATATGGAGTATGAACTGCTTACACCAAGTGAGCAACAACTTTTCGTCAAGACAACGGGCATTCGATATCGTCATGTTGCGCGGCCGGGCCTGACAACAGGAGACCTATGCTACGCCGCAGCTACAGATTTATTGAAGAAGCTGAATTGGCGTGGGGAAGATGTTGACCTAGTCATAATGGTTTCTCAATCGCCTGATTACTTTTTACCCGCGACCGCGATTATTCTTCAGGATCGTTTGGGGATGAAAAAAAGCAGTGTTGCACTTGATATTAATCTTGGTTGCAGCGGATATGTATACGGATTATCCGTGATCAGCGCTATGATGCAAACCGGAGCATTTAAGAAAGCTCTATTATTAGCGGGAGATGTAAGCACAGCCGCAACCAATAAAAAAGATAAAAGCACTTACCCGCTTTTTGGTGATGCCGGAACAGCGACTGCGTTAGAATATAACCGCGATTATGAAATTGCCTTTGATCTCAATAGTGACGGTAGTGGACGACGAGCCATTTACATTCCTCACGGAGGAATACGGCACCCAATTGATGCCGGTACTTTTGAGGAACAAACTTTAGAAGGAGGCATTATTCGACACCAACGAAATTTGTGGTTGGACGGTTCTGAAGTATTTAATTTCAGTGTGCGAGAAGCCCCAACATCCATACAAACATTGATGAATTTCACGGGAAATACTCCTGATGAAGTTGATTACTTAATTCTGCATCAGGCGAATAAACTGATGGATGAAACTATCCGCAAGAAATTAAAATTTCCTGCCGAAAAAGTTCCGTATACACTATACGATTTTGGCAATACCAGTTCAGCAAGTATTCCGCTAACCATTGCACACGCATGCCTTGAACGACAAGCATTAAAGACGAAGTGGCTATTATCCGGTTTCGGAGTTGGTCTTTCGTGGGGAAGTGCACTGTTAACGACACAACATTTAGTGCTTCCTGAAATTCAGTACATTTAAAACCATGAATATTACGGACTCCTTCGGGCTTCAAGGCAAAACAATTCTCGTTACCGGTGCATCATCCGGAATCGGGCGCAGCGTTGCTGAACATATAGTTAAAGCCGGCGGGCGTGTGGTGATTACGGGTAGAAATGAAGTTCGGCTAAACGAAACGTTTCAATTTCTTGACACCGCGCAGGATTTCCAATATGCCGGCGACTTAACGGATGAAGAATTTCTGGACCGATTGTGCGTTCAATTACCATCGTTGGACGGCATGGTCTATTGTGCCGGTTTTGTACACTCCTTTCCTATCAAGTTTTTAAATGATTCGAAAATTCGCGAGACGATGCGAATTAATTTTGAGTCGGCCGTGCTACTTACTTCTAAAATACTACGTTTAAAGAAATTTAATAACCGCGCTTCATTATTATTTCTTTCATCCATATCATCTGAATTTCCGCATAAAGGCGGCACACTTTACTGTGCATCGAAAGCAGCTTTGGAAACTTTTACAAAGACCATTGCCGTTGAATATGCATATCAAGGTATACGCGCCAACTATTTACGACCCGGAATGGTAATTACGCCTATGTACGATAAGGCCAAGGCGGATGCTTCTTCCGAAGTTATGGATGCACACATCGCCCGTTATCCGTTAGGCCCGGGAAAACCTGAAGATATTGCACTTGCAGCTTTATACTTTCTCTCGCCTGCTTCACGGTGGGTTACAGGCACCGGATTAATTATGGATGGTGGATTAACCTTGGATAGCAAATGAGTGTAAAAGTCTCTATCGTAGTGCCGGTTTATAACAGTTCCAAAAGTTTAGAGGAGCTTTTGCAACGCACCACTGCGGCGTTAACGGATACACCGCATGAAATTATCATGGTAAACGATGGATCGAAGGATGATTCGTGGGAGACCATTACCAGACTAAAGGCACATTATGGGGACAAGCTTGTCGGCGTTAACCTTTCTCGCAACTTTGGACAGCACAACGCTTTGGTGTGTGGGTTTTCTCTGGCCTCTGGAGAGTTGATCGTTACGATGGACGATGACTTACAACACCCGCCTGAAGAAATAGAGAAGTTGATTGCTAAGTATAATGAGACGCAAGCCGACGTCGTGTATGGTATTCCAGAAAGCAAGCAACATTCAGGAATGCGCAATGCCGGAAGTTATTTTGTCAGAAAGTCATCACATTATCTGGAGAACAAAGTTGAAGGAAGTTCTTTTCGCTTGATACGTGCAACTGTTGCGAAGAAAATTGATACGCATCACCACAATACGATGTTATTCATTGATGAAATTTTGTCTTGGTATACCAGCAATTACGACAATGTCACTGTGCGTCACGACGCGCGCAAGCATGGACAATCAACCTATTCGTATCAAACTTTATTTCGGTTGTATTTGGATATTGTGGTTAATCATTCCGCAGTTCCACTTCAAATAATGACGTGGTTAGGACTTATTGGGTCGCTTGTAACATTTGGCATTGGAACACTCTTCATCATTAGAAAGTTTATTTACGATGTTCCTATTGGTTTTACTGCGCTCATTGTAGCAATATTGTTTACAGGCAGTATTTTAATGATGTGCATGGGGATAATCGGACGTTATTTGTATAAATTATACCAATTGCAGAATCGCAAACCGGGCTACGTTGTACGCGAACGGGTATAATTACAACGCGTAGTTTAATTGCCGGATATGGCTTTCAAACATTTTATTAAGCGCGATTATTGTTTGACTTTGTAGTTTTTCACGATGATCTCCGGCAATAACCTTTCGTTTATGGTGGGCAGGATTTTCTTCCGTTACACTGAAATCATCTTCGTCAAAAAGCGTCATTTGACTGCTACCTATCCCTATAAAGTCGAAAAGTTGGGTTTCTATTTCTTTGGGTTGCGCTATCAGGTCTTCATAACGGAAGAATAAAACATTTGGCTTCCCGATCCAGTTTTCATACGAATTGTAACGTTGCAGAAAATCGTCAGCGTGCTGCAAAACAAATTCATCAATAGACAGTCGTGTAGCATCATCGTGAAGATTTTTAGCAAATTCGTTTTGTATCGGGTGACTGAATTTGAACGAAAAATAATACGACACCAGCACATCACGCGGATCACGCAGGACTAAAATAATTTTAAGAGGTGGTACAGGAACTTGCAAAGTTGGATAACGAAATGCTGTATGAAAAACACCCGGAACAGCGAAGACCTTGTTGCTCCAATACGAATCGTTCAAAAAGCGTGATCTCTCCGTAGGATCAACTTTAGCGAAATATGAACTAAGGTCGGCTATTTGATAATCGTTTTCTGACATCAACCGCGACAAGCGAACTGATAAAATAGATGATGCCGCTTTATGAGTTGTAAAGAGTGCTACCGGTGCTAGTTGGGATGACTTTTTCGCTTTACCCGACAATAATTGCTGTTCTAGCTTAAAGTAAAACGTTCGCAGTATCAGTGATTTTATCTTGAAAAGAATTGGATGCATGATAGTTGTCAGATTCATGCAAAATACGAATTAAGTATATTCGTCACATGATCATTGAAGGTTACGGCATAAAGCTTCGCAATGTTGAAGAGCAAGATCTGGAGATGATCCGAGTTGCAAGGAATTCTCCGGAGATCCGAAATAACATGGCTTATCAGGAATATATCACTGCCGAGATGCAACTGGAATGGTTTCGAGTGATCAATACCGAGTATCATAATTACTTCGTGATTTTGCACAACGAAATAGCTATTGGTTTGATCAGTGCTGCCGAGATTAATGAACATAAAAACATCACTAAGAATGGAGGCATTTTTATCTGGGATAAGAGATACAAAGAGAGCGAATGGACTCTTTTTGCTTCAATATTATTGACTGAATTATCGTTCGCCATAGGACACGAAACCAACTTTATTCGGATACGTAAGGATAATATCAAAGCGCTGCATTATAACAAGTTATTGGGCTACGAAATACGAGGTGAATTTGACGAACAACTACTTGAATTAAAGCTGACACGTGATTCCTTTTTATCAAAAACAAAACGTATTCGTGAGACGCTTCACCGAAAATTCGGTCGTGTTATAAAAGTGGTATTTCAGTCTGCAATTCGCCCGGCAGACCGTGTATGGCTTCAGCTATTGCAGCAACTACCCTATGCGCAAAAGGAACGGTTTGACATAAATATTGAAAACGCAAAACCATGAAAACGGCACCCTACATTAATGAACCTGAATGGTATAGTTACAAAGGCGCCTACCGTGGAACTTATCCGGCGTACTTTGATCGTAATAACTACGACTGGGTCGCAGCCAGCGAAGCTCGATTTCCGGCATTTGAAAGTGCTTTTCATCAGTACGTTAAATCGCATTCGGAAGCACTGCAGCCTTACTTTTTAAAAGAATTACCCACCACTCCCGAGTCGTGGCAACTGGCGAATTTTTACTTCTGGGGTATACGTAATTACACAGCATGCAAGGCCTCACCCGATATGGACGATTTTTTTCGATCTATACCCGGGTTGTTGTCAGCGAGTATTAGCAAGTTATCGGCACATGCAGAAATTAAACCACATTACGGCGACTCCAACGTAATGATACGTGCACATCTTGGCGTTGTTGTTCCGGCAGCACTACCGGTTTGCGGACTAGAAGTGCGCGGAGAACAACGAAGTTGGGAAAAAGGCAAGTGGCTGCTATTTTGTGATGCACATTATCACCGAGCGTGGAATAACAGTGATGAAGATCGTTATGTGATTATTGCAGACATTCTCCACCCGCACTTCGTACATCGCAAAGATGAAATTTGCAGAAATATTTTTTCACTGATGAAACTGCAGCAACTGGGGCAAAAATATCCGTTGTCATATCGCTTACCCGGCTTTATTCGCGGAGGAATCAGGCATTTTTATAAGTGGGGTTACTATTTGGGAATATTGAACCCTAAAGACTTGATCAAGTACAACAATTAAAATTCATCGGGAGGCAAAATTAGCCGAACAATTCTCTCCAAACCCGAATTCCAATCCGAAGAATACACCTTAGCATTTCTTCTAGTTGATTTTATTTGATTGCGGTCCAAGCGGAACATTGAAGGATAGTGATAGTAAGGCGTCATTAACCAGATGAAATGTCGTTTTATAACACCGCATCCTGCCCCTGGAAAATTTGCAATTTGCAACTGATCAAATACCTCACTGATAACTTGACGTGCTTCGCTATAATTGTGATGTTCATCGTTCTTTGGCCCCCACGCTTTAACCAATTCCATCCCCAAATGAAACGTGAGTTGCTTGCGAGCAATAAGGGTAAACCGCTTACTAGCAGCGATAAGAGCATACAAGAAAGCCATATCGACGTATGGTCTGCCTATTACGACTTTCCCAACATTTAATCTGTCCAGCACCGATTTAGTCATTACAAAAGTATCCAGTCCGGGATGTGGTAAGCCTTTATTTAAGTACATTTCAGGCAACTCTGTAACGCTTCTGTATTGGTTTACAATTCTCCTACGATTGACACAAAACGCATCATAACCGTGATTATAATATGCCTGTACTTCCAAGTAAAAATAAGGTTGCACAGCAATATCCATATTCGAGTAAATAACGAGATCATAGTTACCCGAATTCTTGGCACAATTTAATATATCCTGTAAGTAAGGCAATCGGGCTGAAGATATTTCACGAGCTGCACTAACATTGCCCAAGTGCTTCATGTAATCCGGAATCACAACTTCATCGCCATGAACTGTCACCGCACCAAGAGTTATCTGCAGTTCTCCCGCAGCTTGATTTTGAGCAACGCGCATCGTTTCCAATGTCACTTGCTGCGAGAATACAGCGTCAGCAACATCAGTACTATATGGGTT
>JBIJCF010000044.1:0-22064 GCA_044344795.1 Bacteroidia bacterium | reverse complement strand
ATAAGCGTAATCGCGGGATTCTAAATAATAAATGGGCAGGCTCAAAAGTCCTGCCTCTTATTTATTTTCTATTTTTACTTTGTCGCGCTAAAATTCGTGAATAACTTATCTTTAGCCCTCAAATAACCGAATTATGTCACAGGCAAAAGAAGTTTCCGGTTCAAAAATAAATCTGGAATTCAATAAGAATGAAGACGGCATGAAACTGCTCATTTCCAATTTGCAACGTAAGTTGGAAAAGGTTGCAGAAGGCGGTGGTAAGGGGCGTATTGCCAAACTTCACGAGCAAGGGAAATTAACTGCACGTGAACGTATTGCGTATTTGCTGGACGAAAACGCTCCGTCCGTTGAAATTGGAGCATTTGCCGGAGATGACATGTACGAAGAGCATGGCGGTTGTCCTGCAGGAGGTGTTGTTGTTGTTATTGGTTATGTGCGTGGCAAACAATGTATAGTTGTAGCTAACGATGCTACAGTTAAAGCAGGTGCATGGTTTCCTATTACAGGCAAAAAGAATTTGCGTGCGCAGGAAATCGCAATGGAAAATCGCTTGCCAATAATTTATTTAGTAGATAGTGCAGGCGTTTATTTGCCGATGCAGGACGAAATCTTTCCGGACAAAGAACACTTCGGTCGTATTTTCCGAAATAATGCGATTATGTCTTCGGAAGGCATCGTGCAAATTGCTGCTATTATGGGATCCTGTGTTGCCGGTGGTGCATATCTTCCAATCATGAGTGATGAAGCACTAATTGTAGATAAGACCGGTACTATATTCCTGGCAGGAAGTTATTTGGTTAAAGCTGCTATCGGCGAGTCGATAGATAACGAAACCCTAGGAGGTGCTACAACGCATTGCGAAATTTCAGGTGTCACCGACTACAAGTGTTCCGACGACAAAGATTGTCTCGATCGGATTAAAAATATCTTAGACAAAATCGGCTCATACGAAAAAGCCGGCTTCGACCGAATTGCAGGTAAAGCTCCGGCAAAAGACGCAAAAGAAATTCTCGGCATAATTCCGGATACTCGTGATAAGGCCTACGATATGCACCAAATAATTGATCGTCTCGTGGATGCTGATTCATTCGAAGAATACAAAAAGTTATACGGTCAATCCATAGTTTGCGGATATGCGCGTATTGACGGTTGGGCTGTAGGCATCGTGGCTAATCAACGTAAAGTTGTGAAAAGTAAAAAAGGTGAAATGCAGTTTGGAGGAGTTATTTATTCCGACTCTGCAGATAAAGCCGCACGTTTCATCATGAATTGCAATCAAAAGAAAATTCCTTTGGTTTTCTTCCAGGATGCAACCGGATTTATGGTGGGCTCTCGATCAGAACATGGAGGCATCATCAAAGACGGAGCGAAAATGGTAAATGCCATGAGTAATTCTGTTGTGCCGAAATTTACCATTATCTTAGGAAATTCTTTTGGTGCTGCCAACTATGCGATGTGCGGTAAAGCATACGATCCACGACTAATTGTAGGATGGCCGACAGCACAAATTGCGGTTATGGGTGGGGCTCAGGCTGCGAAAACATTATTGCAAATACAAGTAAGCACGCTAAAGGCTAAAGGAGAGGAAATTACTCCTGAGGATGAAAAAGCGCTTTTAGATAAAATTACACAGCGCTATGAGAAACAAACAACACCTTATTACGCTGCGGCACGATTATGGATAGATGCTATCATAAGTCCTTTAGATACACGTAAATGGATATCTATGGGAATAGAAATGGCTGACCACAGCCCAATCAAGAAACGTTACAATGTTGGAGTTATACAATCATAAAATGAATCGCATGAAAAAACTAGTTGCTGCCCTCGGAATTGTCTCTCTGTTAACAGGATCTTGGATCGCGTATTCTTCGTTTGCGCCGGTTCAAAATGACAATCGTTACATCATTGCTTGTTTTCAAAAAGTAAAAGAAACCTCCTCCGGATCTTATTTCAGAACGCAGGAATGGTCTGCGCTTGCAAATAAAATTAAAGAAAAAAAGGAAGATGGAGCACACCTGATAGCGGTTGGTCACCACGCGTATTCCTGGATCGGTATTTTTATGAATTCTGATCACATTTCAAATTCAACTTTTGTGACAGCTGAAGAAGTGGAAGATTTGAAAAATAAAATTCGTGAAAAATGGGATGCCGGTTGGAACCTAGTCAATATTGATTATTTCAAAGGCCAATGGGTAGCTGTTTTATTAAAAGATAGCGACTACGAGGATAGTGGTTATGCCTTCAAAAATTCATTGGATGATTTAAAAACTTCCATCAGCAACATGTGGGAGAAAGATATTTATTTGGCAGACGTTGCTTATGCGCAAGGATTTTGGGTGGGCTCTTTTGTAAAGAGCAAACGTCAAACTAAAAATGCCTACATCATCCGCGAATCGTGGGATGAGTTACGCCCGGCAATTAAAGAAAAATTTGACGTAGGCTATCAGTTGCTGTCTGTTCAATACGGAGACGGTTCATGGTTTGCCACTCTAGCTGTTGATGATAACATCTTGGCAAGTGCCGTAAACAAATGCGAAACACTCGACGACTTCATGGAAGTATACGAAACGCGCAAGGAGAACGGATACAAACTGGTTAGTTTCTCTTCACGTCTCGAAAACTAGAACTATAAATTATTGTTTGATCAAGCGTTGACCGTTCGACACGCGTCCATTCGCTTCAACGGTAATCACATACATCCCGGCATTTAATACACTCACGTCCAAACGTTGTGTGGTTATTCCTCCATTTGCACTGTGTGTAACACGCGACACTATCCTGCCGCTTAGTTCGGTAATAGTAACTTGCACCTGCGAAGCTCCCGATGCATCAAACTGAATCTGCACTTCATTCTGTGCAGGATTGGGAACTAAAGGCGCTAATTGTAAATTACCTGTTGTTGCAGGAAATACGGACGTTGTTAAACAATAGTTTTCCATCGCAAGGACAGATCTGTATACATTTAATCGACCGCCAGTTACGCATAAGCCATTAAGAGACGACAACACATCAACAGAATCCAAGATCATGTCGCGAACAATAGCAGCAAAACTATCGGGATACATTTTGTAATCATTGATAAATGCCGGGCAGCCTGCAGATAAGACTAGTGCAACGGCTCCTGCAACGTGCGGTGTCGCCATTGAAGTCCCTGATAATGTATTGTAGCCATTGTTGTTGGTTGTGGAAAGAATTGAAGAACCCGGTGCACCTAAATCAATAGTTGTTGCCCCGTAACCTGCTCCCGTTGTTTTCACATCAAAGCGAGTAGTATTGGTAACGGCAATCATAAACGGACTTGCACAAGCAGTTGGAATATCACCCACGTTATCGATGTTCCAGTTTTGGTTGGCTGTTGCCGCAGCCGATAAAATACCGTACACACCCATAGAATCGTACATCGCGCACCAAATAGGGTAGTTTGCAGGCTGGCCCCCATCCACACCAAAAGAGGAGTTTGTACTCACAACAAATGCACCCGCAGCACCAAACGACTGATTGTACAACTTACGCTGATCCAAAGCGTATGAGTATGCTTCCACTACTTCTGCTTCATTACCGGAAGATCCCATAATAGCCATCACTTTCACGCCCCAGTTGACACCAACCACACCCAGATTATTATTACCACGCGCACCTACTGTTCCCGCTACGTGAGTTCCATGATTGTCTGAGGTAATATTTCCATTGCTATTGTAAGCATTCCAACCGTTGAAATCATCGATGTATCCATTATTGTCATCATCAATTCCGTTGTTTGGAATTTCATTGTAATTCTTCCAAAAATTTAAATCCTGGTGACTTAACGAAAAACCTCCGTCAATTACAGCAACAACTATAGTGTCGCCGGTAGCAGTTAATCCACCGGTTGTGATATCCCAAGCATCAGTAGCATCAATATCAGCATCTATCGTTCCACCGTTCTGACCGGTATTTTTCATATCCCACATCGTTCCGAATTGTGTGTCATTAGGGACTGTTTCTCGAGGTGCAACGTAATGGTTAAACTGCGCCATCTGCAAAGTCTGACAAGATTTCGCCGCACTCAACAACGACTCCATTCCCACTCCATCAGTAAAAGTCAACTTCCAAATACGCATGGTTTTGGACGCCAATTCAGCATTAATCAAGGCAAATCCTGCCTTCGCAAAATCCTCCTGAACATCACCTAAAGACACTTCCGGCTTGAACATAACAAGCAACTGATTCGGCACACAACTTCCCGGGTTGATGATAACGGGATATTGCGGAACCGGCGCGTCAACTATCGGATTAGTTGCCAATGGAGCTTGAGCCAAAAGCGCAACAGAAATAATCTGTGAAATAAAGAAGGAAATCTTTTTCATGAATTTTTATTGAGTATTAACAAATATAACGTTCTCAAAGTGCAAATCCTCCTTCACATTGTTAACTTTATCAGGTGACATTCGCGATTTACAAATCCTCTGCCGGATCCGGAAAGACATTTACGCTTGTCAAAGAGTATTTGATGATTGCCCTTTCCGATAATGCGCAGAATTCAAGAAAATTCAAGAAAATTCTGGCGATAACTTTTACTAATAAAGCCGCCGGAGAGTTGAAGGAACGCGTCATTAAGGCGTTAGTGGAACTTAGTAATACCAACACCAAACGCTCTACCCTCGCACGCGTGCTGGAAGATGAAATGCAATTGGATGGAGCAGAATTACAACGCCGTTCAAAAAATCTCCTACACGATATTCTGCATCATTACAATGATTTCAGCATTAGCACCATTGACAGCTTTACACACCGCGTCGTTCGAGCGTTTGCACATGATCTGAATTTGCCTCAGAACTTCGAGTTGGAGCTGGATGCAGAAGAAATGACGGCTGAAGCAGTGAATGTGTTGATGTCTCGCTTGGTTGCAAAAGACAATATTCTCGAACTACTGAGACAATTCAGTGAATCGCGTGTGGATGAAGAACGCGGATGGCAAGTGGATGAGGAATTGAAAAAATTCACCAGCCACCTGTTAAACGAAGAGGGATTTTTGCGATTGTCGAAAATCCGTGATTTGGAAATTGATGATTTTGTTGCCATTTACAAGAAGATACGTGAAGCACAAGAAAGCTTTTCAAAGCAAGTCGCGAATTTGTCGGAAGAAGCTATCAGCTATTGTAACAGATATCAGTTAAAAGCGGAGGACTTCTACCAAGGCAAGAAGGGAATCTTGAATTGGTTTATGAAATTAAACGAAGAGCAGGACGGCATAACCTTGCTGGCGCGTAACAATTACGTTACTGATACCATAAGCAATGGTCGTTGGTTGGCTGCCACGAAGAAATCCCAACAAGATATGCAACCGCATATTCAAGCACTTGGAGATATTGCACAACGACTTGTGACACTGGATGCAGATGCAGCGTTATATATTACACGGAAGCAGATTGCGAGAAACATTTTTGCGTTGGCTTTACTCCGTGAAATTGATCGCATCATGGAGGAATTCAGGACGCAGGATGGCATCGTGCACATTTCTGAATTCAACAAGCGTATTGCCGAAATTGTAAACACAGAACCTGTTCCTTTCATTTTCGAACGATTAGGTGAACGCTTTGATCATTTTATGATTGATGAATTTCAGGATACGTCTTCGTTACAATGGCTCAATCTTGTTCCTTTAATTGAAAACGGACTTGCATCAGGAAATCAATCCATCGTGGTTGGCGACGGCAAACAAGCCATTTATCGGTGGCGTGGAGGTGACATCGAACAGTTTAATGCATTACCAAAACTTAACCATGCAGAAGACAATTCAATTCTTCGTGAGCGAGAAAAAGCGTTAGGGCGTAACGCGCAGGAAGTGTTGTTGGGCAGCAACTACAGAAGTGCCGCAGAAATAGTGGCATTCAACAATATGTTCTTTGACCAATGTGCGCAATTTTTACATTCCGATTTACAGAACATTTATCATAACGCAGCGCAAGTTGCAGGCTCAGGAAAAACAGATGGCTATGTAGAATTGCGGGCGCTGGAAATATCAAAAGATGAAGACCTGCATACTGATGCTACGTTAGCTGCCATTATAAAACTACAAGCTGAAGGTTGGGCGTATCGTGATATTACCATTTTGGTGCGAAGAAACAATGAAGGTGCGATTTTGGCGCAATTACTTTCGCAGCATCATATTCCCATTATTTCTAATGAATCGTTGTTACTGATTCATGAGCCCAAAGTGCAATTACTGGCTGCTTTACTTCAGTGGCTGGAGCAAAAAGAAAATAAAGAGCTCATGCTCGAGGTTGTAACCGCGCTTAGCATTTCAAAACCACAACATAGCGTGTCACATGACATGTTAGAAGAAGGACTAAGCTCCTTTTCGTCATTTGCAGTTTTGTTACAACAGCTCATTCCGGAATTACAACTCAATGAATTGCAGTTATTGTCAGTTTATCGACGTGGTGAAAAATTGAAGCAATGGTTATATGGCCAATCGTTAAATGACAGTTACGTTAATTTCTTCCTCGACGAACTATTCCGATTCACTGTTAATCGTAAATCGGGAAAAACAAGCTTTACCGACTGGTGGGAAAAACGCAGTAAAAAAGCCGCTGTTGGTGCATCGGAGGGTATTGATGCGGTTAGAATAATGACTATTCATAAATCAAAAGGATTAGAATTCCCGGTGGTGATAATGCCATACGTTAATTGGAAACATAATTCCAGACCCGGCGATTTATGGGTTGACCTGAACGATCCATTAATACCGGAATTGAAAGTAGCCGTCGTCAATAATACCCAAGAGATGTTGTGGAGCTCTGTTGAAGAAGCGATCGTTCGGGAGAATGATAAAATATTACTGGATAACTTAAACTTGCTGTATGTAGGAATGACGCGGGCAGAAAGGCGATTGTACGTTTTCTACGATGACGTAACGATTAAGAAGGACACTATGACCTCCGCTTCGCATGTGGTGAAGAAAGCATTAGCAAATCTGGCCATCACATCAGAAGACGGAATTTCAACATACGGATCTCCTGCTGCGCCCACACATGATCAAACGAAAACCGTTGCAAGCCACGTTCAGTCATACAGCAAAGCAGGCAATTGGGAGCAACAACTTAAAATCTATTCCCGCAGTGTAGAAGAATGGGACGACAATTCCCAACCACGTAGGATGGGTAAACTGTTGCACTATTTACTGGAACAATCGTTGCTGCTAAATGATGTCGATGCCGCATTGCGCAAAGCAATTCACTTGGGTAAAATGAATACTGCTATGCAGCAAGAATTGAGAGGTCGCTTGCATGAAATTTTTACAATGACTGATTTTAAATCCCTACTTGAAAGTGGAACATGCCTACCGGAAGTTGAACTGCTGGGTACAGACGGCAGTATTCTAAGACCTGATCTCGTCATTAAAAAAACAAACGAAATCATTATTATCGATTATAAGACCGGCGAACCCAACGATTCGTATAAGCAACAGTTGGAGCTATACGCCGCGCGTCTTCAGCAAATGAACTACTCCTCTATTACCTGCGGAATCCTTTACACTACAGAGTTGCAATTGCAGCTGTGGAACTATTAACTTTGAAAAGTATATTTCACTCTAATTATGGCTTCATTCGACATTACCTCCAAACTTGATCCGCAAACCCTTGATAATGCCATCAATTCGGCACGTAAAGAAATTTTGGGACGATTTGATTTCAAGGGAAGTGCAACCACTATTGAATTGAATAAGAAAGATATGGTGTTGAATATTCATACCGAAGATGAAATGCGATTGAAATCAATCATCGATGTTATTCGTATGCGTATGATTAAACAAAGTCTCGATCCACGTAGTTTAGATGAAGGTAAAGCGCACGAAGCTTCGGGTAATACTATTCGCAAAGACATCAAGATTAAGCAAGGAATTGATAAGGATGCTGCGCGTAAAATCATCAAGGACATCAAAGACTCCAAACTAAAAGTTACCGCCCAGCAAATGGATGATCAGGTACGAGTTACCGGAAAAAAGATTGATGACCTGCAAGCCGTGATGAATGTACTTCGTGGAAACGATTATGATTTACCCTTGCAGTTCGGGAACTTTAAGTAGAATTTATTTTACCACTTTAATTGATTTCAAAACGCCTTGTTCGTTCCGACTTTGCACAATATAAATTCCCGACTGCCACAAACCTGTATGTAGGTGTATTGTGCCTTCATTCATTTCTTGATCGAACAAGATTCTCCCACGTGCATCGAACACGGTTAATCGTCCCGGGTGCAAATTTTCAATAGTTAATATATCTTGAACTGGATTCGGATACACGAGAATAGAATTGAAAGATTCGCTTCCGCTAATTGCAGAAGTAAAAGGTGTCCAACTCATATCAACCGCGGTTACGAATCCATCTCCAATGCCCGAATACTGTGCATCCCAAGCCAGGTAAATAGGGAAATTTGCACTATACGTTGTTCCTGTTATAAATACAACCGTATCCGCAGTAACGGTGCAACCGGCATTAAATTCGGTATTTGATCCGCCCACGAAAGTACCCAACACCAACGCTCCCGCAGTATCCAACTTCAGCACATATACGTCGTTACCTCCGGTAAGTGTATCGCTAAACGAGCCCGGAGTTACCGGAAATGTTGGACTTTCCGTGGTTCCTGACAAGTACACATATTTTCCTTGAACATCAATATCCATTCCTGCATCCATCAATGAGCCTCCTAAAAATGTACTCCAAACTACATTTCCTGATGTGTTCATCTTGAATACAAACGCATCGCCATTGCCTGAATAGTTCGCTTGTATAGCAGGACCTTCAATTGGGAACAACGCGCTATAAGTAAAGCCGGTGATGTACAAATTACCCGCACTATCAGCAGCAATTCCGTTGGCATCTTCATTTGCACTTCCACCAATTAAAGTAGAGTATAATAATGCGCCATTCATATCCAATCGCACCACGTAAACATCCGGAATGCCCATGTTAGCTTGTTGATACGCATTTGAAGTTGTCGGAAAATTATTACTGAAAGATCCTCCGCAAAATGCAATTTCCTGATTGTTCAGGATAACTACATCATGAATGTCCTCACCTCCTGTTCCACCAAAAAATGTCGACCATTGCGGCTGTAAATTAATATCCATTCGACAGATGAATGCGTCCAAAGTCCCGTTGTTATTGGGATACAAACCGGAAGCGGACATCGGCAATATCAATGATGTAGCGGAACCGCAAATGATCACATCAAAATTATCACTAACGGCTACACCTAAACCTTGCTCTCCACCTGTTCCACCAAAAAAGGTAGCGTGTAGCATCACACCTGATGTATCCAACACTAGAATTATCGCGTCATAACTTCCCGCCAATGTATCTTGAAAGGCTCCGGGAATCATTATATCATTACTATTGGTAGCGCCAATTACTACAACTATAGAATCCTGCACCTCAACATCCCAACCGGCATCATAACCCGAACCTCCCCAATAATAAGCCCACAAGCGTGCTCCGGTTGCACTCATCTTGGCAACGAATAAATCATATCCACCACGGTAAGTTACTGTATCTGTTACAGGAAAATCCACGCTCGCTGTTCGTCCGCACACCACCACACTGCCATCAGCACAGGCCGCAATTGAAGCGGGCTCATCGGTATCAGATCCACCTAAAAAAGTGGAGTACAACAAATCCGTTGTTGAAGTGCTACTGCGTTGAATTTCCGATTGCTGAATTAATGGACGCGAAGGCAATAACACATCTGAAGTTGAATGACGAACTACACGATCGAATCCGAAGCTATTACAATTAAATGTGCATTGACTTCCATTTTGGAATTCATACGATATAGAATCGCCGGATTGAGAATATCTGATTGTTTCTGAACGAAAGAAGTAATCAGTTCGTCTATATTTCAATCCATCAGCAATCTGAATTTTTTCAACGAAACTATACCCATCTGCAAACCAATACACATCAGCAAGGCGATAACGCTTTGTTAAAAGTGCATCACCTTCCGAACGCGCAATCAAAAAGTTACTCAATACAGTGAGTGAAACGATTAGAAAAAATTTAATGATGACCGTACGCTGCATAATCGGATAAAAAAAGGGCTTCACACGAAGCCCTTTAATGCTATTATTAATTCATTACCGGATCAAATTAACGTGGCCGATATAACGATATTTATTGCCGTTAATATCAACAAAGTTTACTTTCCAAACATAAGTGTCAATCTGAGAAATTTTCCCTCCTCCCAGCACCGTTCCGTCCCATCCTTTAGTAATATCTTCTGAGAAGAAAATTTGATTGCCCCAACGATCAAAAATGAACAACTCAAAATTTGACTGTTGAATACCCTCGCCATACACGTAGAAAATATCATTAATACCATCAGCATTGGGAGTGAATGCATTTGGTGCGTAGAACGAATAATCCGGTTCAATAATAACGTAATCAGAAGTGCTATCGATACAACCGTGCTGAGTAACTACATATTGAACAATAGTGTACGTTCCAGGAGATTGATATTCAAATGCGAACGGACTACCGTTATTGGTGATCACCTGATCCAACGTATCTCCCATGTAATAAATTGTCGTATCGCAGTTGATACAGTTTGGAGTAAACGTAATCAACGGATTCAGAATGGTAGTTACCTGTGGAGATACCGTAAATCCTGCAACAGGATTCGGGTGCACCGTTATCATGTTCGGATAATTAATTGTACTCACACATCCATTAATATCCGTAACTGTATACGTAATGTTATATGAACCTGCAGCCTGGAAACAGTGTTGAGGATCGGTGTTAGTAGAAGTCGTATTATCGCCGAAATCCCAAACAACAGAACCTGCAGCAGGATTTGAAGCACCTAAGAAATCAACACATACAGGCGCGCAACCCTCAGTTACGGAAGGCGTAACGCTGATCACAGGTAAAGGTAAGACCGTTATTACTACCGTTGCTGTTGACACCGGAGAACCACAAGCGTCACTAACAGTGACTACGTAAGTTGTAGTTACCACAGGTGATGCAGTTGGGTTCGCTATTGTAGCGGAAGATAACCCGGCCGCAGGACTCCATGCGTATATATAAGGACCGCCATCTCCACCTGAACCTGTTGCACTTAATGCTGCATTACCGCCCGGACAAATAGAGGCGTTCGGGCTTGCTACCACCTGAAGAGGAGGATAAACCGTAACGGTCATTTGATCGCTATTCACACAACTATTGGCATCAGTAACAGTAACTGAATACGTTGTCGTCATTTGTGGGCAAGCCTGAGGATTTGCGATAGCAGGGTTATTCAATCCCATTGCAGGAGTCCACTGGTATTGCACACCGCCTGTTGCGTTCAGGTTGACACAACTGCCGCACATGCTTTGATCGGCACCGGCATTAACCACAGGTAATGGATTTACAACAACCGTTACGGTATCAGTGTTGGCACAGCCTGCGGCATCGGTAACTGTTACAACATAATTTGAAGTTGCGGTAGGAGAAACATTAGGACTGGCTGTATTCGCGCCACTATTGATGTTGCTTCCTGTCCAACTGTAACCTGCACCACCCGAAGCATTCAACGTTGTATTATCGTTAATACAAATAGAATCATCTATACCGGCTGACACAACAGGTAAAGGCCGAACAAACAACTGCATCGTATCTCTTCCGTAACATCCATATTGATTTGTGATATCAACGATAAACAATGCGGTAGCATTTGCAGAAACAGTTGGATTAGCGGTATTTCCTGCGTTAATAATCGCATTAGGATCTGTAGAACTCCATAAATATTGTGTTCCACCTGACGCACTTAATGAAGCGAATTGTCCCGGACAAATGCTGTCATCAGCACCGGCACTAACCACAATATTATTCGTTACATCAACAAATACAACCGCTGTATCTGAACATCCAGCTCCGGAAGTTCCAATAACAGAGTATGTTGTTGCTGTTGCAGGCGCAAATTCTACTACAGAACCGTCAGGTTGTAATAAAGTAGCTCCAATTAATGGAGTCCAAGTGTAGCTTGTAGCACCGGAAACTGTTAAAGTATCACTTGACGTAGGACAAATGATCAACGAATCATCAGACAATGTTAATATAGGATTCGGATTAATCGTTACCGTAATAACATCGTTCGATACACAGCCTTGAGGTGAAGTAGATGTAACGTTATACGTTGTAGTTGTTGCAGGTGAAGCAGAAGCCTGATCACCTGATGGTGTTAATACGGTAAGCGAGTTATTCGGTGTCCATACATAAGTGTTGGTGTCAGCACCTGCATCCAGCGTAACAGAATTACCCGCACAAATAGATGCGGAAGGCGGAGCAAAGTTGATTACCGGCAATTGATTAACCGTTACCGTTACCGTTTGGTTACCCGGACATAAACCGCCACTGGTCACGGTGTAAGTTGCTGTGGTGTTAGGCGTAACCGTAACACTGGAGCCGGAGGCTGAAAATGCATTAGGCCCTGTCCATGTATATCCGGAAGATCCTGTAACGTTTAGAGTAATGCTTTGTCCAACACATATTGTTGGTGCTGCCGGCGTAATTGTTAAAACCGGAACCGGAGTCACGCCAACGGAAACCACGTTTGATGTTGCAGTACCACAACCAGGAGCTCCGATAATCTGCGCACGGAAGAACATAGCCGCAGTAACAGGACAGAACTGATAAGGATTCGTGGTACCTCCAACTATATTGGTCCACGTAATACCATTGGGCGATGATTGCCATTGGATCGTTCCGTTGGTAAAACTGGTAAGAGAAAGCGTAACACAGCTTCCTGCACAAACTGTAGGCGGCGAAACACTTGCGGTTCCAACCGTCGGAGGAGGGTTTACCACAACCTGAACAGTTGCTGCCGGAACAGAATAGCAATTCAAGTAGCCACCCGCCGCAGTTACCGTGTAAGTCGTAGTAACAGAAGGTGAAACAGTAACCGTCTGACCTGTCAAATTACCGGGCTGCCAAGTAAATGTTGGTGTTCCATTTCCGCATCCACCACTTCCAGAAATTGTCGCGGACAACTGCACAGGGGTGGATGGACAAATTGGAGATACAGATGCGGCAGCACTCAAGCCAAATGTTGGTGCAAGGCCAGGAGTTGTAAAGGTGTAATTCTGCGTCCAAGGACCTGCGCTTCCTGAACCACAGACCCGCTCGCGAGCACGCAAAACGTATACTGTACCTGGACATAGCTGAGCAAAGGGTATTGTAACCGGAAAATATGGTTCTAATACGCAATTATCTGCCATCGGATTTGGGATATTCAATCCCGAACGGTAAAAAGGATAAGTGTTCCAGGTAGTTGCATTGCAAGTCGGAATTACAGGCGCATAGTTAGCAGCACTGAAGCATGCTAATTGCACTTCCATGTAATACGGACCGCAACCACACGTCGCCGGATCTGAATTACCACTGATGGTTACACTGGATGAGCCCACCGTAAAAACCGGACTCACCAAAGCTACCCCGTGACAGGCTTCCGCAGTGCGCTGAACGCCGATAAATAGCAATAAAATAATAAGTACACGTAGCATGTGTTGCATGTTACCGAGATTTAAGTGTTCCTGTAAAGATGTTTAGCCGTTCGAAAGATAAGCAATACAGCGTCTAAATCGATTAGTCCGGAACAAAAAAATGTGCAAACTTTTGAACAAATCAACAGTAGTCGATGAACTGCTAAAATATGCGGATGGTTAGCAGGAACTTCAGACTTCTCAAGTTGGAACTATGCTTATAACTCCGAAATAATGGAGCTATCCAGTGGCGAAACCGAAGAATTATAAAACTTAATAAGTTCGCCTTTCTCGTTCAACAAATATTTACAAAAATTCCAATTCGGAACGCTTTCATTCCAACCGTTTGAGGTAGGCGAAGTCAGCCACTGATATAGCGCATGTTGTTCATCGCCAACGACTTCCACTTTTTCAGTCATCGTAAATTTAACGCCATAATTGCGTTCGCAAAAGGATCGTATGTCTTGATTAGCTCCCGGCTCCTGACCGCCAAAATTATTCGCCGGAACGCCAATTATTTCCAATTTGGTTCCGTACTTCTCATATAGTTCCTGAAGTTCAGCATATTGCGGTGTATAACCACATTCGGATGCGGTATTCACAATTAACAGTTTCTTGCCTTTGAATTTGCTCCAATCCAGCGGTAAACCATTGATCAATTTTATTGCCGGAGCTACAGAATAAACGGTAGGCATAGGCATATCACTAGTTATTGATTCGGGACGCTTAACTTCTGTTTTACAACCTGTTAAACCTCCCCAAAACATAATTACAGGATAAAATAACTTTTTCATTGCCCTTACATTTTGACCAATTCTGCACTTTGAGCTTCCAAGGCGCTGCTTACCGCGACATCCGATAAGTGATTGTCCTGAATCAATTGACCAACTCCGGAAATCATGACATGTTTAGGCAAAACGGTAATTCCTAAATAATGAAATGCGCCGCTCAATTGATCCAATCCTCGAAGATTCCCTCCACGACCGTCTGCTAATCCAACCAAAGCTGCTTTCTTCCCACGCAACAAACTTGGATGTATGGAATCGATGAACATTTTCAGAATTCCGGGATATGAACCATTGTATTCAGGTGCAACAAACACAAACTTATCAGCTGCTCCGATATTAGCTGAAATCCAGTGCTTATAGTCATCGCTTTGTTGACTCCCGAAATACGTAAAAGCAAAATCGCGGGGCAATTCCTCAAGTGTAATGAACTTGTGATCCTCTCCTCTAGCCTTCAGCATTTTGCTGTAGTGTTCCGCAACAATTCGAGTGCGGCTTCCGGCACGATTAGTTCCTGAAATAATTGTGATCATCAGTCGATTATGTTTTTATCAGCGTTTTGTTCAAAATTCCTTCGTACCCATTACCTCTAATTTCCCTAACTTCACACGGTTTTTTACCGGCACAAAGAACGGAATTTGGTTTCAGATGCTCATTCGAAACAAGTTGCCATTAAAAAAGTTTAACAGATTATGAAAATCACTTTTTACGGACATTCTTGCTTTGGAATTGAAATAAAGGGAAAACACTTATTGTTTGATCCATTCATTTCGCCAAATCCGTTAGCTGCGCATATTGATGTGAACAGCGTTAAGGCTGATTTTATTCTGCAGTCTCATGGCCACATGGATCATATTGCAGATACAGTTGCAATTGCTAAGCGAACCGGCGCTACAGTAATTTGTGCGTACGAAATTCACGAGTGGCTGAATAAACAAGGAGTTACATCTACGCATCCGATGAATACCGGCGGTAAGTGGATGTTCGATTTCGGAAAAGTGAAATGTGTAGCTGCCGTGCATTCCAGCAGCTTGCCGGATGGTTCGTATGGCGGCAATCCGATGGGATTTGTCATTGAAAGTGAAGAAGGAAATTTTTATTACGCCGGTGACACCGCGTTAACATACGATATGAAACTAATAGGAGAGTATCGTAAAGTTGATTTTGTACTGTTGCCTTTGGGCGACAATTTCACCATGGGCGTGGACAATGCAATCATTGCTAGCGATTTCATTAAGTGCAATGATATCATCGGTATGCATTACGACACTTTTGGTTATATCAAGATTGATTCGTCTGAAGCCATTCAAAAATTTGAACGCTCGGGCAAAAAACTTACACTGATGAATATCGGTGAAACGATTACTAAATAACGCGTTGGAACGATAGTTACATGGGAAAAATTATTGCTATAGCAAATCAAAAAGGCGGTGTTGGTAAAACTACAACTGCTATTAATCTGGCAGCAAGTTTTGCTGTGCTGGAACATAAAACATTGCTGATTGATGCGGATCCGCAAGCAAATGCAACTTCAGGAGTGGGATTCGACCCGAAGAACGTGAAGACCAGCATTTACGAATGTATTATTGAGGGCCGCAATCCAAAAGATATTATTCTTCAGACGTCAACACCTAATTTGGATTTGCTTCCTGCTCACATTGATCTTGTCGGTGCAGAAATTGAAATGATCAATTTGCCGAATCGAGAGAAGATGATGAAACAGGCGTTGGAAAAAGTGAAAGATGAATATGACTTTATCATTATCGACTGTTCTCCATCACTTGGCTTGATCACCGTTAACGCGCTAACTGCAGCGAATTCTGTGATTGTACCTGTGCAATGCGAATATTTTGCACTAGAAGGTTTGGGTAAATTATTGAATACTATAAAAATTGTTCAAAGTCGTTTGAACCCTGATTTGGCAATTGAAGGAATCTTACTGACGATGTATGATATTCGTTTACGCTTGAGTAATCAGGTGGTGGAAGAAGTAAAAACGCATTTCCAGTCTATGGTATTTGATACCATTATTCAACGCAATACCAAACTTGGAGAGGCGCCGAGTTTCGGTGAAACCATCATTATGCATGATGCTACAAGCAAAGGAGCAATCAATTATCTGAATCTCGCTCGTGAGGTGCTGCAGAAAAATAATTTGACTCGCATGAGTGACGAACAGAAAATCATCAATATTACGCAAGGATAATACGCAACAATAAATACAACCGCGAAGGAAGTCGGCTGAATGCCGACTTTGTCGTCAAAATAAAGGAGCATCATGAGTACGAAAAGAAACGCATTAGGAAAGGGATTGAGCGCATTGTTAGAGAATGCCAACACAGACATTACTTCTAACAATCGTCTTGGTGGTGAGTTGGGTGCTGTCGCAGGGTCTGTTTCCAACATTCCGGTGGCACAAATTGAAGCCAATCCGTTTCAACCGCGCACACATTTCGAAGAACAAGCGCTTCAGGAACTTTCTGAATCCATTAAAGTACATGGCATTATTCAGCCCATTACTGTACGGAAAATGGGTTATGACAAATATCAATTGATCAGCGGTGAACGTCGTTTCCGTGCATCGCAATTAGCCGGACTGGAATCTATCCCCGCCTACATTCGTGTTGCTAATGATCAGGCGATGTTGGAAATGGCGTTGGTAGAAAATATTCAGCGCGAAAACCTAGATGCCATTGAAATTGCCATAAGCTACAAACGATTGATTGATGAATGCAGTTTGACACAAGAACAACTTGCAGAAAAAGTAAGCAAACAACGCGCAACAGTTACCAATTACCTGCGTTTGTTGAAATTACCTGCTGAAGTTCAGAAAGGCATTCGCGAGAAGATGATCAGCATGGGACATGCACGTGCATTGATTAATGTCGAAAAGCAAACCGATATGATCGATTTGTATCATCGCACAGTAGAAGAAAATTTATCAGTGCGTGAAGTGGAAGAATTGGCGCGTGACGTGAAGAAAATTGAGCCGCGTATTAAGCACAAAAACTTGCAAGGCGATATGGATGAATTATTCGCCGATAAACTGAAAAGTTTAAACAAGCAGTACAAAACGAAAATTCAGTTAAAGAGTAACGACGACGGTCAAGGTAAACTCATCATCCCATTCAAAAATCAGGAAGATTTGGAGCGTTTGTTGGATGCGTTAGATATTTAATGGAATGAGATTTTTTGTAACCATAATTGCGCTTATTATTTCCTGTGACATTCAGGCGCAATACATGATGCAGAAAAATCCAAGCGACTCACTTCTTGTAAAAGGAAAACCGGCACATTCTCCCAAAAAAGCAGCAATATATAGTGCTTGTCTTCCCGGCTTAGGCCAAGTCTACAATAAGAAATATTGGAAAGTTCCCATAATCTATGCGGGATTTGCAGGTTTGGGATATGGTTTTTATTTCAATCATCGCGAGTTCAAAACCTATCGTAACGCGTTACGTTATCGCTATGATGACGACCCTGCAACTATTGACAATTTCCCCCAATACAACGACGATAATCTTGTAACGTTGAAAAACTTCTATCAGCGTTATCGCGACTTAACGGTTGTTGGCATGGTCGCATTGTGCACATTAAATGTGGTGGATGCAGCTGTAGATGCACACTTGTTTACATTTGACGTAAGCGACGATTTGAGTATGCGTATCCAACCCACAATGATGATGGAATTTACACCCGGCATACGCTGTGGTTTAACGATAAAATAACCCATGAAGAAATTACTTTTTGCAGCCCACTTCTCGGTGGTATTTGTTTCTATTGTTTTGCTTTCGTGTGTCAATAATGAACAAGAGTGGCAAACGGTTAGAGCATTGAACGCATATAGTATTGATGTTCCCGCCGGAATGAAACCAACTACTGAATTAAATCCGGTAGCATCGTTGCAGTATGAATGGGAAGAAGAAGAGTTGTACACCATCTGTATCCGAGAAAACAAAGAAGAGATTAAAAAGGTATTTCTGGAAAATGGATTTGACAGTGCCTCCAAAGAGGCAATACCCGTTCAAACATACGCACAATTGGTGCTGACAGCATTCGAGAATAATATGCATGTTATCACACATTCGCCCATGCAAAAAATAAAAAGTACTCAGGGATATCTTGGTGTTCAGACAGAAATCACCAGTGAAATTGACGGTAACGAAGGTTACTATATTTTCTCCGTGTTGGAAACACGGGAAGATTACTATCAAATTGTTTCCTGGACGCTGAATAAATTCAAATCCAGGCACCGAGGGTCTATGTTACGCATGTGCAATTCGTTTCGAATATTAAAATAGTTCTCGCGCATAGCTATTGTTGAATTCTGAGCTACTTCTAAAAGGGCAAGTAAGAATATTGCTCAGTAGTATACCGGATAAATTCTATACTATTTGTTGAAAAAGCCAGCTAATTTGTTTACAACATACTAGCTCTGAAAGCTGCATTCCAAGCGGCTTGTAAGTATCTTTAAGATCGCATTATTAGTTTTCATTTAGTTGTGCAGAGGTATGCAATTCAACCATTTACACGTTCACACACAATACTCATTACTTGACGGCGCAGCACCTATCGGTGATTTGTACAAAAAAGCAGTTGCAGACAAAATGCGCGGCATTGCTATTACTGATCATGGTAATATGTTTGGTGCATTCAAGTTTGTTGCCGAAGCCGGTAAATACAATACGCCCGATAATCCGAATACCATCAAACCAATTGTCGGTTGCGAATTTTATTTGGTAGAAAATCGAGAGAAACGTCAGTTTACCCGTGATGAACGCGACGTGCGTTACCACCAATTGTTCTTAGCTAAGAATGCGGAGGGTTATCGTAATCTGGTAAAACTTTGCTCGCTCGGCTACATTGAAGGATTGTATGGTAAGTATCCGCGAATTGATAAAGAACTGATTCTTCAATACCACAAAGGCCTTATTGCCACCACGTGCTGTCTGGCTGCAGAAGTGCCACGTGCCATCATTCGCAAAGGTGAAGCAGAAGCGGAAAAAGTATTTAAATGGTGGCTCGATTTATTCGGTGAAGATTATTACATCGAATTACAGCGTCATGATATTCCTGAACAGAATATCGTAAACGAAGTGTTGCTGAAATGGGCAAAAAAATACAATGTAAAAGTTATTGCCTCTAACGACTCGCATTATGTGGATGTTGAAGATGCTAACGCGCATGATATTTTATTGTGCATCAACACCGGTGAAAAACAAAGCACACCTTCCGCTAAAGATTTTTCCGATGATGATTCGTCTATGAAAGGTAAACGATTCGCTTTCTGGAACGATCAGTTTTATTTCAAGACCACGCAGGAAATGAGTCAGTTGTTTGCTGATGTTCCTGAAGCTATTGATAACACCAATGAAATTGTTGACAAGGTAGAGCCGCTGAAACTGAAGCGCGACATACTTCTGCCCCACTACACTATTCCATCCGGTTTTATGGATCAGGATGAATACCTGAAGCATCTAACGTTCGAAGGAGCCTACAAACGTTACAAGGAACTCACTCCCGAAATTGAGGAACGCATCAACTTCGAGTTGTTCACCATTAAAACAATGGGTTTTGCGGGATACTTCCTCATCGTTCAGGATTTCATCAATCATGGTAAAGATATCGGCGTATTCGTAGGCCCGGGACGTGGTTCTGCTGCGGGAAGTGCAGTAGCCTATTGCATAGGTATTACGAATATTGATCCGATTAAATACAATTTACTGTTCGAGCGATTTCTTAATCCTGATCGTAAGTCGATGCCCGATATTGATACGGACTTTGACGATGAAGGAAGACAAAAAGTAATTGATTACGTCGTTGAAAAATACGGTCAGCGTCAAGTAGCGCAAATTGTGACCTACGGAACAATGGCCGCAAAAATGTCCATTAAAGATGTTGCTCGCGTGTTGGATTTGCCGTTGGATCAGTCGAACGCATTGGCAAAATTAGTACCGGATAAACCGGGCATTGAATTGAATCGTGTCATCACCGCTCCTCTTGATGGAGAAAAATCGTTGAAGGAAAAAGAAGGATTAGGCGGTGAAGATTTGGACAACGTGAAGAAGTTGCGGGAGATAGCTGCAGGAAATGATCTTCAAGCCAAAGTAATTAAAGAAGCATTAGTACTAGAAGGATCAGTTCGCGGCACAGGATTGCACGCAGCAGGTATTATAATTGCGCCATCCGACTTAACAGAGAT
Source organism: Bacteroidia bacterium (assembly GCA_044344795.1). GTDB lineage: Bacteria > Bacteroidota > Bacteroidia > Palsa-965 > Palsa-965. Next base: position 1,576 of record JBIJCF010000044.1, on the reverse strand, counting down.
TATTCCGGTTGCCACATCAAAGGAGACCAACTTGCTCATCACGCAATTCGAAGGAAAAATAATCGAAGATGCGGGTGTAATTAAGATGGACTTTTTAGGTCTGAAAACATTGACCATCATTCGTGATGCATTGCGAATGATTAAAATGAATCACGGAATTGACATCGATATTGATTCTATTCCCTTAAATGATTCAAAGACGTTTGAATTGTATCAGCGTGCAGAAACGAATGGAACGTTTCAATTTGAATCTGCAGGCATGCAGAAGTATTTACGGGATTTACGACCGGACAAATTTGAAGATCTGATTGCCATGAATGCCTTGTATCGCCCTGGGCCAATTGAATACATTCCGAATTTTATCGCACGTAAGCATGGACGCGAAGCCATTAAATACGACTTGCCGGAAATGGAAGAGTTGTTGGCCGATACATACGGTATCACGGTGTATCAAGAGCAGGTGATGTTGTTGTCGCAGAAGTTGGCCGGATTCACAAAAGGTGATGCCGATGTCTTGCGTAAAGCGATGGGTAAAAAAGATCGTGCAACGCTAGACAAAATGAAAGGCAAGTTCATGGAAGGCATTAAGGCCAAAGGTCTTGATGAAAAAATCTGTGAGAAAGTTTGGACCGACTGGGAAGCATTTGCACAATACGCATTTAACAAATCGCATTCAACGTGTTATGCATTCGTTGCTTATCAAACTGCGTATTTAAAAGCTCATTATCCTGCGGAATACATGGCATCGGTGTTAACGCATAACCTCGGCAACATCGATAAGATTACGTTCTTTATGGAGGAATCGCGTCGCATGGGAATTCCGGTATTGGGTCCTGATGTGAACGAATCGTTGATACAATTCAGCGTTAACCAACGAGGAGAAATTCGTTTCGGAATGGGTGCTATCAAAGGCGTTGGTGAAGCTGCCGCAGAAGCGATTATTAAAGAACGTGGCGAAAATGGTCCATACAAAACGGTGTTCGATTTAGTGCGACGTGTCAATTTGCGCGCCGTAAATAAGAAAACTTTCGAAAATTTGATTTATGCCGGAGCCATGGATTCGTTTGAAGGTTTTCATCGCGCTACCTATTTCAAGGCCGAGCAAGATGGACAAATGACGTTCCTAGAAAAAATTATTCGCTACGGACAACAGCATCAGGAAGGACAAAATTCTTCACAGGTTTCCTTGTTTGATATGAGTGACGGAGACAGTGCTTTGGAAATGCCTGAACCCGCAATCCCGGTAACTGAAGAATTTTTAACGCTCGAAAAATTAAAAGCAGAACGCGATGTGATCGGAATTTTCTTGTCAGGGCATCCGTTGGATGATTTCAAAACAGAAATGACCACCTTTTGCAAACAGAAACTAAATGACATCAAAGACTTAAAACCTTTGAAAGGACATGAAGTGACTTTAGGAGGATTAATCACCGCTGTCAATCACCGTATGACAAAAACCGGTAAACCGTTCGGAACTTTTGTGTTAGAGGATTACGACGGTACACATGAATTTGCTTTGTTTGGAGATGATTACGTGAAGTACAAGCAGTTTATTCTTACGCCGGGGTTGTTTGTG
>JBIJCF010000062.1:0-7631 GCA_044344795.1 Bacteroidia bacterium | reverse complement strand
CAGAATGCCGAAAATTTGGAAGTGAAAGTTGTGGCGATGGAATTATTGACGGAGATGTTAGAGAAGAAAGTGAAACAAATCATGCTTCAGGTTTCATTACCGCACCTCAGTGATGATATGATTGATCGTTTACACGGTGTGGTATTAAAATATCCCGGAAATACAGCAATCCGATTTGCAGTTCACGATCAGGTTGAACAATTACGCATTGAGATGCCTTCTCGAAAAATGCGCGTTCGCCCGGACAATGAATTCTTGCGAGAATTGGAAGTTGTGGTTCCGGAAATTAGCTGGAAGTTGAATTAAAAAAGGTCTGTGTTAGACAGACCTTATCATAAAACTTATGTAACGCACTAAAACCTCTCAGTTCCGCTTACAACGCCATCGGGTGAGTAATATGTCCACGTTCCTGCTTTAGCACCTGAATTGTTATATGAACCGGTGTAGTTTACTGCACCGTTTTCGTGGAAACCTTTCCAAGTACCTATTCTGCGTTGTTGTGTATCAACCATTCCCTCTTCCGAAACTTTACCGGTTGGATAGTAATACTTAGCAACATTGGTCGTGTAATTGACTTCAGTTGCAATAACTCCTGTATTGTAATACGTTTTCCAAACGCCGGTTGGTTTACCGTTGTTATCATAGGTTTCTTCCGCAGATAATTGCCCGTTATCGTGCCAATACTTCCAAACACCTTGTTTGTGAACACCGGACAATTTCTGAGCAATCGTTTCTTTGCTATCGCCGGGCTGAATGTTAGGATTAGCATTGTATTGCCCTTGAGCAAGCTTATTTCCGTTTGGAGCGTAATCGGTATGTGTGTATTGAGCAAAGGATACAACAAAGGATAATGTTGCAATTGCGCTGATGATAAGTTTCTTCATATTTGCTAGTATTACTCACAAATATAGTTCCGGAATTGGAAATAAAAAAGAGGGAAATAATTCCCTCTTTCACAATCTTATCGAATTAAGTTTACGTGCCCAATGTATTTTTGGCGTTTATTGAATACATCCGTCAACACAACTTTCCAAACATACGTGTCAATCTGACAAATCTGTCCGCTCTTACCTTGAACCGTTCCGTCCCAACCTTTATTGATGTCCGTTGTGGTAAATATCATATTGCCCCAACGGTCGAAAATCCATATTTCGTATGACGTAATTCCGAATCCTTGTCCGAAGAAGAAATCATTATTACCATCTCCGTTTGGTGTAAAAGTATTAGGGATATAAAATGCCCACTCCGGAGTAATTTCAACATTCAAGGTAGTATCATCCGTACAACCGTATTGATTAGTTACCGTTAACGTTACAGAATATATTGATCCATATTCGTTGCTGTATGTGTAAGCAGGATTCTGCAAGTTGGAGATGTCATTCGTAACTGATCCATCACCAAAATTCCATGACCATGCAATAGGATTACCACCGGACAAATCGGTGAAATTGATATTGGTTTGTAATACCGTTGTTATTTGCGGAGTAGCATTGAAACTAGCGTTGGGAAAAGGATACACGGTAATATAACTTGGCAATGTTAACGACTGCACACAACCATTACCAGAAGTTACGCTCAAGGTAATATCATATGAACCCGGCTGTGAATAACAATGATTAGGATTCTGAGTAAATGCAGTTGGAGAGCCATCACCGAAATCCCACATCCATCCCGTAATTGATCCGGTAGAAATTGTTGACATGTCAGTGAAATTCACACAATGAGTCGGGCAACCCATTAAGCTATCGCCCACAAACTCAACAACAGGTTGAGGTGCCGTAACAACCGGCAATGTAACCGTATCAATACATCCGTTTGCATTTTGAATGATCAATGTCACATTGTACGTAGTATCATTTGCATACGTATGCGTTGGATTTTGCGTGTTACCGAAAGGAGATCCATCACCAAAATCCCAGACCCAGTTAGTAACGTTACCCGATACAGATGCGGACAAATCTGTGAATGTTGTAGGATTTCCGATACATACTGTCGCTGCAGTAAAATTCGCTGTAGGAGGCGGATTAACAGTTACTACTTGAGTATAAGTTGTGGAACAACCATTATTAGAAGTACAAGTCAAGGTTACAGTGAACGAACCGGAGGTTGGATAAACGAATGTTGGGCTCTGGATATTGCTGGTGTCTGAAGTCATGGAACCGACACCAAAATCCCATGACCAATTGGTAATGTTTCCTGTTGTAATCGTTGATTGATCGGTGAAGGTGGTTGTGAATGTTTCACAAACAGGTGGAGCTGCAAATAATACAGCTGGTCCCGGAGCAACGTTAACTTGCAATGTTGTTGTATCGGGACAACCGGATCCCGGATTTGCAATAAGCATCACGGTATAATTACCTGCAGTTGTATATGTGTACGCGGGACTCATAGATGAAGCCGTATCTGTGTTCACCGCAGGATCACCAAAATTCCAGAAATACGTATTTGCATTCAATGAATTATTAGTGAACTGCATTGGCGTATTTGTACAAACAGAAGTAGCCGTGAATGCCGCAGTTGGTGTGACACCAACGTTAACCACTTGAGAAATTGTCGATTGACAGTTGTTATTTGAAGTAACTGTAAGAATAACTGTATACGTACCCGGTCCGCTGAACGTATGTGTAGGACTGGCTGAAGTAGATATATTATTACCGCCCGATGCCGGATCACCGAAATTCCAAGAATAACCGGTAATTTGATCCGGGTTTGCAATGCTGGAGTTATTCGTGAATGTCACGTCGTTATTCACACAACTCTGCGTAAAGCTGAAAGCCGCTAAAGGCAGAGGATTTACGGTAATTGTTGTGGTGAATGTTGATGGGCACGGATTGGTTTGAGCAGTTAACGTTACGGTGTACGTACCCGGCGCAGCATATGTATGCGTTGGATTTTGGACGTTACTAGAATCATTCGGACCGGAAGAAGGTTCACCAAAATTCCAAGACCATGCGCTTGCTCCAATGGATTGATCCGTAAACGAAGTAGGATTGTTAAGACATTCCGTTGTTGCCTGGAATGAAGCCTGACCACCATTACCTGCATTAACCACAAACGTTACTGTATCGGAACAACCGGACGCACTTGTGGCTATCAGTGTAACCGTATAGTTTCCTGGATTAGGATATGTAAACGTGGGACTAGTGAGATTGGACGTATCGTTCGTGAGAGTCGGATCTCCAAAATCCCAATGATATGTCATGGAGCCACTACTTATGGTGCTTGTATTTGTAAACGTGTAGTTGGCCTGACAAGGTGGAACTGTCGCGTTAAATGAGGCAACAGGATTTGGGTATTGCCCAACATTTACAGATAGAACTGTGGGGCAATTAGTCACGGAAATCATGTTAACCGTATACGTACCCGGACTACTGACCGTAATCGTTTGACTTGTTGCTCCGGTACTCCACTGGTATGATTGAGCACCGGCCGGCGCGGTCAACGTAATGGAACTTCCTGCACACAGCGAGTCTGACAGCGCAATTGCGTATGGCAAGCAAGATGCATCCACATAAGCATAACCGTAGTGACCTGCATAAATACAACCCGCTGCTGTAAAACGGATGGTAACGTTTTGCCCTACGTACCCCTGTAAATCAACGTTTACTGTTGTCCAAGGTTTGTAATATGTTCCTGCAACACACTGCACAAATCCCGGAATAATTCCACTGGCTTCAACGAAATACTGGGAACAAGGAATGAGATTGCCCGATTGATCGAACATTTCTATTTTGAAATACGGTTGTTCACCTGCAGAATGCCCACCATCATTTAAAACAACAGCGTATTGATACGTAAACGCAGTAGTAGTGGTACTAACCGTGAATGTTTGCTCCAGAATTTCACCCTGATAATTGGCACACGTTTGTCCTAACCGAACAGAAAAATTTCCACCCGGTGCAACAACCGGAAAACCGCCACAAGGCTCATTTCCACCCGCCGCAGACATGATAGTATGACGTGCGCTGCAATCAGTAAGAGCAGCATCCATCGTTGTACTAAAAATTCCCGGTACAATATTTTGAAGCGGTCCGTTTGAGTTCAAGCTGTTATCACCAATACTTCCGGTCCAGCCATTAAAATTTCCTGCTTCAAAATTCATGTTGGTACATGGTGGCATTACCTGAGAACTTAGCGGAGTTAGCTTAGAAGATGCTGTTGTACTTGAAGCATTTTGCTGCTTCAAATTGTATTTTCTATCAATGTACTCACGCTTACATTTTCCCATGTACAAGGCAGCTTCGTACGGCTGTAAACCCTTCTGGTTGGCCTTCTGCATGATTTTGTTCGGATCGAATCCATCCAAAGAATCACCATAAATCGGATCGGTTCCGTGTACGTGATTATTTTGTGCAATTGCACTTGTAAAAGGAGTCACATAAAGAATTCCAACACACAGTAGAACAATAAATCGAACAGGTAAAAGGTGCTTCATGTAGTATAGGTTAAGGAGGTCTGATTGCTAATCAGAATACTAAACTACATTACAAATATGACAAAATCAAGTTTTGGTACGATGAATTTTGAAAAGGTTGCCCACGAATCTGAAAATTATTTCGACCAGCCAATCCAATTGATGTCTTTCCGCAATAATCGGGCAGTTTGCTCTTCAAGACTCTGGCTATCAGGTGTGTAATTATATTGCCACGACGCTAATTCCGGCAAACTCATAAGAATTGATTCTATACGACCGTTAGTTTCCAAGCCGAATTTTGTTCCGCGATCATAAACCAGATTAAATTCCACGTATCTACCACGTCGAATTAACTGCCAGTTTTTTTCAGCCGGTGTAAACGACTTCGACTTATTAATATTCATCAAATGCACATAAATCGGTGCAAATGTTTCACCCAAATGCAACCAGTAATCATGAATTTCTTGCTTGCTTCTCCCCGATTTGCCATTTAACCGATCGAAGAAGACACCACCAATTCCGCGGGTTTCATTTCTGTGTTTGATGAAAAAGTAATCGTCTGCCCACTTTTTAAAACGCGGATAATAAGAATCAACATATTGATCACAAACATTTTTAAGTTGTTCGTGAAACCACTTTGCCTGTTCCGGAATAATATAATGTGGTGTTAAATCTATTCCTCCGCCGAACCACCATTCGCCTTTACCGGCTTCGAAATACCGAATATTCATGTGAATTATCGGAATATGCGGATTGTTAGGATGTATTACGATACTAACACCTGTTGCAAAAAAATCAGATGAATCCAATTTAAGTTCTTTAACAAGAACTTCGGGTAATTGACCATGCACGGCAGAGAAGTTGACACCACCTTTTTCAATAACAGCGCCGTGACGGATAATTCTTGTTCTTCCTCCACCTCCACCTTCGCGCTCCCATAATTCTTCTTCGAATTTTGAGCTACCATCTTCCTTCTCCAACGCTGCACAAATTGCATCCTGCAGTGATTTTAATTCCTCAACAATTGATTCGCGATTCATAGCTATTTCAACTTCACCAACGTAAAATCGACCACTCCCAAAATAAATACTCCGTTATTCTCAAATCCGCTTTGGGATTCGGGTTTTATCAATTTCACTTGCTGTTGGGTTCCATTATATACGGGAAGCGAATCGGCCTTCTTAAAAAAATTACGTCCGCCCTTTTTTAACTGAGAAAGGCCGTAAAGTGTTGCATCGTATCCACAATACACATAAGATCCCGGATCACCGCTAAAGTTGGCTGCATACTTTCCGATTACGCTTTTTGGATGTGAAGCCGAGTAATCGACATAATAAGGTGATGCAAAACGAACATGCAAAGAATCGAGATAATCCATATCAATGTTATCATAATTCATCCATGTTGGCATTCCATACACGATAATATCGTGATGTTCCGTTAGTGAATACAAAGCACGCAACATATCCGATACAAATGCCTGTTGTCCGGAAGGAACAATGATGATATTCTTCTTACCGCGCTGAAGTTTAGCATCAAGTCCCGAAGTTCCTCGCACAGTTATAACAGAATCCCGTCCTGAAACGGAATTGTAATGTTGTTTAAACGCAGCAATAGCCGGCAAATCTTTAGGCGATGAATTCGTTATAAGAATTACGTTGTCGTTTTTATGTTCTTGTGCAACATAGTCGGCCATCACCTCCATTTGCGTTGTGGTTGATGGGAACATCTTAATGGCGTTTGGTTGTTTGAACAACACTTTATTCACCGGAGATACCGGAGAAATAATTCCGATATTCTTTTCTGCTGCAAGCGCTGCAACAGGTGTGAAAATATTAGGAGACAATGGACCAATAATCAAATCAATTTTATCGAATTCGACACCTTTCATGAGTTTCATGACTTTTGCAGAATCATTTTCATCAATATCATACACATATAATTCTACTTTCATGCCTGCTTTACGCATAGAGTCAACTGCAAGCAACGCACCTTCATAAAATTGTATTGCAGCTTCCTGCTTTGGATTCATGGTTTGTTCACCTTTCTTGATGTCGTCCACATTAATTTGGTCAAGACTATACAATTGCAATGGCAGCATTAATGCCACATAATATTCCGATTTCAAGATAGCAACCGTATCACGATCTGCTTTTACTGCAACTGTATCAGGAATAACATTAGGTATTTGAGCGATATTAACAGGAATCTTCCCCGGAATTTTCAGATCCATACTCGCCTTAAGTCCGTTTTTAGCCTCAGGATTTAATGCCAGTATTTGTTGTTCTGTAACGTTATACTTTTTGGTGATGGAGTACATCGTCTGCCCTGCTTCCACCTTATGAATGAAATAATTACCCGTATCCATTGAAGTTACAGGAGTCTTCTTCACCACCGGCTTATCAATCGCAATGCGCAATTCCTGCCCGGGTTTTATGCCGTTTAACGCATCTGGATTTTCAACAACAATATCATTGACTGTTACATTGTATGCCTTGGCTATTGCGTACAAAGTTTGTCCTTTTTCAACTTTATGCACATAGAATTTTCGCCCATCCACCAAAACGGTTTTGGTTGACTTCTTAATCCCGTCCTGAGCCAACAATGAAGTGGCCTGAACGAAACACAAAATCAAGATGGAGATTAATATTCTCATTTTGCCTATTCCCATTCTATAGTAGCCGGTGGTTTCGAACTAATATCGTACACCACACGATTGATTCCTTTTACTTTATTAATGATCTCATTCGATATTCGTGCCAAAAATTCATAAGGCAAATGACACCAGTCAGCAGTCATACCATCTGTTGATGTTACCGCACGCAATGCAACCGCATTTTCATAAGTACGTTCATCGCCCATCACACCAACGCTTTGAACCGGCAAAAGAATAACGCCGGCCTGCCAAACCTGATTATATAAACCGTCGCGTTTTAAACCTTCAATAAAAATTTCATCGGCTTCCTGCAACATCGTTACTTTCTGTTCAGTGATATCGCCCAAAATACGAATACCCAATCCCGGTCCGGGGAACGGATGACGATGTAAAATCGGATGTTCCAATCCTAAAGCATCGCCTACCCGACGCACTTCATCTTTGAACAATAAACGCAGCGGCTCAACAACTTTCAATTTCATCGTTTCCGGCAAACCACCAACGTTGTGATGCGATTTGATTGTAGCTGAAGGTCCGTTAACAGAAACCGATTCAATAACA
>JBIJCF010000039.1:0-33325 GCA_044344795.1 Bacteroidia bacterium | reverse complement strand
CATCGGGATAAATAGTTCCCTGACCCAGCCACTTCACATCCTCAATCAGGTGCGACTCTTCGTCGAACACTTCAATAAAAATGCGACCGATAATTTTACGTTTCTCTTCAGGATCAGTAACACCAGCCAGCGCACTGTAAAAACGTCCGGAAGCATTTACTCCTTTAACGTTAAGCCCCATGTGTTTATAGGACTCCAGAACTTTCGAAAATTCATCTTTGCGCAACAAACCGTTGTCAACGAAAATGCAATACAAATTGGAGCCGATTGCTTTGTGCAATAGCAACGCGGCAACCGAAGAATCCACACCTCCGGATAAACCTAAAACTACTTTATCATTACCCAATTTTGTTTTCAAATCATTGACGGTATCCTGGATGAATGATCCGGGAGTCCAATCTTGTGTGCAGCCACAAATGTTAACTACGAAGTTTTTAAGCAGGTGCGCACCTTCTGTAGAATGATACACTTCCGGATGAAACTGAATACCCCAGGTTTTTTCAACACCAACGCGATAACCGGCGACTTTGACGTCTTTTGTTCCCGCAACAATTTTGAAATCCTCGGCCACATTCGCGATTGTATCGCCGTGCGACATCCACACTTGAGAGTGATCTGAAATGCCGTCGAACAATGAATCGGAGCGATCTACAAAAGCCAAGTTAGCACGACCATATTCTCTGATTTTTGAAGGCAACACTTCGCCTCCATTAGTTTGTGCTAACAATTGCGCGCCGTAACAAACACCCAGCAAAGGATATTTTCCACGGATAGCGGATAAGTCCGGTCGCGGTGATTTCTCGTCGCGAACCGAGTAAGGACTTCCGGACAAGATTACACCTTTAACGCGATCGGTTAATTCGGGAATGTTATTAAAGGGGTGAATTTCACAATATACATTCAGTTCACGCACACGACGTGCTATCAGTTGTGTGTATTGAGAACCGAAATCAAGAATTACTATCATTTCATGCATGGCTGCAAATGTACAAAATGAGCCGCGCACGTGAATTTTGGGTTTTCACAGTTTATTAACGACATCATGCAGTGCTAGTTCCTGCGAAAAACACGAAGGAAGCGTTCCATCCAGGCACGCGTTTTTTTCTTTTCCGCCTTCATGGCGTAGGATTCATATGTTAAAATAGCGTCGAGTGAAGAGAGATATTCTGCATCATCGATGTACTGCAACTTCTCGGCAATACTGCGTTTTAATTGAGTGACATATAAATTCATAATAGCTGAGATTAATTGTTATCTTCTGATGAATTCATTTTTCGTTCCAGATCAATCAGACGTTGCTCCAAAGCAGTTAAGCCATTTTGAATGTTCGTATCGGGACGCGCAAACTCGCGTGTAATACGACCTTCCACTTGCCATACCTGGGCAATTTCTTCTGCGCTTACCTCATAAGGTTGGTATTCTTTATTGTCGGAAGACAATTCGAAACGGTTAAAACCTGATGCACGAACCCGTTTTACTACTATACTACCATCGTGCAGCACTATTATATATAATGAACCGTTTCTAATGTGCGACAACGCATCTTCATAAGAGCCGATCAATATATCACCGGGAACAATTGCGGGTAACATAGAATTACCTTGCACTTCAAACGCGCGATAAGTTTTACCGTAATAGCCCGGCAATCGGAATGACGGCAATGATGCCATGTATTCCGGATCCTGCTGGCGCTGCAAATAACCGGCAGCAGCTTTCGCATTAACCAGCACGATATTCTCATCACCGTCCGACTCAACGGTAACTACCAACGGCATTACAGATCCAGACTTTTTGGTTGCGTGCGCATAGCGATACATTTCACCTACGCCATCCATTAACCAAGTCGGGTCTACATCGAAGCGTTCGCACAATGCTTTAAACACTTCATAAGAAATTCCATTTTTTCCCGCTTCGAGTTGCGATAAAGAAGTTTGTGTAATTCCCAACTCCGTCGCCATTTCGGTTTGCGTTAATTTCCGGTGCTTGCGAATACTTCGAATTCGTTCTGAAAGTGCCATATAAAAATATTTATAGGCAAATATAATAATTTATTTGATTATTTATTAATCTTAACTATATTTGTAAAAAATATTTCGAAGTTAACATTCAATATATATAGTATTAGTTAATATAAAATATGAGAAAAGGTAATATTTCGCACATTTCAGAATTAATTGGTCCGGCATTGGGAAATTTAACCGGAATTCACGAATTTCAACCTCATAAAGTCGAAGGGGACGCGTTGCGTCAGCTTGAAACATCACGTCTCTCTTCGCACCAATTCCCTTCCGGTTCACCGGTAAGCAACGCCTCCGCTTCAAACGGAACGTTCCGGGAGGAAATAAGGATTGCAGCGGCTTGAATTTATTGGTCTGCTTTCTTCGCTGCTGTTATTCCAAATAGAAAAGCCCGAATCTTCTTCAATTCGGGCTTTTCCTTTTCTATATACTATGCTTCCTACTTATCTGTAATCACAAATTCAGTTCTACGATTTTTCGTTCTGCCTACTTCGGTGTTGTTATCCGCAATAGGTTTGGTTTCGCCGTAACCTTTAGCGCCACTGACCTGCGCGCGCGGAACACCATATTTTGAAGTTAAAATTTCAAACACCGCAAAGGCGCGTTCGTTGGATAAATCCATGTTACGATTATCATCGCCCACGTTATCTGTGTGACCGCGAATCTCAATTTTAATGTTCGGATTTTCTTTCAAGTATTGGGCAAATTGCTCCAGAACTACCAGCGATGATGGTTCTATCACTGCCGAATTGGAAGCAAAATTAATATCGTTGATCGTGTATTGCCCTCCTACTTCAACCGGCTGTACTTCCAAAGGTTTAGTGGTAACTTTAGTTGCGTTGATTTGCGTGGTGTTGGTGATTAACTGAGAATTAAATGCGGCGCCATCTTTTTTCAATGTCACCACATAATCATCCGGCTCTTTCAATTTGATTGCTACAGCGAAGCTTCCATTAGCAGTATCCACAACACCTGATGTTTGTTCCTTCGTACGAACATTGGTTACCTGAACTTCAGCAGGTCCGGTTGAAACAGCGCCTGCTTTATTCTGAATATTCCCGGTAAGAATCACCACTTTTTCAGGACGTGCTTCTTTATACAAATCGAATTGGTAAACATCGTATCCACCAACCTGACCCGGCAATGAAGTATTCGAACAGAAAAAACCTGTTGCGCCATCAGTGCTTACGAAGAATCCGATATCATCTCCCTCTGTGTTAATAGGCATTCCAATATTCACCGGCGTTTTCCAATTTCCTTTTTCATCGGCACGTGCATAAAAAATATCATAACCACCAACGCTGGGATGACCGTTAGAAGAAAAATACAACGTCTGACTATCGGAATGAATGAACGGTGATTTCTCATCACCTGCAGAATTAATCTTCGGACCTAGATTCACCGGAACACCCCATGAACCATCAGGTTGCTTATGTGTAACGTAAATGTCTATACCACCTTGTCCACCAGGGCGATTGCTGGCAAAATATAAATGCTTTCCGTCGGCAGAAATTGATGGCTGCGAATCCCACCAGATCGGATCGTTTACCTTATCACCCAAGGAACGAATCTCCGTCCACTGCCCATCAACATAATCGGTGGTGTAGATATCTGTATTCATTCCAGACGTTCCTTCTTTTGAAATGGTGTAGTACAAATGCTTGTTATCAATAGTCATTGTAGGGCCACCTTCATTCGGATTTTTGTTGAATGGAGCAGGCATAGCTCCACCTTTTTCAAATTGCCCATTGGTCTGGCGGTTGGAAGATGAAAACAATTCCACTATACCTTGTGATTGCCATACGCGATCCATCTGATTCATAGGAACACGACGGATAAATAATGCCATAGTATTATCAGGCGTTATGATGGCAAGGTATTCATCGCGTTCTGTGGAAATACCGGGAACAGGAGAAGGATTAAACGGTTTTGGATTTTTCTTGACATCCACATAAAATTTCGACCACGATAACATTTCCGATGCTTGAGCCGCATTGAACTCATAATCCTTGCCTAATTTCTTGGCATCATCTGTTTCGTAATTCACGTACTTATCCAAATACGGAATGGCTTCCGCATATTTTTCTTCGATGTAATATTGTTTTCCCAACAAGTAATAAGGTTCTGCACCACCTTCAGGACATGCGTCAATTGCGGCTTTCAGGAATTTTTTAGCTCCCGGATAATTGTCACCCAAACCGTCTGCCACAGCTTTCTTCATGATCATGTTAGCCATCATCAGATTTGCTTCCGCCCAATCCGGCTCCAATGCCAGTGCATCTGCCAGATGTTTTTGTCGCTGATTGAAATCGTACTTCTTACGATCTTTCGCCTTTTCCATGAGCTTCAACGCTTCCTTATTTTCAGGAGCAGGACATGAAGATTCACCTTTATCATCATCCTGAGCTGCCGCAAACACAGGTAGTATCAAGGAAAAACAAAACATTAATAAGATACGTTGCATCATCAAATGATTGGTCAGTACATACATAACGAAACTCATGCCATTTTGGTACAGGCGAGTTAAAATTAAAACGGGCAATGCGATTATTGGAATCACATTGCCCGTAGTTATGCACAAGTGTCTATTTATTTCAATTTGGCATCCGCTTCTTTACGAGCGTCGTCCATATTTTTTTGTGCTTGTTTGTCTGCTTCGGCTTTTGCAGCCTTGTTGGCATCATCAGCCTTTTTGCGCATCGCATCAGCGGCGGCTTTCTTTGCAGCTTTCTCCAAAGGATTCTTATAGCTCTTCTCCACCTTGTCTGCTTCTGCGTATGCAGCTGTTTTGGCATCATCTGCTTGCTTGTATAGCTTAGCTTTCAGATCATCGGAACGTTTCTGAGCATCTGCCAATATTTTATCTGCTTCGGCACGAGCCTTTTCTTTACCTACATCTTTTAAGCTATCCACTTTCTGCGTTACCACTGCAGTTACATTGTCCTTCAACTGATCCATCATATTGCCCGCAGCTTCTTTCAAATTTGTCTTGACCGTAGGATTAGTAACTGTTCCGCCAATCAATGCTGAAACATTCACAACATCACCCAACTGCACCGGAATTCCTTTCGCTTGAGCACTGTTCACCATTCCGGTCAACGCTGTATTTCCCGGACCAAATTCGTTTCTTGGAATAGCTAAATCCAAAACATAATTGATGGTTTGATCCAGATTAGTGGAACCGCCCATCTTCGCTTTCGATTTCCCTACCATGAACTCAAAAGGATCGGTTGTAACGTCTCCATTCTTTATCGTGAAGGACAAATTCTTGATGTCACTAAAAGTTACTTTCTTAAACTTATTCAGTTTTAATGCTTCATCAATTTCCTTCAACGGTTCGAAACCATCAATAACTACTTGTGATGCACTCAGACTTCCTTTGCCATTAACCGTGCTCATAATCGGCATCATCTTCGCATCAAGATCACCTTCGTACTGCAACGATGAAGAGAATTTACCTGTAGTTTTCTCCGCTACCGGAGCTAACGACTTCACGGTATTAAAAGTTTTTGCCGTATTCTGAATATCAAAATCGGTAATATCCATATTGAAATTCACTTTCGGTACCATTGGATTAACGGTATTGTAAAACCCGCTCATGACCATACTTCCGCCCATCAAATTCATTTTCAAATTGGACAGTTTAACCGCTTTATCTTTAATAACCACTTGTCCATCTACATTGTCAATGGTCATGTCGTCATAGATCAATTTACCGATAGTGCTGTTCATGGTGAAATTGATATTCCCGGGCACTTCAATCACCGACATTTCTTCTTCGGCAATGGCAGCAGGCGCCGTTTCAGTTTCTTCTTCACCTGTAAACTGATTTAAGTCCACGTAATTCGACTTCATCGTAAACACCCCTGTTAGCAAAGAATCTTTGAACAAATAGGTCATCAGATTATCAATACGACCGTTGGCACTAATGTCGGTTTTTCCCATTTTTCCGTTGAATGATTTCAACTCCACAAACTGTGGTGAGAACATCAGGTTCATAGCATTGATATTCATGTCGTACGGGTCAGTTGCAGTTTTGTACAACATATTTTCCACTGTAACTGTTCCCTGACAATCGAACTGATCGTATTGCTCCTTCTCAATTTGCGACATACGACCTTTCATCTTCACATCAGCACCTATAATTCCGGTGAGCTGTTCGCCTTTCTCCAAAGGCACAAATTCCTGCATGGTTGCTAAGTTCAACTTACCCTTTACCCAACCATTCAGCGACGCATCTGACACAGGAGTTGCCACATGTAATTCCGCATCAACAGGATTTCCACCAAAATTTAAATGGAATTTATTGACGTCGATTTTCGTGTCATTATCAACTCCGGTTGCATTGGCAATTTTGCAATCGATATTGATATCGGTTACCGATTTAGGAACTGCGGGATATTTGAACGATCCGTCAGCAACAGAGAAATTCAAACCAAACGCAGGAATTTTATTTTGCTTCTCGCTGTACAATCCTTTCGCATAAGCATCAAACGCCAGTTTTCCCGTAGTTTTCACATCTGCAAAATCTGCAGTAAATGCGCCGGGAATCAATGACAAGAAACTCTTGAATTCCGCTTGTTTCGCAGCAAATTTGATATCCATATCATAATCATCACCGGGCATAGCAAAGAAACCTGTCAATGAAAATCCAAGCTCATTTAAGCCAAATTCATTGTCTTTAAATTCAAAACGCATCTTGTTCATATCCATGTCAAGATCTGCTTTCGCCTTGGTATTTACTTTAGATAAATACGTAACTCCATCGTAAGCTATGGTGAATTTGCTAATACTGATATCATTCTTCATGAGAAACAGCGACTCCGTGAAATCGCCGCTCATAGCATAGGTGAATCCATCAAGAATTGTTTTCGTTACCAGCGGAGCATCATCATATACGATATAACCATTATTAATTTCCAATGATTTTAATGACATTGCAAACTTTGATTCGGTGACAGGTGCCGATGTTGCCGCAGTGTCTGTTGATGGAATGGTAATATCCCAATTCGCTTTTCCGTCAGGAAGAACTTTTGCCAGAATGCGCGGCTTTTCCAATTTAATCGCATTGATTTTATATTGGTCGCCGCTGATGACACTCATCAAGTTCAGATCAAGTTTTAGTTCAGGAAGTTTTGCCAATGTATCTTTCTCAAACACGCCCTTTCCAACAACAGTAAGGTCTTTCAAGGTAAAACGAAAGTCAGGAAAACTGGAAAACAAGGACAAATCGAAATCGCCGAATGTTACGGTTGCATTCAAATTTTTGTTCATCTCTTCCTTTGCGATGGCGATGATCTTGTCTTTAAACAAGAATGGAAGAATAATGACTATGATCAACAATAATAAAAAAGTAATGCTCGACCACTTGAGCAATCGTTTCATGAAAGACTTTTTGGGTTTGGATGATGTTGTCATAAGAGGGATAAATAAAATTCCAAAATACGTGTTATAAAACCGAGGAATCGTTAATTACTTTAAATACGAGTAGTACGATGACGCAGGTAATGATCGGCAAGCACCAAAGCAGTCATCGCTTCAACAATTGGAACAGCTCGAGGCACCACACAAGGATCATGTCGTCCTCGTCCCATCATTTCAACAGGAGTTGCATGAACGTCCACTGTTTTTTGGCGTTGCATAATTGTTGCTACGGGTTTGAAAGCCACATTAAAATAAATGTCCGCACCATTGGATATACCACCTTGGATTCCGCCTGAATGATTTGTTGCAGTTCCAATTGCACCATCCGGCAAACGCACGAATGCATCATTATGTTGTGATCCCGACATTGCTGCAGCAGCAAATCCTGTTCCAAATTCAAAGCCTTTCACTGCATTGATGGAAAGAACAGCTTTGCCAATTTCCGCATGCAACTTATCGAAAACCGGCTCGCCCCAACCCGCGGGAACACCTGTCACTACGCAAGATATCACGCCTCCAACCGAATCACCTGCCTTGCGCGTTTCTTCAATCAACTTAATCATCGCTTCCGCGATGCTTGAATCCGGGCAACGAACGGAATTTGTTTCGGTCAATTTCAAATTCAGTTCGTGATACGGTTTTTCCAACTCAACATTTCCAACGCGCGAAACGTAAGCGGAAATTGAAACTCCAACATGTTTCAACAATAACTTCGCTACAGCACCACCCGCAACGCGAACAGCCGTCTCTCTTGCAGAAGATCTACCTCCACCGCGATAATCGCGAAAACCATACTTTGCGTCGTACGTATAATCTGCGTGCGATGGCCGATAGATATTTTTGAGTGCTTCGTAATCTTTTGGTTTTTGATCGTCATTTCCGATCACGAATCCCAAAGGCGCACCGGTTGTTTTTCCTTCAAAAGTCCCGGACAACCAGCGAACCGTGTCCGATTCTTTTCGTTGTGTCACAATTTTACTTTGCCCGGGTTTACGCCGATCTAATTCGCTTTGGATAAAATTTTCATCCAGTAAAAGTCCGGCGGGACAACCGTCAATTATACCTCCGATAGCTTCACCGTGTGATTCTCCGAAGGTGGTGAGTCTGAACAATTGCCCAATAGAATTTCCGGCCATAGGACAAAGTTAGAATAAGCAGGTATAAGCGCGCAATAATTACAATCTTTGTGGCTCAAAATACCGCTGAAAATGACACAACGTGTTCTGATTAAAAATATTTCAATTCTAGCCGGAGTTTATGACGAGAATCCGGGTAAAGTTTCGGGCGCGGCAATGAAATCCTTACCGGTGATGAAAGATGCCTGGCTGGCAATCGAAAATGGCGTAATTGCGGATTACGGAACCATGGAAACCTGGGGCGGAATTTCGGATTGGACCGGACTGGAAGTAATTGATGCAGGCGAAGGTGCTGTATTGCCGGCGTGGTGCGATTCACACACGCATTTGGTTTTTGCAGCAACGCGAGAAGAAGAATTTGTAGATCGCATCACCGGATTATCCTACGAAGAAATTGCAAAACGTGGTGGTGGAATTCTGAATTCCGCGGATAAAATGGCGGCAATTGATGAACATGAACTTTTTGAACAATCACGTTTACGATTGAATGAAGTCATGCATTTGGGAACAGGCGCTATTGAAATAAAAAGCGGTTACGGACTTGATCTGGAATCCGAATTGAAAATGTTGCGTGTAATTCGCCAATTGCGCGATGCAGCTCCAATAACGGTAAAATCAACATTTTTAGGAGCGCACGCCATCCCGCGAAGACATGTAGGTAATCGTGATGCCTACATTAATGAATTGATTGATGTTATCATTCCTGAAGTAGGTAAACAACAACTTGCAGATTATTGTGATGTATTCTGCGAGCGCAACTATTTCTCGGAAGAGGAAACAGTGCGCATTCTGGAAGTAGCTGCAAAATATGGAATGACTCCAAAGGTGCATGCTAACCAACTGAGTAAATCGGGTGGCGTGCAGGCTGGTGTTCGGACAAACGCAATCAGCGTTGATCATTTGGAATACATGGGCGATGAAGAAATTGCGTTGCTGAAAAAATCGTCTACCATGCCCGTATTATTGCCGGGTGCAGCCTTCTTCCTCAGTTTGCCATGGCCGCCTGCACGCGAAATGATTGATGCTGGATTGCCTGTTGCGGTTGCTTCGGATTACAATCCGGGAAGTTGTCCGAGTGGCAATATGAATCAGATGATTTCTTTTTTGTGTATCGCACAACGCATGACCCCGGAAGAAGCAATTCATGCGGCTACTATTAATGGCGCTTATGCTATGAATCTTGATCAGACTTTAGGAAGTATAACTCCCGGTAAGCAAGCCAACCTGATTATTTCTCATCCGGTGAAAAACCTGGCAGCGATTCCTTATCACTTCGGCAGCAATCCTGTTGCACAAGTTTTAATTAACGGAATGACGATATGAGCACGTTAGTTGACTTTTATTCTGAAAATCAATTTCGTGGTTTGGTGTCAAAAAGAGACGGAGAAACTAAGGTAGGTGAATGTATGCCTACTTTGTCTTCATTAGATCATCTCTCAACTTGCTCATCCCGATTCGTATTGATGGGAATTCCCGAAGATATCGGTGTGCGCGCTAATATGGGACGCGGCGGAGCCTGGAGTGCCTGGGATGCTGCGGTGAAAAGTATTGTGAACATTCAAAGTACGGATCGTTTTACGGGCCATGAATTGGCGATTATCGGCGCAGTTCACGTGAGTGATTTAATGCAGCGGACGTCGAAGCTTGATGCGAAAAAACAAGACGAGTTAGTTATACTTCGCAGTGTCGTGTCTGAATTGGATGAACGTGTAGAAAAAATAGTACAAAAGATTTTAGAAGCGGACAAAATTCCGATAGTCATTGGAGGCGGTCATAATAATGCATTACCGTTATTGCGGGCTGCATCCAAATCATTTTCCAGCAAACGAATTGGCTGTATAAATCTTGATGCGCATAGCGATTATCGGGGTGCAGAAGGGCGTCATAGTGGCAATAGTTTTCGTTACGCACATGCAGAGAATTTATTGGAACGCATGGTGATGTTTGGCTTGCAAGAATCGTACAATTCACAACAAATAATTCAAGAGTTAACACAGCACGCAGACATTTTCCAATTGCATTGGTTTGAATCGATGTTGATTTATGGACAAGACCATTTTGCTGAATCGTTAAGTGAAGCATTGCATTTTATCAAGTCACTTCCATGTGGGGTGGAATTGGATATGGACAGTGTAGAAAATATCCCTTCCAGCGCAAGAACACCAAGCGGTTTCAGTTCCAATCAGGCCCGCATGTTTGCTTATCGTTGTGGAAAAAACTTAAATGTGAAGTACTTTCACATTGCCGAAGCGGCGCCGGTTTTGGCCCATCGCAATGCCGATTTTAAAACAGGTAAACTAATTTCGTTTCTGATTTCCGATTTTATTAAAGGAGTTCAGCATTAACATCAATCTTCAATCATCCATTATGAAACAACTCATTGAATGTGTTCCCAATTTCAGCGAAGGACGCGACTTAAATATTATCAAACAGATTACGGATGCGATCACTACGGTTGACGGTGTTAAGTTGTTGAATGTTGATCCGGGAAAAGCAACCAATCGCACTGTTGTTACGTTTGTCGGAGAACCTGCGGCGGTTGTTGAGGCGGCATTTCGTGGTATTCAAAAAGCAGGCGAATTGATTGACATGAGCAAGCATTCCGGAGAACATCCGCGAATGGGCGCAACAGATGTTTGTCCGTTTATTCCGATTTCAGGAATATCTATGGAAGAAACTGCTAAGTATGCGCAGCAGTTAGCGAAGCGGGTAGGTGAAGGGTTGCACATACCAGTGTATTTGTATGAAGCTGCACAATCGAACAAGAATCGAAACAATCTTTCGATTATTCGTGCCGGAGAGTATGAGGGATTTTTCAAGAAAATTAAACTACCCGAATGGAAACCGGACTTTGGACCTGCTGAAATGGATGCCAAGCGTGGCGCTACCGTTATTGGTGCGCGTGACTTTTTAGTGGCATACAATATTAACCTCAACACAACATCTACACGTCGTGCCAACGCTATTGCGTTTGATGTTCGTGAAGCAGGAAGAACACAAAAAGATGCCAAAGGTAATGCAGTGAAAGACGCCAACGGAAATCCAATTGTGATTCCCGGAAAATTAAAGAGCGTAAAAGCGATTGGTTGGTTTATTGAAGAATATGGCGTAGCGCAAATTTCTATGAACCTTACTAATATCAGTGTAACCCCTGTGCACATTGCATTTGATGAGGTTTGTACATCGGCTGAATCGCGAGGTATTCGTGTAACGGGCTCTGAATTGGTTGGATTAATTCCGCTAAATGCATTACTAGATGCAGGCAAATATTTCCTCAAAAAACAGCAGCGTTCAATCGGGGTTTCTGAAAAAGAACTCATCAAAATTGCAGTTAAGTCATTAGGACTTGATGAACTTGCGCCATTCAAACCGGAAGAGCGCATCATCGAATATTTATTGCGAGAAAATGACGGCAATCGTTTGGTGAGTATGTCGTTAACTGAATTTGCTGATGAAACTGCATCCGAGAGTCCGGCTCCGGGTGGAGGATCCATTTCTGCGTACATGGGTGCAATGGGCGTTGCGCTGGCAACAATGGTGGCGAACTTGTCTTCTCACAAACGCGGATGGGATGATCGCTGGGAAGAATTCAGTGCACATGCTGAAAATGGACAACGCATTCAGCAAGAATTTATTCGATTGGTAGACGAGGATACTGATGCGTTTAATCAAATCATGAATGCATTTGGATTGCCGAAAACAACCGAAGAAGAAAAATCTGCAAGAACTGCTGCTATTCAGGAAGCCACTAAAAATGCCATGTTGGTGCCCTATCGCGTTATTGAACAAGCGCATCAGGCTATGCCACTTGCGAAACTAATGGCGGAAATCGGTAACCCGAATTCTGTTTCGGATGCCGGTGTTGGTGCCTTAGCATTGCGTTCTGCAGCAATTGGAGCATTCCTGAATGTTAAGATTAACGCAGGCGGACTAAATGATGAGGAGTTCAAAAACACCTTGTTGAGCAAAGCAAATCAACTGGTAGAAGAAGTTAAAGCCATGGAGTCGGAAGTGCTGACCATCGTCGCCGGCAAGATATGAGGTTGAATTTATATTCAACTGCTGTTCCAACTTTTTGAAGTGCATTGCTTACAACGATCGTGGTAAGTGCACAACATAAAGGAAGAATAACAACGTATCAACTATTACGTTAATCCTTTTCCGTTCAATTGTTTTTCGTGCAATTAAAAAAACGCCGGTATTACTAAATTTCAAGTAAGAGCTCCCGTCAATAAGATAGAGTAACAACCGTTGCCAAAGTGTACCAATCAAAAAACTACGATTCGATTTCGTAATTAGTTTTCAGAAGTATTCGGATCAAACAATAACAGGTATCGTGTCGAAACACGTGTTGATCTTGTAGATGAATTTAAAAACTCAGGCGTCAAAAACTGTACAGCGAAATGTTCCAACTTCTCCGAGCGTGTTACTTTAGGTTTAATCATGGGATATAAGTGGTCATAACCTTCCTGATCTATATATAACCAAGCGCATTCGCCTTTAGTCATCAAAGCATTATAACCTGACGAATCCGCGTAAATATGTTGCGGAATTATTCCCGAATTAAACTCTACAGAATATTCATACAGTGGACTAACAAGATACAAGGTTTTACAATTTGAAGTATCAGACGCAATGATTGTTCCGGCTACAGAACCTGATTGATAAGTCAATAATTTCGGATAAAAATGAAGATTGCCGATTGCATAACAATTCAAAAGGACGAAACACAATGCAGTAAGCATACTTTTCTCTTTCCAAAGCACAAAAACAGTTGCTAGTGTAAACACTGCGAAAATGATCCACATCCAACCCGTGTTCTCAGAAAATACAAAAAGCAGAATTACTGCGGGAATCATTGTAAGTGCAATTGCAACAATAACGAAATACACGTTGACCAAGCGAACGAGCGCCGGACGCTTTCGCGACTGGATTTCCACCAGATAAAAACGTGCGCTCAATATTGCAGCTAAAGGAACTAAAACATAGATATAATGAGGCAACTTGTATTTAGATGCCGATAACGCCAGAAAGATCAGCACGAATCCGCCAAATGTAATTACCTCAGGTAAAAAGCCTTCACGAAAACGAGAACGAATTAAAATAATTCCTGATTTCAATAACGCAAGTATCGTTAATAATGACCACGGCAGAAAAACCCACAAAAACGTATGCGTGAAGAAAAATGGACCTGCCCCGTTGTCGAACTTCGTGCCCCAATCACTTTCGCCGGTAATTCTTCCGAAGCTTTGCGTCCAGTAAAAGAAGCGTAAGCCGGATACGCCGGTATTGCCATTCACCATTTTTTCGGGATGTAAATCAAACTGATTGTACAATCCAATGCTCATGGGTAATAAAATGAGTGCTACGATCACCAATCCTACTAACCATTGCCAACGCAAAAAATTTCTCCATTGGCGTTTATAGAGAAAGTCCGCCGATAAGGCCATAGCCGGCATTACCAAACCTAACGGACCTTTTGATAACATGGCTAATCCAACACCTGAAAAGCCCAAGACTAACGACCAAAAATTCTTCGACTTTAGGTACAGGAAAATTTGCCAAATGGCGAAAGTAACCGTACCAAACAGCAACGTATCCGTTCGAATGTCTTGAAACATAATGAACACCGAGAGTCCCGTTGCTGCCATTAAACCCGAAAGTGATCCGGTTCTTTTATCGTAAAGTAATGCTCCCAATTTTACCGTACTGAGTATGCCTAAAATACCGAACAGGAATGATGGCAGCTTGTAAGCTACATTAGAAACACCCAATAACTTTATTGAGAAAGCCGATAACCAAAAAAGCAAAGGGGGCTTATCGAGATAATCCCTATGACGTGTGGTTATTTCCAACCAATTATCAGAGCTCAGAAGTTCACGCGAAATAGCAGCGTATTGTGCAGCGTCAACGTCGATTACATCAACAGATAAACCTGCAGCATAAATTGCAACACAAGCTGCAGTAATTAAATTACATCGTTGAACAAACGTATCTTTCATTAATACTCACTCAGTTTCAATAACTGTTCTTCAAAACGGGATACCGGTAAAAAGTTTTGTTCCAATTCCGCGGCAAATGGTACCGGTGTGTCCAGTGATGCCACACGCACTACAGGAGCATCCAATTGTTCGAAGCAATGTTCTGCAATTAATGCGGCAAGTTCACCGCCAATTCCTCCTGTTAATGTGTCTTCATGCAGTACAAGCGCTTTACCTGTTTTGCGAACACTTGCTAGTACGGTTTCACTATCCAAAGGCAATAAGGTTCTTAAATCAATTACCTCTGCGTCAATGTTCGGATGTTTCTTTAACGTATCCAATGCCCAATGAATACCCATGCCGTAAGTAACAATTGTAAGGTCCGCACCTTCTCTGGTAATTGCGGCTTTCCCGATCGGAGTTGTATAATATCCTTCAGGCACTTGAGCAGTTATACTTCGATACAGTGCTTTGTGCTCAAAGTACATTACCGGATTCGGATCATCGAATGCAGCAAGTAATAAACCTTTTGCATCAATCGGATTGGATGGATAAACAATTTTCAATCCCGGAACATGAAAGAACCACGCTTCATTCGATTGAGAATGAAAAGGACCCGCTGCAACACCTGCTCCGGTTGGCATACGAATAACTACATCGGCATTTTGTCCCCAGCGATAGTGCAACTTCGCAAGATTATTTACAATTTGATTAAATCCTTCGGTAACAAAATCTGCGAATTGCATTTCCATCATGGCTTTCATGCCTTTAATGGATAATCCTAACGCAGCGCCAACTATGGCCGATTCGCACAATGGCGTATTACGAACACGATCTTTTCCAAATTCATTTACAAATCCATCTGTGATTTTAAACACACCTCCATACTCCGCAATATCCTGACCCATTAATACTAGTTCAGGATGTTTACGCATCGCTTCACGCAAGCCGTCAGATATCGCATCAATTAAGCGTTTCTCGGTAGTTTGAGATGCCGGCGCAACTAGAAGTGCATCATGCTTTTTATAAACATCAGCAAGCTCTAATGCTGTATTTGCAACAGGCCGCGATTGAGCAAAAGCATATTCAAGTGCTTCATCGATTTCCTTTTTTATGGCTGAACGCACACTTTCAACGTCTGCAGCGGAAATGATTTTCTCTTTTAATAACCACGCTTCGTAATTCTCGACCGGATCTTTTTTAGACCACGAATCCTGCAAACCTTCGGGATAATATTTTGTACCGGAAGCTTCTTCATGACCCCGCATTCGGAAAGTCACACATTCTAAAATTATCGGTCGTGGATTTTTTCGAATCGACTCATTAATTTTCTTGACAGTAGAATAGACTTCCAGAATATTGTTGCCTTCTACCTGAATTGCTTCTATTCCATAACCGATGCCTTTGTCAATAAACTGCTTGCAACGGAATTGCTCCGATGAAGGTGTTGACAATCCCCATTGATTATTTTCTATGGCGAATATGACCGGCAAATCCCAAACTGCAGCTGTATTCAAAGCTTCATGAAAATCACCTTCGCTTGCACCACCATCTCCGGTAAAAACCAACGTGCTTCGACCTTCCTTTTTCAATTTGGTTGCCAATGCAATACCATCAGCCAATCCTAACTGAGGACCGAGGTGTGAAATCATTCCTACTACGCGATGTTCGATGGTACCAAAATGAAAAGAACGGTCACGACCTTTTGTATATCCGTCTGTTTTACCCTGAAATTGAAGGAATAATTTAGATAGCGGTAATTGACGTGAAGTGAATACGCCAAGGTTTCGGTGCATTGGAAGTATAAATTCTTCATTATCCATGGCCATAGCCGAACCGACCGATGTTGCTTCTTGTCCAAAACCGGAAAACCATTTTGAAATTCGCCCCTGACGCAACAGAATGAGCATTTTCTCCTCGATCATTCTAGGTTTAACGATTGCTTTGTGCAAGTCAATTAACTCCTGTTTTGAAATTCCGGAGGCAGAGAAAGTAATGGGCGAATTAACCGTAATCATACAGTGATATTTAGCGTCGCGAAATTAGACACTTTTATGAAGACCGCGACGAAAAACAAAAAAGGGCTTCGAAATCGAAGCCCCTTTTCTTAGCATTTAGAAGACAATTACTTCTTCTTAACTTCAGCAGCTTTTGCAGCAGAATCAGCAACAACAGCCTTTGCAGCAGAATCAGCAGCATTAGCTTGCTTTGCAGAATCAGCAGAGATAGCCTTAGCAGTTGAATCAGCGATATTCGCCAGACGCATAGAGTCAGCGCGCAAAGAATCAGCTAATTTCTTAGCAGCTTCAGCAGCGTCACCGCAAGATGCGAATGCAACGATACCAGCTACAGCAATGATAGAGAATACTTTTTTCATTTTCTTGTTGGTTGTTTTTGGTTAATGATGGTGCAAAGGTAATATTAAAAAGTCCTTAGAAACAAATTTTCTAAGGACTTTCTTATAAGTTATTAACAAAAAAAGGAGCGTTGAGCCCCTTTTTTGTTGAATCGTCTAAAATTCAATTAGTTACCACCACGAGTAGCGCCAACTTTTGGCTTCTCAGGGTTAACAACAGGAGCTTTTGGCTTCGGCTTAGAACCACCTTTTTTCTCGTTTGCAGCAGCAGTTGAGTCAGCGATACGCTGAGCTTCAGCAGCTTTAGCAGTAGAATCAGCCACGTTTGCAGCCATTGTTGAGTCAGCAATACGCTTTGCGTCGTTAGCCTTAGCAGTTGAGTCAGCAGCGTTTGCAGCAGCAGTTGAATCAGCGATGCGCTTCTTTTCAGCCTCATCGTTTCCGCAAGCAGCCAAAGAAACTATGGCAGCGATTGCAACAAATGAAAGTACTTTTTTCATGATAGTTTAGTTTTTTAGTTGGTTAACCGGGCGCAAAGGTAGACGAAAACTGATTCCTCTCGATACTATTGAAAAAAAAATTTGTTTCCGGCTCAAATGATTCTACTTTTGTAAAGTATTTGACAAGCTAACAAACTAAACCTTAAATAAACTAATACATGAAAAAGCAAATTTTAGCTATCACGGCTGTAGTATTCGTTGGAACTGCAGTAACATTCACTTCTTGCAAGACAGAAGATACAACTGCTCCTTCAATCACTGTAACGGGTGGTAATGCACAGTCCCAGAACCTTCCTTCATCTTCAGGTCAGGGTACTTGGACTAACCCAACTGCTACTGCAACAGATGACGAAGATGGTGATCTGTCGACTAGCGTAACTGTAACAGGAACTGTTGATCCTAACACTGCAGGTAACTACACTTTAACTTACACAGTATCGGACGCTGCAGGTAACACTGCTACTGAAGAAGTTGTTGTTTCTATTGTTAACGCTGCTGATTTTGCAGGTGGTGCATACACAGGTGACGACACGTGCCAAGTTTCTGCTGTATTGCCATACAGCAGCGCTTGGACTGCATCTTCAACTGTAAACAACCGTGTTGCTATCGGTAACTTTGGTGCATTTGGTCAGAGCGTGTCTGTTGCTGCTACATTAACAGCCGGTAACATCACGTTTTCTACTCCATTCGTATTGATCGGTCAGGCTTCTGTAAGTTCTGCTTCAGGAACCTACACTGCTAGCGGTAACAACGTTACAGCAAACATTACTTACCAGTGGACCGACGGCACTAATACCGAAGTTTGTTCCAGCGTATACGTGAAATAATTTGATTTATTTCCTTGAAAGCCTCCACAATGTGGGGGCTTTCTTATTTTTAGGCCATGAGTAAAAAGAATTCGAACGGAGGACTCATCTTTTCCACTAATCCGGATTTTGTTCCGGAAGTAAAATCCGATGAGCAAATTACACTTGACCCCAAGGATCAACAGTTGCGAATATTTCTCGATCGTTTAAGTGGTGGAAAGTTGGTGAGCAGGGTTAACGGATTTACTGGAAAAACGGATGACCTGGAGCAACTGGGTAAAAAACTGAAGCAACAATGCGGCGTTGGTGGATCGGTAAAAGACGGAGAAATTCTTATTCAGGGTGATCAGCGGGATAAAATCCTGAAAATATTGCTGCAATTGGGATATAAGGTTAAAAATGCAGGCGGATAATGAATAACCAACCTTTTATAGGATTAAAAGTTATTGAACTCGCATCGGTGCTTGCGGGCCCTGCTGTAGGAATGTTTTTTGCCGAATTGGGTGCTGACGTATTAAAAATTGAGCGACCCGGATTCGGTGATGTCACCCGAAAATGGAAATTACCTCACGAAGTTCCGGCAGAACGCACTTCCGCCTACTTTGCTGCAGTTAATTGGGGTAAAAAATATCTGGATCTGGATATCGCTTCCGAGTATGGACAAGTCCGTTTACATGAATTACTTCAAGATGCTGACATTCTTATTGTCAACTTCAAACCGGGAGATGAGAATAAATTGGGATTAAACCCGGATAAGCTCCTTAAAGAATATCCCAAGCTTCTGATCGGGCAAATTACCGGTTACGGACCGAATAATCCACGACCAGCATTTGATCTGGTATTGCAAGCAGAAACGGGTTTCATGAGCATGAACGGTACTCCGGAAAGTGGCCCATTAAAAATGCCTGTTGCATTTATTGATTTGTTCTGCGCACATCAGCTAAAAGAAGCACTACTTATCGGTTTATTGGAACGAACAAAAACGGGGAAAGGCGGATTGTATAACGTTTCTCTTTATGATTCGGCCATTGCATCATTAGCCAATCAGGCTTCAAATTACTTAACTGAAGCATTTGTGCCACAATTACAGGGCTCCTTGCATCCAAATATTTCGCCGTATGGGGAAACTTTCACTACCATAGACGGACATCATATAGTTTTGGCTATTGGAAATGATGAACAGTTCAAGCGACTAATGTCAGCATTACGGTTGGATTTCAATCTCGACTTGCATGCTACCAATACGTCACGTGTAAAAAACAGATCTAATTTGTTTGATATACTGAATGAGCGGGTCAAAACACTACACCTCGATGAAATCAGAGTACTTTTCGATGCAGCCACAGTTCCTTACGGAGTTATTAAATCAATTCCCGAAGTACTTGACGAGCGTTCCAATCAACATTTAATTCTAACTGATTTAGTTGACGGTAAAGAACTTAGGCGTGTCAAATCGGTTGTATACAAGATTCAGCGGGACCCTTAACTACTTTTGTCGAAGTTCTAAATTTCATTACCTTTGATTACCTGGATGGTGTAAGGTTAATCCTATGAAATTAAGATTACTATTTGCAATTGCATCATTATCACTTTTATCAATAGATGTTGACGCTCAGCGTTACAAAAAGTATCGTTGGGAAGTGGGCATTGATGTCGGTGCCGCCAACTTTTTGGGCGATTTGGGTGGGGCAAACCAAATTGGGACCAATGGCCTTAAAGATTTGGAATGGAGCATGACAGAGCCAACTATAGGTGCGCACATTCGTTACCGTAAAGCACGCTATGTTGGTTATAAAGCTCAATTTATTTGGGGACGAGTTGAAGGAAGTGACGCATTAACTACCGAGAAATACCGTAACAACCGTAATTTATATTTCCGGTCTGATATTTTTGAATTCAATTCTCAAATTGAATTTTACTTTACGCGTGAACGCGCAGGACACCGTTACAGTTATAATAAATTCAAAGGCCTTAAAAACATTGACTTGCAGGCGTACGCGTTCGTTGGCGTAGGAGGTTTTTACTACGATCCGAAAGCATATTTCGGTCCAATTCGCCAATGGATTTCCTTACGGGAACTTCGAACAGAAGGTCAAGGTTTAAAGCCAAATACCTCAATATATAGTACCGTGTCTGTTTGCGTTCCTATTGGATTTGGGATGAAATATGGTATTAATAAACGTTGGAGTATAGGTATTGAGTACGGGATGCGTAAAACATTCACCGACTATATCGATGATGTTAGCACTGTATACTACGATCGCAATATCATTGCAGCTGCACAAACTGATCCTTTCCTACAACAAGCCGCTTATATTTTTGCCAATCCAACTACAGGTGCTATTAATGCCGCTAATAACGGTGGTGTTGATCCAACCGGAATTGGTCAGCAACGGGGTGATTCCAGCGACAACGACGCCTACATGTTTGGTGTTATTACCATCAATTACAAGATCGGTAAGATTCGTCGTACCAAGTCTAAATTCTAAATCTATTGAATTACATCGTTCAGTCACCGCTCAACGTAAATGAGTTTGAGTTGTATTACGATTTGCGTTATCGTGTTTTGCGCGCGCCATGGAATCAGGCGCGAGGATCCGAACAGGATGCTTCCGAAAAATCTTCCATTCACGCGATGATCACTGATGGTGAATTGTGCATTGCTTGTGGTAGATTGCAAAAAACAGAAAACGACGGTGTCGGACAAATTCGCTTTATGGCCGTTGATGCAAACCATCAAGGCAAAGGCTTAGGAAAACTTATTGTACAATACCTGGAAGCTCGTGCGAAAGAAGAAGCAATGGGAGAAATTATATTACAGGCACGAGAAAACGCGGTTGAATTTTATAAGTCGTTGGGGTACGAACTTGTTGAACCTACTTTTAAGCTATTTGGTGAAATTCAACACTATCTGATGCGCAAGCAATTGCACTAGCGCGGCAAAGCGTGTTTTAATAATCGTAAAATATCCTGCTTCTCTTTTTCTGTCAATTGATAGCCGAACGCTACTAATCGATCTTCGCATTGAAACGATAACGTATCCGGATCTGTGGACCAATAATCGCCACCAAATTGTTTAAACCATGCCGGCTGTCCTTCACCATACTCCTTTAACTCTTTAATCTTAGCCGCATCATACGTATGCACCCAACCTCTACCTCTCACATCGTTTTTCAATTTCAACGTGCCATCAGAAATTTTAATGATTTCATTTCCAAACTTATTCCACCTCCATGCTTTACCTATGATGTAGAGAAAATAAATCCAAAAGCCTAACCACACCAACAACATGACCTTTGACTGTTCCCCCGACAAGGATGCGAAATTGAAAATGATGATTCCTCCACCCAATAGCCACAACAACAATACGCCAAACAAAAAGCGCGTTTTACTTTTACTATGATTGGCTGTAATGACAAGGCTGAGATTATTACCATCCTTAACGTATGAGATTCGTTCGCTGATAGACTCCGGTCCGCTCTTTTTCATAAGTTATTTTAACAACGATTGTATAGCCAATTCATAACCGCGCATACCAAATCCGGAAATTGTGCCGGCAGCCGCAGGCGAGATAAAAGAAATATGACGGAATTCTTCGCGTTTCATAACATGACTCAAATGAACTTCGACAACAGGAGTTTTAATTGCTTTAACTGCGTCACCTATAGCTACGGAAGTATGTGTATAACCACCCGGATTGAACACAATACCATCAAAAGTAAAACCAACTTCGTGCAGCTTGTTAATCAATTCTCCTTCTACGTTACTTTGAAAATACATCAATTCAACCTGAGGAAACTGTTGCGCCCAGTTCTTCATAATTGCATCAAAATTGTCCGTCCCGTAAAGTTCGGGCTCACGCGTGCCAATCAAATTTAAGTTCGGCCCGTTGAGAATGAGTATTTTCATACCGCGAAATTACTAAAAGCAAAGGGTTACAACATGAAATGGGACACAGATATCGCAGGATTTAAGTTGTATTTGCAACTGGAGCGGTCATTGTCTGCCAATTCCATTGAAGCGTATCAGCACGATATAGAAAAACTAATACAGTATTTAGAAATTTCCGGTAAGTCGAAAACACCACAGGATATTACCCTGGACGATCTTCGCGGCTTTTTGGTGTGGATTACAGAACTTGGAATGACTGCAACTACGCAAGCTCGAATCATTTCCGGCATACGCGCATTCTACAAGTATTTGCTGATGGAAAATTTGATCAATACCGATCCGACCGATTTGCTGGTAGCTCCCCGAACTGCCAGACATTTACCCGACACACTTTCTCCTGATGAGATTGAACGCTTGCTGGAATCTGTGGATCGATCAACTGCAGAAGGAGAACGAAATCGTGCAATGCTGGAAACCCTGTACAGTTGCGGACTTCGTGTGAGTGAATTGGTCAATCTCCGCATTTCAGGATTGTACGAAGATGAA
This sequence comes from Bacteroidia bacterium, assembly GCA_044344795.1. Lineage (GTDB taxonomy): Bacteria > Bacteroidota > Bacteroidia > Palsa-965 > Palsa-965. Next base: position 10,667 of record JBIJCF010000039.1, on the reverse strand, counting down.
ATGTATGTGCGTGTTATTGGTAAAGGGGATAAAGAACGATTGGTTCCTATTGGCTCAACCGCAATAAAGCATATCAGGATATATCTGGAAACCGTTCGTATTCATCAACAAATTCAGAAAGGTGAAGAAGATATACTTTTTCTGAATCGACGAGGAAAACGATTGTCACGTGTTATGGTTTTTACGATAATTAAACAACAAGCGTTTAAAGCCGGGATTCGCAAAACCATTAGCCCACATACGTTCCGACATTCTTTTGCAACACATTTGGTAGAAGGAGGTGCTGATCTTCGTGCCGTACAGGAAATGTTGGGACACGAGTCGATTACCACCACAGAAATTTACACGCACATGGATCGGACGTTCTTAAGTGAACAGGTCAAGAAATTCCATCCTCGTAACTAATCAGATATTGGTTGACTCTGCTTCACCTGCCGCTTTTTGCTGCAATTCAACAACCGTTGCTTTGCCCAAATACATGCGCACCAGCCAATGCATCAGGTAAATCACAGGTGTAAGACCAACTGCAATCAGCAACTTGATGACATAGTTCGTCATACCGGTTTCGATAAAACCTATGCCTTCCGGTAATTTTCCGGGTAAAACAAAACCGATATAAAGCACTACAAACGAATCAATCAACTGACTCACCATCGTTGAACCTGTGGATCTGAGCCATATCCAGCGATCGCCGGTAGAACGTTTGATTAACCAGAAAATCATGGAATCAATTAATTGACTGATTAAGAATGCTGCGATACTTCCTGCAATAATCCAACGTGACATGCCAAATACTGAAGAAAATTCCTCGTTGGTTGGCGATGGCAAAATTGTATCTACTTCCATTGCGATAGACACAATAATAAATGCTAAAGCGATAATGAAACACGTGAGTATTGATAGGAAGCGTACCGTTTTTTTGCCGTAGAATTCATTCAACACATCTGTTACCAGAAAAACCACAGGCCATGGTAAAATACCCACAACACCGGGGAATGAACCTACATTCCAAGAACCAATGCTGATGTCAATGACAAACACTTTGGAGCTGATCAACTCAGCGGTAACCGCACATGCTATAAACACGGCGGATAAAATAAGTAGCAAACGCACTTTAGGTTGATCAGAAATCATCGCTGCAATTCTTTAATAAAACGAATCAATGTGTCTTTAACAATTTGCAACTGATTTGGTTGTATACAATACGGCGGAATAACGTATAACACATTTCCCAAAGGTCGCAGCAACACGCCGCGGTGAGGGAAAAACTGCAGAGCACGTTCAGCTATCGGATTTAAATACCCGGTTGGTCCTTCTTCGGGTGTAATTTCTACCGCAAAGATTCCGCCCATAATACGAACATCGTTAACACCAACGAGCTGGCTCAATTCCGGGAGCCAAGATTGAAATACTGCTTCCAACTGCAGTACTTTTTGCATGGTGTTTTCTTCTTCAAATAATTCCAGCGAAGCCACTGCAGCAGCACATGCTAAAGGATTTCCGGTAAATGAATGTCCGTGAAAAAATGTTTTTGTGCGATCGTCTGTTTTGTAAGTATCATGAATTCTAGATGTGCACAATGTTGCGCCCAATGGCATAAAACCGCCGGTTAATCCTTTTGACAATGCGATGATATCCGGTTTACGCCGACATTGATCGGTAGCGAAAAAAGTTCCGGTGCGCCCGAAGCCTGTCATTACCTCATCTGCAATTGAAATAACGTCATGTGCAGCAGCAAGTTCGAATAATTCATCCAACACCATCGCACTGTACATCACCATTCCTCCTGCTCCTTGCACCAACGGCTCAACGATGAATGCAGCAATGTTTTCTTCTTGAAGTATTGTTTTAAAAGCATTGATCGTTTTCTCCTCTTGTCCACGAACCGGAACCGGAATGGTTTTTACCTGAAACAAGTGACGTTCGAATGCAGCAGTGAAAACATTTCTTGCACCAACAGACATGCTTCCAAAAGTATCGCCGTGGTATGCATTTTCAAATGCGATGATCGTGTTGCGTGTTTGCCCATTGTTGTGCCAAAATTGTAAAGCCATTTTTATCGCAACTTCAACAGCGGTTGAACCATCATCTGAATAAAATACTTTACTGTAATGCGGAGCTCGTTGCAACAACAACTCCGCGCAACGCACAGCCGGTTCGTGTGTAACACCAGAAAACATAACGTGAGGCAATTGTGCCACTTGTTGCTGAACTGCAGCTACGATTTTTGGATGTGCATGTCCGTGCGTGATCACCCACCAGGATGAAATCGCATCAATGTATGACTTGCCGTTTTCGTCGAAAACTTCAGCACCACGAGAATAACTTATCGCGATGGGAGATTGCTGTGTTTGTTGTGGTGTAAATGGATGCCAGATCACTGCGGCATCGCGAAGTACTAGCGACTCGGACATGAGCAAAGATACGTCCGAATTATAGTTTGGAGAGGTTTTCGCGGAATTGAACGGCGTATCGACTAACTACTTCCTGATTGATAACCGTCTCTTTATTTATGCGTCCCAAACATTTCAACCCGGAATAATTCAGGATAATATCTTCCGATAATTTATGTGGAGGTCCGTTAAAGACAATTCCAAATACAGGAATATTTCTGAAACGTAACACGTCAATTGACAATAACGAGTGATTAATACTTCCCAAATAATTCTGAATAACCAATACGACTTCAGCCTGTGTTTTAATGATAATATCAAGAATAAATTCTTTATCGTTAACCGGCACCATAATACCTCCGGCGCCTTCAATTACCATATTCGAATTGGAAGATGTTGGCGCAGTAATTCCAGACAATTCAATATGTTGACCTTCCAATTCGGCTGCTGCGTGCGGAGACATGTATTGACGAAGCACATACGATTCAGAATGTACGACCGTTTTGGAATTGGAAATATACTTTCTGATTTTTTCGGAATCTGTAGAAAAGTAGCTGCCGGTTTGTACAGGTTTCCAGTAGTCCGCTTGTAACGCTTCTACCAATATTGCAGACACCACTGTTTTACCAACATCAGTGCCTATTCCGGTAACAAATAATTTTCTCATAATTCCTGTTCAGAGGATTCTCAAATATCGCAAAATATCTTTGATAGACAAAAGAGAGCGGTTAAAAGATGAAAAACATTTATTTATCGAAGTAAATTCAATAACGTTTGAATTTCAGCAAGTGTATTATGCGCATGTAAAATAATTCGCAAACGCTCCTCTCCCTGGGGAACGGTTGGTGATTTAATCGCCCGCACATCAAGACCTTCAGCTAAACAGTCGGCTGCTAATTTTGTGACAGCTTCGTTTCCCGCACATGGAAAATACCGAATCGGAGATTGTGAATCTCCCTTTAATGCAGTGCTTCCTGCAATTAACGGCTCATTCAATAACGCGAACAACTTCTGTCTTGAAGCACCCGTGTGTTTAAAACAATCTACAGCCGCAAGGATCACAGCAGCTTCATGCAAACTGATTGCGGTGGAATAAATTATGGGACGTGCAAAATTGATGAGGTACTGTTTTAATCTTGCACTTCCCACAACCGCTGCACCATGCACTCCTGCTGCTTTTCCGAAAGTGTATAAGCGAACGTCGATTGCTTCATGCAATTCTTCTTGAACAGCACAGCCTTCACCGTCTACACCGAAAACGCCCGTTGAATGCGCCTCATCCAAGATGATAAACGCATTGTATTTATCGCAAATTTCTACGAGTTGTTTCAAATCAGTGAAATCGCCATCCATAGAGTACAATGATTCTACCACGACCCATTTAGCGCCTGAAGCCTTTGCCAACAATGCTTCCAGATGCACATAGTCGTGATGCTCAAAAGCCCATGATTGCGCCATTGATAATCGAATTCCATCGCGAATCGAAGCATGAATTAATTTGTCGTAAATAATTGTATCTCCACGCTTAGGCAATGCTTGCATCAATCCCAGATTAGCCAAATAACCGGATGGAAATAACAGCGCGGATTCTCCACGAAAAAATTCAGCAAGGGTCAGTTCCGTTTCATGAAGAAATTGGTGATCACCGGTTAGTAAACGAGAACCGCCCGAACCATAAACACTTCTGGTTTTATATGGACTTAAGAGTCGTGCAACGGTTTCCTCCAACAAGTTTTCGCGAGTCAATGACAAGTAATCATTAGACGAAAAATCCACGCGTGATTTATCAGGAGGTGATATTTCACGCAAGGCGTGTTCCTGCCGACGTTGAGCGAGAAAAATATTCAGATGTTGATCCAATCGAGAATCCTGTCCGCTCATATCACTTGTACTCATCCATCACAGAAGGATCGTAGCGTAACCCAATCATGATGCTATACGTCATGATATTGTGATGTACACTGCCTGAAGGATCAACCGCAGGATTTCGGAAATATTTGTATTCCGCTATTGGTTTCAGAAAAATGAAAAATCCCGGAAATGCCTGAAAGTCTGCAACAGTGCCTACACCGAAGAACATACTATTCGCTAGTGCATCACTTCCAAACAAGTTGATTCGATCCACATTCGAAAAGCTGAAAAACCCGGCGTATCCACCCGCGCTCCACGAGAACTTACTACGGCCTTCCGGCCAAAAAGGAATTTCGCATTGCAAGTACAATTTGTCGAAACGGAAACTTTCGTCGTAGAGCAACAAGTTGCCACTGTTTACGGTTTGTACATTTTGCTTCAACTGAATAGTAGTGAGATAAAATTTTTCAAAATTCATTCCCAAACCCATTCTGATATTTCCTGTGGGAAATAAAACGTTGACGTCGTAGAATGTAGAACTGTTTGCTGCACGAAACTTAAAATTCCCGGAATAAATAGAACTTCCCTGATTGTCGTAAATAGAAGTTTGTTTCATTTCCGAATACCAGCGAGCAGTTCCTAAACCGTAAGCAACCGAACAGAAATACTTCTCGTTGTTCTTTTTAGGAACGTAATACCATGCCATCTGACTGTACGCTTCACCACCGAATAATTCGGCGAGTAGCAATACAGACAAGAGGGCTAGTTTTTTCATTTAGCTGGTCATTTCAACGCTTCGCAGTGCGCTTGCAACAAATTTTCCCTTTTCGAATGCGTCGGTTGGAATTAAACCAAGCAACTCGAACATTTGTTTGTCCTCGTTAAATTCCGGATTAGGTGTTGTCAACAATTTATCACCGGCGAAGATGGAATTAGCACCTGCCATAAAACAGAACGCTTGTCCTTCCACGCTCATACCAACACGACCCGCAGATAAACGCACGACAGAAGTCGGCATTACAATACGCGCCGTTGCTACCATACGAATCATGTCCCAAATTGGCACAGGAGGTTGATTTTCGAGCGGTGTTCCTTCAACCGCAACCAATGCATTAATCGGCACAGATTCCGGATGTGGATCCATGGAACTCAACTGCAACAACATTCCGATACGATCTTCGGCGCTTTCACCCATTCCGATAATACCACCCGAACAAAGTGTAACGCCTGCTTTACGGGCATTATTCAAAGTATTCAGACGATCATCGTACGTTCGGGTAGAAATAATTTCGTTGTAGTATTCTTCAGAAGTGTCCAGATTGTGGTTGTACGCGTACAAACCTGCATCCGCCAATTTAGCCGCCTGCTCTTCAGTTAACATACCCAAGGTGCAACACACCTCCATTCCCTCGTTGTTAACGGCTTTCACCATTTCCAGCACCGTATCAAAATCACGATTATCGCGCACTTCACGCCATGCAGCACCCAAGCACATACGAGATGCTCCGCCGGCCTTAGCTTTTTTTGCAGCATCTACCACCTGCTCTACAGGCATCAACTTGTGAGCCTTCAAACCTGTATGATAGCGAGCAGCTTGCGGGCAATAGCCGCAATCTTCGGGACAGCCGCCGGTTTTAATAGACAACAACGAACTAACCTGAACCTTGCGCGGATCATGGTTTTCACGATGAACGGTTGCTGCACGATACACCAGCTCCAAAAGTGGCGTGTTATAGATATCAAGAATTTCCTGCTTGGTCCAATTATGCTTTGTAGCCTTCATAAAACTGTTATAATCAAAATTAACAAAATATGACTCTTTTACAAGTGGGCAAATGTACCGAATACAAATTTGTCCTCACAGGATTAATTAGATGCTGTTTAGATCGTAAGCCTGTATCTTTGCAACATGCGCATTGATATCATTTCCGTCGTTCCTGATTTGCTGAGTGGTCCATTCTCCCACTCTATTCTGAAACGGGCGCAAGATAAGGGCCTAGCTTCCGTGAATGTTATCTCTTTGCGCGATTATGCTAAGGACAAACACAAGTCGGTGGATGATTATGCATTTGGAGGCGGAGCGGGAATGGTGATGAAAATTGAACCCATTGTAGCGTGTATTGAAGACTTGAAATCACGCACACCGTATGATGAGATTATCTACATGTCTCCTGACGGAAAATTGTTGGATCAGCCTATGGCCAATCAACTGTCGCTAAAAAAGAACTTATTGATTTTATGCGGGCATTACAAAGGCATTGACGAACGTGTGCGAGAACATTTTATCACCAAAGAAATTTCAATTGGCAGCTATGTTTTATCAGGTGGCGAGCTAGCCGCAGCTGTTGTTGCCGATGCCGTGATTCGTTTGATTCCTGGCGTGTTGAATGATGAAACTTCTGCACTAAGCGATTCCTTTCAGGATAATTTATTAGCACCTCCGGTTTATACTCGCCCTGCTGAATTTCGTGGGTGGAAAGTACCTGACGTGCTCTTGTCGGGACATGATGCCAACATTGAAAAGTGGAGGCATGAAAAAGCATTGGAACGCACAAGAGATCGACGTCCAGACCTTCTAACCTGATGAACAGGAATAATATTTATAAATAGTTTATTGATTTACAGAAAGTTACGAAAAAACCTGAATATAAATCGTAACACGTGTTCCAATTTAGTGATTCAAAATTCTGAATAATTACACTAAACTTTTGTCTGTTTCGCGAAAGCCTCTATATTTGCACTCCATTTTTGGGAAACCAACAAAACATTGTAGTCATGAATTTGCTCGAATTAATTGAATCACAAGTTGTAACGAAGTCATCACATCCATCTTTTAAGGCGGGAGATACCGTTACTATTCACTATAAAATTAAAGAAGGCGATAAGGAACGCGTTCAGTTGTTTACCGGAGTGGTATTGCAGCGTCGTGGTCATGATGCGGTTCATTCTTTCACAGTTCGTAAAATGTCGAACGGTGTAGGTGTTGAGCGTATCTTCCCGATTCACTCGCCATTCATTGAAAAAATTGAAGTGAAGAAGCGTGGTGTTGTGCGTCGTGCACGTATTTTCTACTTACGTAACTTAACCGGTAAGAAAGCTCGTATTGCTGAAAAGATTCAGGTAAGCGAATCAGCGGGATAAATCGAATAAAGAATATATTCAAAAGCCGTGACGGAAACGTTTACGGCTTTTTTTGTAGATTTCGATTAATATGTTAGTAAGATGCGTTTTAGACAATTGCGATATATTTTTGAGTTGACCACGCAACGAAAGACGCAATGTCTGGTGCATAATCATTGCCAACCGAATAACACTGTATCCATAAACGATAAAGTTTAGATTGAGGTTGGTCAAACGCGGAGACGAGTTGGGACAGGCTACTCGTACAAGACATTAACCTTTGAAATTTGAACTATTACCGTGTAAAACAAAAGCTATTCGTGTTCCTGTTTTCGCGACGTATTAGTCGGTCCAAACGTTAATTGAGAATTCCATGGGATCGATTGCTTCCGCCAATTGCTTAGCACTGATAAACGGTTGTTTCCAATTCAACACCGATTCCACACGATCCTGAGGCGTACCACCGGGCATTAACTTCTCTGCAATTTTGCGAATTTGTTGCACATCCGCATCGCTACGCTGCTTAGCTGCCCGCATCATTTTACCTTCCAACTGTTGTAAGCCCGACATTGCTTTCGCTAATTCTGCCTCTATTGTTTTTTCTAACGTTGGATCAATTTGTGTTGCGCGTGTCTTAATCTCATTGTACAACGCACTTAATGCAGCGGTTTGATTGCTCGTACTCAAATCGACATTTGAATTTTTAGCAACAAATTGCTTCATCAATTCTTCAATTGAACCAAAAAACTGTTCCGGTCTCAAGTCTAATTTGAACATTTTTTGCAACATCGCTTCATCTATCCGCGCAGCAAACCAACGTGGATGCAACACCGGAAAATAAATTCCGTAATGCTCGAACATAGAACGGTATTGCAGCCAATACGCCAATTCACCCGGTCCACCCACGTATGACACATTTCGCAAAATAGTTTGCTGGTATAACGGTCGTAGCACCACATTGGGCGAAAAGTTTTCGGGATGCGCATTCAATTCGTCAAGCAGTTCTTCTTTAGTCCATGTTTTGGATTGATCCACCGTGAACCAGCGATCGCCATCACGCTGTATGCGCAAACGCGCAGCTTCTGATAAATAAAACAAATTTATAGGACGCGGTTTTACCTGAATGCTATAGCTCAACTGTTCCAAAGCAACATTTGTTTCGTTCACCAAACGATGTGCACTTCCCGACAACAAATCATCCTGCATAACCCTAATGAACTGACGTTTCAATTGTGCATCATCCGGATCCAACACTATGATTTCATCACCAAAACAACGATGCACAAACTCGCGAGTAGCAGCACTCATGCTTTTTCCAGGACGATAAATTTCATTTAGTACGCCGGCAATTTCGCCATTCGGCCACAGCGCGGTTAATGCTGAAATCAGATCCTGAATTTCATCTGTTTTCATGCGACCAACAGCTCCCGAATATGTGGTTGCAGTTTCGAATGTTTTACCAAATACGTGAACGTTACGAATTTCGTCCACATCATGATCATCTGTAGCCGTCCAAAATACAGGCACTACAGTACGATTCATATCCGCGCTTAGCTTTTTTGCTAAAGCAATTGTAGTTGCAATTTTATATATAAAATAAACCGGACTTCCCGCAATAACCAACTGATGTCCGGTACAAACGGTCAGTGTTTCAGGCTGACGCAATGCAGCCAGCAATTGTTGCGGAGCTGTAATTCCTGAAGCTAGATATTGATCTTGAATAACTGTTGCTAAAATATTCGGATCGTTTTCTAACGCCAATGAATCGTTAAATGCTTGACGATATCCGGCAGCATCAGGAAAATGAAGAAAAAATGGCTGCAGTGAAGTTTCTCGTTGTGTATAATCGATAAATAGTTTCGAAAACCAACCGGAATTCTGATACGAAACGCGTGCAACTATTCTCATGCGACAAAGTTAGGTAGTAAAGGTTAGATTAGAATAAAACTAATAACTATCAAGGAAGCCTTGGACTTTAATTGCGCATTTTACGGCATACGCAACGAAATCCCGCGAATACAACATTGTCAGTCAGCACAGCTCGAGACTGTGGCTGCCATAAACCACTTTGGGTTAATTCGGGCAAGGCTCCTTCAAGAAACAAATCTTTCAACTTCTTATCGTAACGCAATTGCGCATATTCAAAAGGAAGATTCACTTGTTGTGCACCTACTTTAATAGTATTGCTGTATCCGTATTTATTTTTATTCTTCTGATGTTGCCTTTCTGCAAATGAAGTGATGATTTTGATATCCGTTGTGTCAGGCAATGAATAAACCGGAAACGACGGAAATCGCGCTGCAACATTTTGAGCCTGTTGCAAACCTTTCAGAAAATCATCCAACTTAAAACACGTTGTGCTGTCTGCACCCGGGTCCCAATCCAAAATGCCTTGCTGTATTAAAATAAATTCTGCAACACGATCTGTTCTCCAGTTTACAAATAATTCAGCTTGCTTGCGACTCACTCCTACTACGGGACAATTCCGATATGCAGGATGACGCAAATAAGTGTCACGTAATTCATGTAAAGTTGAATCGGCTTTCAACCAAACTGAAGTGTCAGGAAGTATTGATTTATAGGTTGCACTTTGTGTTCCATAAATACGTTTTGTCCAATACAAAAATTCGAGATAATCCAGATTTCGTATAGGCGCAACATCCACAAACAAAGAATCCGATACGGACAATGTTCCCGGAGGAATTACATCTGCACTTGATCGACGTGCACTGATGCACAGGAATGCTAAAAACATCAGAAGTAAATACCGCATAACTCTATAACGTGATATTGTTTCAAAGTTACATCACCAAACAACTTCACATGTATTTATATTTGACCATGGTTGAATTGGAATTTCATGCACACAATCCTTGGCGAACGCTTCGTTCTGAAGAGGTATATGAATCACCGTGGATTAAGTTAACGAACCATGATGTCATTAATCCCGGAGGAGGTAGTGGAACATACTCTGTTGTTCATTTTAAGAACCTGGCATTAGGTGTAATTGCTTTGGATGAGAATTATAACACCTGGCTGGTTGGACAATATCGTTATCCGCTCAATCAATACACGTGGGAAATACCGGAAGGAGGAGGCGACCGGAATATCGATCCTTTAGTCTCTATTCAGCGAGAGTTAAAAGAAGAAACAGGAATTACTGCAAATAAATGGACTCATATTTTAGATATGCATCTAAGTAATTCCGCAACCGATGAGTTTTGCAAACTGTATGTTGCACAAGATTTACAATTTGGAGCGTCGCACCCTGAAGAAGATGAAGATTTACGCGTCATCAAAATT
>JBIJCF010000056.1:0-10616 GCA_044344795.1 Bacteroidia bacterium | reverse complement strand
ATTCCACCGCCTAATGTGACGGGTGTATTGCATATGGGGCATATGTTGAACAATACCATTCAGGATGTGTTGATTCGTCGTGCGCGTATGCATGGTAAAAATGCTTGCTGGGTTCCAGGAACAGATCACGCATCTATTGCGACTGAAGCCAAGGTTGTGAAGCTTTTGGAAGAGCAAGGAATCAAAAAGCGTGATTTATCGCGTGAGGATTTTCTGGAGCATGCGTGGGATTGGAAAGAGAAGTACGGAGGAATAATTCTGGAACAATTGAAAAAGCTAGGAGCTTCAGTAGATTGGAACAGAACGCGTTTCACGATGGATGAAGACATGTCTGAAGCTGTTACAGACGTATTTATTGACTTGTATAACAAAGGATACATCTATCGCGGGACGAGGATGGTCAATTGGGATCCAGTAGCACTAACTGCGGTATCCGATGAAGAAGTAAATATGAAGGAGGCGACCTCTAAGTTGTATTATCTGCAATACAAAATTGAGGGAATCGATGATCGCTATATTACGATCGCGACAACACGCCCTGAAACGATTTTAGGTGATACCGCTATTTGTGTGCATCCGGAAGACGAGCGTTATTCGGAATTGGTTGGCAAACGAGCATTCGTACCCTTGATCAATCGTGCGGTTCCGATTATTGCCGATGAATATGTTGATAAGGAATTCGGAACGGGAGCTCTAAAAGTTACTCCTGCTCATGATAAGAATGACTATGAACTCGGGAAGAAGCACAATTTGGAATCAATTGATATTCTTACTCCGGATGGAAAACTGAATGCAGCTGCACTATTGTATGTGGGCATGGATCGTTTTGCGGTTCGTAAGCAGATTGTTCGTGATCTGGAAGAGAAAGGTCATTTGTTTAAGGTTGACGATATCAAGAATAACGTTGGTTATTCTGAACGCACTAATGCGGTAATTGAGCCACGCTTATCTCCGCAATGGTTTGTTGCGATGAAGAAAATTTCAGAGCCGGCATTAGCTGCAGTCGTCAACGGAGAAGTGAATTTGATTCCTGATAAGTTTATTAATACTTATCGGTATTGGATGGAGAATGTGCAGGATTGGTGTATTTCTCGTCAGCTGTGGTGGGGGCAACGTATTCCTGCATGGTATGATGCAGATGGAAATTACGTGGTAGCAAAAACCAAAGAAGACGCGGTCGTTCAGTATTTGAAACTGTATCCTGCAGGTAAACCGGATACCTTGACACAAGATGAAGATGTTGTGGACACCTGGTTCTCCTCTTGGTTGTGGCCAATTTCCGTTTTTGATCCTACCATTTTCGGAAAAGAAAAAGGCGCAAAATGGAATGAAGATTTGGCGTATTACTATCCAACCAATGATCTGGTAACTGCACCTGAAATATTATTTTTCTGGGTGGCTCGTATGATTATTGCGGGATACGAGTACACAGGAAAGAAGCCTTTTCAGAATGTGTATTTGACAGGTATTGTTCGCGACAAACAGGGTCGTAAAATGTCCAAGTCGTTGGGCAATTCTCCCGACCCTTTAGAGCTGATCGAAAAATATGGAGCGGATGGAGTTCGTGTGGGAATGTTATTGTGCTCTCCTGCAGGAAACGATTTACCTTTTGATGAATCCTTGTGTGAGCAGGGACGAAATTTTTCCAACAAAATCTGGAATGCATTCCGTTTAGTGAGCGGATGGCAAGTAGATCCGAATCTGGAGCAACCCGCATCGTGTGCCGCAGGAATTACCTGGTTCCAGAATAGATTTCATCAGCAGTTAGCTGAAATAAATGATCATTATTCGAAGTTTCGTTTGTCGGATGCTTTGATGGCAACTTACAAGTTAGTGTGGGATGATTTCTGCGCTTGGTATTTAGAAATGATCAAGCCGGAGTTTGTTGATGGACAAGCGAAACCGGTAGATGCTTTAACCTACAATTCAACAGTCAGTTTCTTCGAAGATGTATTGAAGTTGCTGCATCCGTTCATGCCTTTTATTACGGAAGAGCTCTATCATCATTTAGAAGAACGTAATGTCAATGATGGAATTGTTGTTGCATCATGGCCAACTTTATTGCCTTTTGATCAAAAGGTTTTGGATCAGTTCGCGATTGCACAACAAATTATTGCGGAGGTAAGAACAATTCGGAAACAAAAGAACATTCCTGCAAAACAACCTCTTGATTTGTATGTGAAGTCTACTAATGCGCAAAGTGCTTTTGATGACATTATCGCGAAATTATCACCTGTTAACGCAATTCAATTCGTAACAGACAAGCCGCAAGGTGCATTAGGTTTCGTTGTGAAAGGTGTGGAATATTTCGTGCCTGTTGCCGGAAATATCAACGTTGACGAGGAGCGCGCAAAACTTCAGAAGGAAATCGAATACAATATTGGATTCTTGAATGCAGTTCAGAAAAAATTAGCGAATGAACGTTTTGTTCAGAATGCGAAACCTGAAGTACTTGATGTTGAGCGCAGAAAACAAGCGGATGCCGAAGCTAAGATTAAAGCGCTGCAAGAACAGTTGGCGAATTTATAAGCGCGCTTATAAATAACCTTTCATCTTGTACATTAGGCAGCCAATCCACTCATGAGTGAGTTGATTCCATCCCATGAAACATTCGGCGTTGGGCAACAGCAAGTGATCAGTAAGGAATTTGCGTGGTCCGCTATATCGATCGGTTGAGAAAGGCACAGCATTGATGCCGGCTTTATGAAAGCAAGCCAGCGATCGACGCATGTGAAATCCTGACGTAACGAGGAGAATCCGTTTCCCAATTTTATTACTCTTAATTAGTTCTGCCGTCATTACAGCATTTTCGTAAGTGTTGCGCGATTCATTTTCGATGAGAAAGCTGGAGTCCGGAATATTCATTTGTTGAAAGAAGGTTCTGATTCTGTCGCCTTCTTTGTATTGCGGAAATGCAATTAAGCCCGAACCACCGGTAAAGATTATTTTAGGAGCAACACCTTTTCGATGAAGAATTATTCCTTGAAGTAAACGATCTACACCGCGAGAGAAGTGTGTACGTTGTAATTCATCATCCCAATTACTAACACCGCCCAAAACCACAATGGCGTCGAAGGATTGTGCAGGTGGTTCAGGAGTTGAATTAATTTCCCATTTTCGCATTACTTCATCCAAAATGAAACTGTTGCTGAAAAACAGTATCAGTGCACCGGCACCAATCAGGTAACGTTTGCGTTTAGAATCGTGTTTTGTTTTTATAGCCAACACAACGAGCAAACAAATCCACGTAAACGGCATGGTTGCAAAGGCTAGAAGTTTTGAAAGGATGAAAAACACGGCGAAAGTTACTATAACTTTGGGAATGACCTATAGGTGGCTTCGTGCGATTTTAGTTGACCTGTTGATTGCTCCGTTGTTGATTTTTTTTGTAATCAATCATGAACTTTGTGGTTATGGTTTGCGACAGTTGAAAGGGCAATTGAATATTGTTATAAATAGTCGCGAAATAGTAGATGTGTTAGGTGATGCTCAAGTCCCTGATTCAATAAAAATTAAATTGCGACTCATACAGGAAATACGTGAATTTGCTTTTGATTCACTTGGATTAACGCGCAATGAAAATTACACTACGTTTTTCGATCAGCAAGGACAACGATTAATATATGTTGTAACAGCCTCGGAACGTTATCGTTTAAAGCCGCACGTGTGGCATTTTCCTATAATTGGAGCAATTGGATATAAAGGGTTTTTTCGTGAGGATTTAGCGAAGCATGAAGCAGAACGACTAAAAGCGCAAGGATATGATGTACATGTTGGCGGAGCTTCGGGTTGGTCGACGTTAGGTTGGCTTAAGGACCCCGTGCTAAGTCAGATGTTGACGCTGGACGAAGGTGATTTGGCAGAGCTAATCATACATGAGTTGTTGCACGGAACGATTTACATTCCGGATAATACGGAGTGGAATGAAAACTTTGCAACGTTTGTTGGGGAAGAAGGCGCAAAGCTGTTCTTGAAAAGGAAATATGGGCCATCTTCAAAACAAGAATTAGAATACCTCAGCGGAAAGCAAGTGGATGAGGAGCGTCGTCGCTTTATGATTAGCGTTTCCGATTGGTTGCGGTATCAATATATACGTTCTGAATTTGCAGACACAGCTACACGGGAGAGAGATAGAGAGCAATCATTCAACACTATTGAGCGTTGGGCTGATCAATACTTTTCGGGCAAGGACTCGATCTTTGCGCTTTCTCTTTCGCGTCGAATGCAGAAGTCAGGAAACACGGTATTCATGAATTCTCAGCGCTATGAATCGCAACAAGAACAATTTAGAAATGATTACCGGCAATCCGGCTATAAGTTACGTGAATATATAGCGCGATTAGTGATTTCTTAACAGAACAATTGATGGTAGTTGCGATAAGATTCGCACAATTAATTTTGCTGTTAACCACAAAAGTTTCATGTTACGAAGTAGCTCAATTTAACCCGAAAAGTAAATGAGCAATGTCAGTTTTAAGGAAAATTGTGAGATGGCATTGTAAATGTTTGAAATACAGCATTTCGTATAATGTCCGCCCTTTTGTTCTTTGCGTTTGAAAGGTTAATTTTACCGCCGTCGTTTACGGTTATGTGATTACTGATTTAAATAGAGCACTATGCAAGAGGTAAAGCCTTATCAACTCAAGAATAAAGTACGAATTGTAACAGCAGCTTCATTATTTGATGGGCACGATGCTGCAATCAATATTATGCGCAGAATTATTCAGTCGAGTGGCGCTGAGGTAATCCATTTAGGTCATGACCGTAGTGTTGCAGAAATTGTGAATTGCGCTATTCAGGAAGATGCTAATGCGATTGCGATAACCTCTTATCAGGGTGGTCATATGGAGTTTTTTAAATACATGTTTGATCTATTGAAGGAGAGAGGCTGTGATCAGATAAAAATATTTGGTGGAGGCGGAGGTACGATTCTTCCGGAAGAGATTAAAGAGTTGCATCAGTATGGTATTACACGAATCTATCATCCTGATGACGGGAGGGCGATGGGTTTGCAAGGCATGATTAATGATTTGTTGGAGAAGTGCGATTTTCCTACAGGCATTTATTTGAACGGCGAAGTGAAACATGTTGATGCCAAGAATCATAAAGAATTAGGCAGACTTATTTCTGCTTTCGAAAATTTTTCTGACCAGCATAGTGCAGCAGGAGCAGAGATCAAAGCATTAGCGCAAAAAAGCAAAACCCCGGTATTGGGAATCACAGGAACAGGTGGAGCAGGTAAGTCGTCGTTGGTAGATGAATTGGTTCGCCGATTCTTAATTGATTTTAAGGACAAGAACATTGGTATCATTTCGGTTGATCCATCAAAACGCAAAACCGGAGGCGCATTATTGGGTGATCGAATTCGAATGAATGCAATCAGCAATTCACGCGTATATATGCGTTCATTGGCAACCAGACAAAGCAATCTTGCATTATCGAAGCATGTACAGGAAGCGGTTGATGTATTGAAGGCAGCGCAGTTTGATTTGATTATTCTGGAGACATCTGGAATTGGTCAGAGCGATACTGAGATTATTGAGCACAGTAATGTCAGTTTGTATGTAATGACTCCGGAATACGGTGCTGCGACACAGTTGGAGAAAATTGACATGCTCGATTTTGCCGATATCATTGCATTGAACAAGTTTGATAAGCGAGGTGCATTAGATGCATTGCGTGATGTAAAGAAGCAATTTAAACGTAATCATCAGCTATGGGAAATGGACGACGAATTGCTGCCTGTTTATGGAACGATCGCCTCTCAGTTTAATGATCCCGGGATGAATCGCTTGTACAGAGCGGTTATTGATAAGGTTGTAGAACGTACAGGAGCTAGGTTGGAATCGACGTTTCAGATTTCGAAAGAAATGTCTGAGAAGGTATATATCATTCCGCCTGCCCGAACCCGATATTTGTCTGAGATTTCGGAAAATAACCGCGCTTACGATCGTCGTTTGCAGGATCAGTCAGGTGTTGCTCAAAAGTTGTACGCAATACATACAACAATTTCTACTTTGCGATCTGAGCATAAAGATCTCAATAGTGAGTTGTTTAAGTTATTACAAAATCAGTACGATCAATTACTGTTAGAACTCGATCCGAAGAATATGAAGATGATCGAGTCCTTTAGTGCGAAAGCTCAGCAGTATAAGGATGAGTATTACATTTTTAAAGTGCGTGATAAAGAAGTTAAAATTAAAACGCATTACGAATCGTTGTCGCACACGATGGTTCCGAAAGTTTCTTCACCACGATATCAGGCATGGGGCGACTTACTTACATGGATGGGTCAGGAAAACTTTCCGGGAGAATTTCCTTACACATCCGGAATCTATCCATTTAAACGTGAAGGCGAAGATCCGACACGAATGTTTGCCGGAGAAGGTGGGCCGGAAAGAACCAACAAGCGTTTCCATTATGTGTCACTTGGAATGCCTGCCCATCGACTTTCAACCGCATTCGATTCGGTAACATTATATGGTCGTGATCCCGATCACCGTCCTGATATCTACGGTAAAATTGGCAATTCCGGTGTTTCTATTTGTTGTTTGGACGATGCTAAAAAGCTTTACAGCGGATTCAATCTAGCTAGTCCGAAGACTTCAGTGTCCATGACGATTAACGGCCCTGCGCCAACTATTGCAGCCTTTTTTATGAATGCTGCAATTGATCAGCAGTGCGAGTTGTACATTAAAGCAAATGGTTTAGAAGCTGAAGTTGAAAAGAAAATTCAGGCTTTATGGGACGCGAAAGGAGTGCAACGACCGAAGTATAATGCGACGCAACTTCCTGAAGGGAATGACGGCTTAGGTTTAATGTTGCTGGGAGTAACAGGTGATCAAGTATTACCGGCTGATGTTTACCAGAAGATAAAGGCGGAGACATTATCACAAGTGCGTGGCACAGTGCAGGCCGATATTTTGAAAGAAGATCAGGCGCAGAACACGTGCATTTTCTCAACAGAGTTTTCGTTGCGATTGATGGGCGATGTGCAGCAATACTTTATCGACAATAAGGTTCGCAATTTTTATTCTGTTTCTATTTCAGGTTATCACATTGCGGAAGCAGGAGCTAATCCCATTACACAGCTGGCGTTGACGCTTTCCAATGGATTTACGTTCGTTGAATATTATTTGTCGCGCGGCATGCATATTGATGATTTTGCGCCAAATCTATCTTTCTTCTTCAGTAACGGAATGGATCCCGAATACTCCGTACTGGGTCGTGTTGCCCGCCGAATTTGGGCTAAGGCGATGAAGTTGAAATACGGAGGGAACGAACGTTCTCAAATGTTGAAGTATCATATTCAAACATCGGGTCGTTCGTTGCATGCACAAGAAATTGATTTTAACGATATCAGAACTACACTACAAGCGTTGTACGCGTTATACGACAATTGCAATTCACTTCATACTAATGCGTATGATGAAGCAATCACCACGCCTACGGAAGAAAGTGTTCGTCGAGCAATGGCCATTCAGCTTATTATCAATCGTGAATTGGGATTAGCGAAGAATGAAAATCCACTTCAGGGTTCATTTGTTATTGAGGAATTAACAGAGTTGGTAGAAGAAGCTGTGCTCGGAGAGTTTGATAAGATCAGCGAGCGTGGCGGGGTGTTAGGAGCGATGGAAACCATGTATCAGCGAGGCAAGATTCAGGAAGAGTCGCTTTATTACGAAATGTTAAAACATACCGGAGAATACCCAATTATTGGAGTAAATACATTTTTATCATCGAAGGGTTCACCGACGATAGTACCTGCTGAGGTAATTAGAGCTAATACTGAGGAGAAAGAATATCAGATTAGCATGTTAAAGAATCTGCATGTGTCTAGAGAAGAGCAATCGAAAGTTGTCTTGTCGAGACTGCAAGAGACAGCCGTTCGCAATGGTAATGTATTTGCGGAATTGATGGAAGCGGTTAAGGTTTGTTCTTTAGGTCAGATTACGGAAGCGTTGTTTGAGGTAGGTGGGCAGTATAGAAGGAATATGTAGTAATGTTTGTTCGTGCAAATACATTAAAGGTCTTTAAGACCTTTAATGTATAAATTTTTAAACCTGCAAACCTACATTCTTTTCAGTTGAAACATTAAACATTCAATGTCTTTTAGACATTGAATGTTTTTTTATTGTAGCAAAGTGAACTTATCAACATCACTTGCTTCTTCCCTTATCCTCACAATACCTTCGCCGTCCCAAATTTTTACCATGATACCCAAAGCTTCCTTCAAAACCGGTTGCACTTATCACGTCTACAGCAAAGCCATTGCCTTCGAAAATATATTTAAAAACAAAGGCAACTACGTATACTTTCTGAAAATGCTGCATCAGCGTCTCAATGGATTTATTGTTCTTAAAGACCACTACTTTCTGCCCAACGAATTCCACTTGCTTGTTGAGGTAACATATCAGCATGTCGATGCAAGTGTCGTACATGAGGTTGTTCTGCAAAAATTCGCAAACTTTCTAAATGGATATGTCAAGGCCTTAAATAAACAATATCGAAGATGTGGGAGATTGTTTGCGCATACACTGGCGCGAGTTCAATGCGATAAGCTCCCAGTGCAAGACTTCTTCACGATAAATGAAACTCATAACGACATGACATACCAACCTTGGCTGAAGCCAATAAAAAATGAGTCGAAGTTCATAACATTCTTCACTAACTTAGTCGGCATGAAACATATACGACTTGCAATAGGTCTAATGCTCGCATTAAACATCGGGCTTCATGGGCAAACCAGCAAAGACTTGCTGAAAACTACACTGATAAATTCGACAGCACCTGACACATTCCTGTTGCGCGATTCAGCATTGTGTATGATTTCCGGAGATTTCGATACTGACTCGATAATCTTGAATGATTTAAATAAGAAGGGAATTATTACAACTGCAGATGTAACATTTATGAAGAAGCAGTTAGTATCGGGCGCGAAATTCGTTTGGAATAGCGATAGTATCAGGAACGCGACTGTAGTCAATAGCAAGGTGACCCCGCGTAAAGGTTTATCTTCTAAGAAAGCTGCCAAAGCCTGGGGAAAATATTTCGCTGTTCATACGAAAGGCTATTACGAGGTTTCAAAGCCGATTTATACCGCCGACGGTAATATGGCTGTAGTTTATGTTGCGTTTCATTGCGGTGTGCAATGCGGTAACGGTGGTGCAACGCTGTATAGGAAAGAGAATGGAGGATGGAAGCCTGTTCGAAATTTAAATTCTTGGACGAAACAGTAGTCGGCGCAGCGAAGTCGGAACTGCTTTTTCGCATTTCACATACGGACAGTTGTTGAATTTTGCGAATGCAATAACACACTGTAATAATCCAGCTTCTTTTTCGATTGTCAGTTTTCGATTTTGTTCGAAATCAAATGATTTTATAACGAGCGTTTTCGACTGAGCATCTTCCTTCATGTCGTTTCGAGCAATCAGATTGTTATTGCATAGAATAGGTAAACTGAAATAGCCGAATTTTCTTTTCGATTCAGGCAGGTAACATTCCAATTGATAGTCAAAGTCGAAAAGCGTTTTGATTCTGTCGCGTTTGATAATCATATTATCAAATGGAGACAAAATTCGAATTCCGATGAATTTGAAGTTATGCTTGATTTTAGGCAGAGAAAACCATTGTTGTTAGGAGTGTTTCACGTCAATCATGATTACCTTCTTTTCTTCAACAAGCCGATGTAGTTGTTGTGCAACTTCTGGTTTATAGCTTGTTTGTAAATGGCAGATGTCATTGATAGTTCCACTACCTTGAGTTGTCAGGTAACGCGTTATTAAATGTTCTGCAAATTCCTCCGGAGTGGTGCATTTTGTTGATATGTTGGAAGGTAAAACACGTTCTGTCAGATCATATACCTAGCGGAAGCCATTTCGTTTTAATACCATTAGCGAACCTTCCATATAAATTTGCTCCAAAGCAATTTTTGCCGGGTTCGAGTCGAACCATGAGCCACGCTTTCCCACGTGTTCAAAAACTTTCGATTCCATAGGGCCTTCAGTACGAATTCGATCCAGAACATATTTCATGAGACGAGTATTTTTCTGAAACCAGTGATGATGCCCATCAATGTATCGTTGTTTTTTAATCAAGCTAAATCGAAAGTCGCGTATGGGTAAATAAGAAGCAGCGTGACTCCAGTATTCAAATATTTTTTCTCGGATAATAATCGAGTGATTTGATCACAGTGGTATTGCGGATTGCGCGTATAGAGCAGGTGATGGTGAGCCCGCTGAACAACACTAAGCGTGTCGATTTGTGCATAACCAATATGCTCCAGCTGCTTTAGGGTGTTGTGCTGTGAACTTCTACCTTCAAATGAACGAAATTGCGCTTGCAGAGCACGCTCACGAGCTTCTTTTGTGGATATGGATATTTCGGGTTTAATAACTTTTATGCATTGTACGTGAAATTCGCGGAATGATATAACTAAATTCGATAAGTGAAAATACAGGTTATAAAATATCTGACAATTCTGTTTGTCGTGTCTTCAGCGCCAATGTTGTTGCAGGGACAATGTGTTGACTCATCCATGATTCAATATGGAGCATACTGCGATCCACGTTGGGAGCCGGTTTGTGGGTGTGATGGTATAACTTATCGCAATGATT
>JBIJCF010000026.1:0-48012 GCA_044344795.1 Bacteroidia bacterium | reverse complement strand
GTGTTCAAACCTTCGTGTATGGAATATGCGACCCGTTAGACTTCGATTTCTTACCTAATCCGCCTATTGATTACATCAATGTAAATGTGATGTTATGGTACCCTGAACCGATCTATGTTCAAATTATTGATCGCTACGGCAAATTATATTACAACAACTCATTCGTTGGTTTTAATCAGTATCTGTTTCAGGTCGATTGTACCAGCTATCCGATAGGTATTTATTTCATATATATCTATTCGTCTGCCGGATACAAGGTTAGAAAACTGGCCATTACAGATCCGAATTAATTTTTTTTCGCTTGGCTTATGGAATCGCCCTGATTCCTGCATCCTATGGATATAAATCTCAATACCATGGATGTAACAGCACTTTCACCTCGTTCAGGAATACTAAATAGCATTCGGTCTATTTATAACTGGTTTTCCTCTGATCCCAGACATTATCAGATACTTTTTCAAATTACTTTTTTGGTTTACGGATATACATTGCTCAACTGGGATGTTTCCTTGATGAAGTTGAACATTACGTTGCTCACGACCATGATGGTTCAAGGCGCATGGATTCATTTCAAGGGCCTGCCTTGGTCTGGTTTAAAAAGTTCTTTGATTTCGGGCTTGAGTTTATGCCTGATGTTTCAGGCTAATAGTATCTGGACATTGGTGCTGGCTGCAGCTCTTGCAATTATTAGCAAGTTCATTTTTAGAATAAATGGCAAACACATTTTTAATCCTACCAATTTTGGAATGGTGGCCGCCATATTAATTACAGGCGATGCGTGGATTTCACCCGGACAATGGGGAAGTGAAGGAATGGTATTGTTTCTTGTCGGTATCACCGGACTTATAGTGTTGTTGCGTGTGAAGCGATTGGAAACAGCCTTCGGATTCCTGCTGACATTTCTTACCCTTAGTTTTTTCAGACATGTAATATACCAGGGATGGCCTGTGGATTTTTTCTTTCACCAACTAAATGCAGGATCCTTGCTCTTGTTCTCGTTTTTCATGATCACAGATCCAATGGCAACGCCTTCTTCGCAAAAGGTGCGTCTTATTTGGTCTGCAATTACAGGTGCACTTGCGTTCCTTATTGCAACTAAACTATTCGTTCATACCGCGCCAATTTGGGCGCTCTTCTTTATGTCTATAATCGTACCGGTACTCGATAAATATTTCCCCGGTAACAAATTTCAATGGATTAAATAACCTTCTAAACCTAACTACTATGAAACGTATATTATTTTCAATCGCTTTAATGACAGGAGCTGCTTCCTTTTACGCATTCTGCGGATTTTACGTCGCTAAAGCCGATACGAAGCTGTTCAACAAAACTTCTCAGGTTATCATTGTTCGTAACGGCGACAAAAACACTATCACTATGTCGTCCGACTTTCAAGGTGATGTGAAGGATTTTGCAATGGTTGTCCCTGTTCCTGTTGTTTTGCAGGAGAAGGATATTAAAGTGGTCGATCGCTTGTTATTTGATAAGCTGGATGCGTATTCTGCACCGCGTTTGGTGGAATATTATGATCAAAATCCTTGTTGGAATTACGCTTACGATGATGTCGCAATCGCTGCAGTCCCCTCTAGCCGTCAGGAAAGTGACGGTATGAAAACGATGGAAATGGAAGAAAAGAAGGATTACAAGGTGACAATTGAAGCGAAATACAATGTGGGTGAATATGATATTCTCGTGTTGTCCGCGAAAGAATCGAATGGCTTGGAAATGTGGCTGACTGACAACGGATATAAAATTCCGGAAGGAGCTAAAGAAGTATTGGATCCATACATTAAAAACAATATGAAGTTTTTTGTGGTGAAGGTAAATATGGATCAACACAAAGCCGCAGGATCCGTGCCCTTGCGCCCTTTGCAGATTTCTTTTGAATCACCACGATTCATGTTGCCGATTCGTTTGGGAATGGCAAATGCAAATGGGCCTCAGGATATGATTGTACACGCCTTCTCAAAATCAGGTCGTATTGAAACAACGAATTATCGTACCGCATTAGTCCCTACTAATTACAATGTGCCATTGTTCGTCCGTGAAGAATTCGGAGAGTTTTATCGTGACTTGTATAACCGTGCTTGGAAACGTGAAGGTAAAAATGTTGTTTTCCTGGAATACGCGTGGGACGTGAGTTTGAATGCAGGAATGAAATGTGATCCATGTGTAGGTCCGCCTCCAATGTTTGCTGAATTCCAACAGGCCGGAGTAGATTGGTTAGTGGCTAATCAGTGGGGTGGTGTTACCGGACAAGCATATTACACGCGCTTACACGTTACATATGATCGTGTAAATTTCCCTCAGGATTTAATGTTTCAGGAAACACCAAACAAACAAAACTACCAAGCTCGCTATGTATTAACCAATCCTGCAACAGGCGAATTCGATTGTGAAGAAGGGCAAAAGTATGTACGTGACTTAGGCCAGCGTCGTTGGAACGAAATGTGGACATACCAATGGCTGACAGGTCGTGATATTGAGAAGCACCGCTCGTACCCTGCTGAATACAATCGTTATCTGAAGGGCAAAAGGGCTGATCAGGGATCAATTGCTCCCCCGGTTAATTTTTCGCCGCAACAATCGGACTCACAGCAAACTCCGTTATCTGCTTATTTAATGACGATTGCAACCGCTGCTTTAATTGTATTTGCACTTACGAGAAAAAAATAAAAATGAAAGGGGCTGACACAAAAGTCCGCCCCTTTTTTATTGCTATGTCAACGAAATCAGCATTCAAAATTCAACAATTGTCAATCTTCAATCAACAATCCCTCTTCTCCCACCACGAACATTTCTTCATTCCGGAAATAAATTTTTCTCGTTCCTCCGGAGACATATTCTCCATCTTCTGCTCCCAACGTTGCTTCCAGTAACCTCCGCGCCCGGTGCCGGAATGGCCGCACTTGCATCGCCCGCCTCCTTTAAATCCTCCTACAAGCAATCTTCCTAAAACCATTAATCCGACAGCCTCCCAATAGCTAATAGTTGGTCCTTTAAACAACCCCGGAACTAATTCGTTCCATAACCACATCGTTACCCAGCCCAAAGCAAAAGCAAACGCTGTGAACAAAATAATTCCTCCGATAATTTTTAAAATCCACTTCATGGGTTAGGAGTTTAAATCTTGATACAATTCTTTTAATCGTTCCCGTAAAAACAAAACTGCGTAACGCTTACGCGACAGCAATGTATTCATTGGCACCCCGGATTCTTCCGATAATTCTTTGAACGTCCGCCCTTCAACTTCATTTTCCCAGAACACATAACGTTGTTCTTCCGGAAGTTCATCCAACGCACTCATCAGTTCATTCAAAATAATCCTGCGTGCATAAGCTGCATCTGCTCCGGCATTGGGATCCGGCAATAAATCATTCAAGGTTAATCCTTCATCGCCGTCTTCATTCACTCCTTCGTAACGTGCCTCAAGCGATTCCGTTCTTCTTTTTCGGAACAAATCGGCGATTTTGTTTCTGGCCACTCGATAAAGCCACCCCGAAACGCGATCAACCACTTTCTCCATTCTCAGATATTCAGTGAAGTCGTGAAATACGTCCTGAAGAACATCCTCCGGGTCTTCATCAGTTGGAATACGACGTTTGATAAATTCCAGCAGCTTGCCACGCTCCTTGAGAAGCGTTTGTTCTAACAATCTGTTTTGCTCATTCGCCATTAATGCGGTCATCTTCCGTTTAATTTGCTAACAACCTTAAGGTCGCAGACGGAAACAGTTTATTGTACAAAGTTCACCTTTTTGCAGCTAATGTTTCTTAATAAATGGTAAATACCTGCGTTGTGGTGACGGTTAATTCTCTAATTTTGCACCGTAAACTACTAAAAATGAAAAAGCTACTTCTTTCTTTGCTCGTTCTTCCATTGTGGATGGCGTGCAGTAACGAACCGGAAAAAGATCCTGTTAAAGACAGTTTAACAGAAGAAAATGAAAAGTTGAGCGGTCAGGTGCTTACGCAAGATGCAGCGCTCGATTCCTTCTTTCGGGCATTTAATGACATTCAGGCTAATCTGGATGAAATCAAACAGAAAGAGAAAATCATCAACTCAACTACAGCAAGTGGTGATGTTGCCGGTCGCGAACAACAGATCAAAGGAGATATTCAGGCTATTTATGATTTGATGATCATCAATAAGCAACGTTTAGCTGCTGCAAAAAAGAATCTGAAAAAATCAGAAACCAAAATCGCTTCATTAAACCAAACAATTGCAAATCTTGAGAAAACATTAGCTGAACGCGAAGCTGAAATTGTGGTTTTGAAAGAGCAGTTGGAGAAAATGAATTTAGAGTTGAGCAACCTAACAATGAACTATCAGGAGCTGCAGCAAGAAGTTGATGTAAAAACTGAAAAGTTGAATACAGCATTTTATGCCTACGGAAGTAAAGAAGAATTAATTAAGAATGGTGTGCTGAATAAAGAAGGTGGATTTATCGGTATCGGAAAGCAAACCAAAGTCAGCGACAACATGAACAAGGAGTACTTCACTCGTGTTGATGTTACACAGTTTACAGAATTAGTGCTGAGTGCGAAGAAGGCTACGGTTGCTACCACACATCCTGCGGATTCTTATAAAATTGAAGGTGTAGATGGACGCGCAGATAAGCTAGTGATAATAGATGCCGAAAAATTCTGGAGTGTTTCCAAATATTTAGTCATCATTGTTAAATAGTTTTTAAAACATACGCTCACGTTATAGAAAATCCTCTGCAATTTGCAGGGGATTTTTTATGCGCACAATTTTTGTAATCATATCGCTGTTGTCTGCAGCATTTTTCACGGCATGCGCGGATGATGCGCCTGCAGCAGATACTGCGCCCGCAGTTGATAGTACTTCTTTTATTCGTAAACAAATTGATGCGGATCGAAAAGAGCTCATGTTGGATACATTTATTAAGGCACGTTTCGATAATGATCAGTTTAGCGGATCTGTTTTGATTGCACAACGAGGAATTATTTTATACAAGAAAAATATCGGCTGGGAAGATAAATTACATCACCGGAAATTATCTGATAGCAGTGCAATTCAATTGGCATCCGTTTCTAAACAATTTACCGCTGCTGCTATCATGTTGTTGCAACAGCGTGGCGTTATACGTTATCATGATGCGGTGAAAAAATATCTGCCCTCATTCCCTTACGACGGCGTGACGGTTCATCATTTGCTCACGCATCGTGGCGGACTTGATCGTTATACGAACGTTTGCGATAACTATTACCGGCAGGTTGGTGAGGAGCCTGAGCGCTTCAGTACAGACAGTGCGTTGGAAATTCTTCAGCTAAAATGTCCGCGTCCTGCCCGGCAACCGGACACTAAATTTGAGTATAGTAATACCGGATACGCGTATTTAGCAAAAATTGTAGAAACAGTTACAGATACTGCGTTCGCAGAGTTTATGCGGATCAATTTCTTTCTTCCGTTGGACATGCATCACACGTATGTCGGAACTGATGGTAAGCAGCATCAACATCAAGCTAAAGGGTACTACAAAAACTGGAACGGGTGGCAAGATAATTTTTTGGATAGTGTGAACGGTGATAAAGGTGTGTATTCTTCTGTTGATGACATGTTCAAGTGGGATCATGCATTACGCAATGGAACGATACTTTCGAAGAAAACATTAGAGCAAGCATATACGCCGTTCAGTCCAGATCTTCAAGGTAAGCGCTATTGGAATTATGGCTACGGTTGGAGAATTATCAATTTCAATAACGGTAAGAAAGCTGTTTTTCATAACGGCTGGTGGCACGGATTTACGTCAGCTTTCTATCGCGATTTGTCGGATGACATCACCATAATCATTCTATGTAATAAGTACAATAAGGGAATATACAATACCAGAGCGATCGTAAAGTTGCTAGGCGGTACGGTCGTCGATTTACCCGAAGAGGCGGAAGAAGGCGGTGAGGATATCACACCTGCAACACGGAAAAAGAAATGATACAACCGGTTTCAATTACGGTACAGAAAACCGCTCGATACTTTATTCTGTCGCCCAAATCGTTTGAGGAAGTGAAATCAGTAGTGTTCGTGTTGCACGGATATGCACAAGCAGCATCTGAGTTTCTAACTCAATTCGAATCAATTTCCGGTGATGCTGTTGCAATTATTGCTCCCGAGGGCTTGCATCGTTTTTATGCTCGTGGTGGCGCGGGAAATGTTGTCGCTTCTTGGATGACAAAGGAAGATCGCGAAAATGATATTCGTGATTACATTTCTTTTTTGGACGAGATGAGAACTGCCGTCATCGCGAAATATCCGAATCTTGAGAAGGAATTTGTGTTGGGATTTTCTCAAGGTGGTGCAACGGCTTCGCGGTGGGTGTGTGCCGGCAATTTTAATCCGGATCGACTCATATTATGGTGTGCGTTTTTTCCTCCCGATGTAAAAGTGCATTTGAATGAAAATGTCGCGATCACTATTGTTACAGCAAGTAATGACAGATTCTTCTCCAACGAGGAAGCGGCATCACAAATTCAGCTTATGCGCGCAAGTCACCCAAAATTGCTTCATGTTCATTTTGAGGGGGAACACGAAATTCATACTGCAACGCTGCAAGATATTTTTTCGAAATTAATGGTTCCATGAGATTTATAGTAACCTTGATTTTTGCATTAAGCATTCGCAGCTGTTTCGCACAGAATGTTATTGATATTGGCTTGTACGGCGAACATTTTCAACTAAGTGATCGCGCGCAGCAATCGTACGGATTGATGATTCATTTTCCTTTTGCAGAACGTTTTACTTTGAATTATCAGGCAGGTTTTGGTCCGCGTCAACCGAATGGACTTTTCGTGCATTCTCCTGCAGGTGCGCTAGGTGGAGGATGGTTGTTGGCCAATTCTAATGGTGGTCGGTGGTTATCTGCATTCGGTCTGTTAATGACGGTTCTGCCGGAAGGTGTCGGCTACTACACAACTGTCGGCAAATTTCCGACGCATGTTTCTATCAATCCACTTGGGGTTTCGTATTGGTACAGACGCGATCCGTATTATGAAAAGGCTAAAATGTCCTGCAACTTTATGGTGCGCGGCAAAATGCGTAAAACAGTGGGCACGTGGGATATTTATTTGGCACCATTCGCTGCAGCTACATGGATTTATGCGCCGTCTCCGGGAATGGAAAAATGGGGCGTTAGAGCCGGCGTGGCCATTGGACTTGAAACTGATATGTAAGCGCGCTTATCAAATGTGAAATGTAATTGTACTGCTTGCTTGTATTTGGCTTACAACTAACGAGTTAGTAATTTGAGCTGAATGAATAAAATATATCTTTACGCATTCATTAACCCCTTTAATTGAACTATGGCGAAGTCTAAGAAGAACAATGGTCCTGCTTATTTAGGTTTTAAAATTTGGCAAGCCAGCAATACGTGGCAACGTAACATGAAAGCGGCATTAGATCCTTTGGGAGTTACGCACGTGCAATATTTATTGCTGGAGCATTTGTCTGCAGCTCCTGATGCTACTGCGGGAATTTCTCAATCGAAATTATCCGAATACGCACAAACGGATCACATGATGACGTCTAAAGTGTTACGTTACTTAGCAACTAGAAAATTGATCCAGCGCAAGCCGAGTAAATTGGATTCTCGTGCTATTCTCGTGAATATTACACCTGCAGGAAACAAAGTTCTCGCTCAGGCGCGCAAGGCTGTATTGAATGTAGAAAAAGAAACTTTTGCTAAAGTAGAGAAGCAGTCAAAGCTGATGACTCAACTGGATAACATTCAGGGATAGTTAGTAGAACAAGCGAAACTTATTGGTATCGGCAAAGCGAAGCAGCTGTGCAAGCGCATTCGTTTTGCCGTTTTTCATTTTAATACGGATGTCGCGAACCAATTTGTTGTTCTCATGTTCAACATTAGTGCTGGATTCATAAGTGCCGAATAAATTTCCGGCATTCTCAATTACTGACTGATCGTTAGGAATAAAATAAGACAGAATTGTCCATGGCGAACGCTTGATCGTTTTTCCCAAATCAATGTAGGCGCTCATGTTGCCTAATGCCGCAGGTTTTGGTCGCAGTTTATAATCACCGATAGATAAATCAGATACGGTGAGTTGACTGTTTTCAATAAAAATATTCATCGGAATCTGATCTCTCGTTCTCCATCCCGTTCCTACACGTTCTGCACTGTCTTTTTGCATCCATCCATCGATCAACAGTTTTACCTTTTGCGCATCTTTAATTTCGTAAGTCGCTGCTGTAGGCAAATAAATCTTCTTCTTTCGAATCATTTCTTTGTCGCCTGTAAAATAGTCGTCGCGTTCATAATTGACGTAAATAGAAGCCGTGTCATACCACAGTAATGTAGCGCGTCCTGTTAATTCCGGCAATAGTTGCGCTATCTCATCATCACCCAACGGCAACTGATCAAGTGGAGGTAAATTGCCCCAGGAAGATTTCAACTGCTCGGAATTCAGATCCATGTAATAATTAATCATGCCCAAAAAATTGTTTCCGTCTATGGGTAAGTTATTAAGTGGTTCCGGTAGCGTTGTTCCGGAGGTACGATACAATTGTTGCTGCACCGCAATCTCACCTTCGCGAAATTGTAGCAAAAACGAAACGTATTGCGTGTTGTACAGCTGTGTATATAATATGCCGGCGTAATCGGAGAAGTTCAAAAATCGTTCACTGTTTATCCAAAGCGCAATATCAAATTGCTGACTTTGCTGCTGACGAAAATTTTCGTTAGATATAATTGACTGCGCTTCGGTTTGTTGCAGCAGCTTTGTAACAGCATTGCGAGTGTTAGTGTAGTCTGTATGGCTCAGCGGCATAGCCCATACTACAACTTCAGAATTGTATGTAATAGTCGCAGAGCCTGTATCAACTCTTAAAACCATAGAGTTACCTGCTTCCGGATATAGAGGCAATGCAAAATCCTCCGAACGAAGTAAATTCCCAAGCAACGCACTGTCTTTCAATTGTGCGATTGCACCCACGTATGCATCTTCACCTTCCTGCCAAGAGAAACCGAGTACGGCTTGCGTGATATCAATGCCTCCACAGTCTTTATTCATGATGATATCCTTTATCGGACTCAACGGGCTTATGGTTGATGGAGTGGTGGTTGATTCTTCCGAAATCATTTCTTTCGAATCGAGTGCCAGTGCTTTAAGGTTGATGGTTGCTATAGCAAACGCATCCTTTGGAATGTACAATGCATGATTCGGAAATTCTTGCTTCAGAAACAGATAACGTACAATCATCCACGAGGCGCCCGCTAGGAGAAGCGCAATTCCAATGATAGTCAGCATTTTTCGCATAATGCAAAGGTATAAATCCAAGCCGCTTCTGGACGGTGCTTGCCATCGTTGTGACAGAATTTTATTAAACGTCGGCGGTGATTAAGTCCCAATACTTCGCATTTACCAAGCCATTGTAAATCGTATCTTCACAACACCGGAATTGTTTAATCGTAAGGTATGTTTAGTCGCGACCCTTTTGGTCATGTCATTTTTATTAAAAAATTCCTGATCAGCTCCATCGGTTGGTTTACCTGGAGACGTTATGCAAAAATTAATAACGTAAAGATTGAAGGTGGCGAAGTTCTTAATTCGCTGCCCGAACATAATGTCCTTTTTGTGTCCAACCACCAAACGTATTTCGCAGACGTAATTGCCATGCTGCATGTTTTTTGCGCCTCCAAAAATGGAAAGAGTGATAGTTTGAAAAATCCGTTTTACTTGATGCGTCCGAAACACGATACCTATTTTGTGGCTGCAGAGGAAACGATGAAGAAGGGATTGCTACCCCGCGTTTTTGCGTATGTAGGTTCCGTTTCTATTCAGCGAACATGGCGCGACGGTAATCAGGATGTAAAACGTAAAGTGCGCATGGACGATTTAACCAATATTGGAATCGCCCTTGAAAATGGTTGGCTGATTAATTTTCCTCAGGGAACTACCAAAGTTTATGCGCCGGGTCGACGTGGCGTAGCATTATTGGTTAAAAAGTATAATCCGGTTGTGGTGCCTGTCGTTATTGATGGATTTCGACGTGCATTTAACAAGAAAGGATTGCTGTTGAAGAAGAAAGGCGTAACACTTACAGTCCGATTTAAACCACCCATGCAATTTGATGGTTCCGAAAATGCGGATCAAGTGCTTGCGGATATAATGAAAGCAATTGAGCAATCTCCCGAGTTTCGATGGGAAGCTGCCGGAGCTCAATAAAAAAGCTCCACATGTTTCGTGCGGAGCTTCTGTTTTTACTTGTAATTACTTTCCTTTCTTGCGCTCTTCGCGCATTTCCTTGTACTTCTGATACTGTTCAGGGGTTAAAACGGCTTGTAATTCAACTTCCTTTTCACGTTTAATCTTAGCAACTTCTGCAGCTTTTTGTTCGGGAGAAAGTGCAGCATTGTTGTTGACAGCTTCTACTGCGGTTGCTCTCTGGAAAAATATTTCCTCCACCTTAGTAGCTTGTTCAGGTGTCAATGCAACAACTTTCTGCATACGCACCGCTTGTTGATGCGCACGATCGCGTACCGGATCAACCTGAGCATTTTGTGCCTGTGCAATTCCAATAGTTGCTACAAATAGAAATAGTGTCAATAGATGTTTCATAGCCTTTAATATTTAGCGCAATTTACATTAATGATAGCGTTAGCGCAAATCCTGTGCCCGTTTTGTTGTGATTTTCAAATAAATGGGTAATTTTAAATACACCTCAATCCAAAATGTGTAGTCGTCTTTTCCGAATAGTCGTCATTTTTTTGTCGACCCTGAACTTGTTACCGCTGTTCGGACAGGATTCTACTGTTGTTATTGAGGATGACCCCAAGACGCAGGGAATAAGTTCAATTTATGAATTGCGGGAACCCGAATTGATATTTATGCACGATTCCCTCTTTGAATCGGGCACGAAAGATTCTTGTGCTTTTGCGACCATCAAGTTGCGACTCGACGAATTGAATGCCATGAACCCCAAAAATCAGTTTCAGTCGGGTTTCGCATTTTGGCCCGCACATCGTTTTTACGGAGTGTGGAGTACGACAATTTTATTTCCATATCGCGACTCTTTATACAAATCGGAGCAGATTACCGAATTGGATTTATCGCCACAAATTAGCGGTGATTTTAGCTTTCCGTTTTCCGGAGTAGTTACATCAAAATACGGTTACCGTGATTCCGCTTTCCATCCAGGAATTGACATTGATTTGAATCGGGGAGACTCTGTCCATAAAGCGTTTGGTGGAATGGTGCGTTTTGCCGCAAGAGGCGGCGGTTACGGTAATGTTGTTACTGTGCGGCACTATAACAGATTGGAAACTGTTTACGCACATTTATGGAAAATAAAAGTGAAGTTAAGCGATATCGTTACAAGCGGACAACTTCTGGGATTGGGCGGATCAACAGGACATTCAACAGGAACTCATTTACATTTCGAAATGCGTTATAGAGGCGTCGCGATCGACCCGTATTATATTATTAATTGGGACACCCGAAAATTGAATGCAAATAAGATTGAATTAATCCGAACATGCTATGGATACACTGTGCATCCGGTTGGATTATTTACGCATTGGGTAAAGAAGGGTGATAATGTGAGCAAAGTTTCTCAGCGTTACGCTATCTCAATTAAACAACTGAAAGCGTGGAACGGATGGGAAGGTTATGTACGCTTAACACCCGGAATGTTATTACGTATTGCGCCTCCCGAAGAACAAAACTGTACATTTTAGAAATTTTCGAGATGTGGAGTCGTGAGGAATTAATTGAATTATTATCTGCCAAACTTAAAGGTGAACTTCCCGGCGACCGCGCGCATTTTGATATGACCTCGCGTGCGCGAGTGACTACAAACGATTATTTGCAGCGTGGACTCAATCATAAACTAAGCGCGGTTACTATTGGTTTGTTTTATGACAAACAATGGAAGCTCACGCTCATGAAACGTCCTGACTACGATGGCGTGCACAGTGGACAAATTGCGCTTCCCGGTGGTAAGATGGAACCTGATGACGCAACACTATTGTTTACTGCAATTCGCGAGTGGCAAGAGGAAACTGGAACTGAAATTCACGAAGCACATATCTTGGGTGAATTAAGCAAGGTGTATATTTCGGTTAGCAATTACCTGGTGCATCCTTTTGTTGCAGTTTTGGAAGATGTTCCAATTTGGAATCCGGATAGTCGTGAAGTACAACGAATATTAACTCCAAAATTGGAGGAGCTATTTTCACCGGAAGCGAAAACAACGCGTAAAATACCGGTAGGCCCGAATATGTGGGTTAATGCACCGTGTTACTTGGTAGAAGAAGAAGTTCTATGGGGAGCAACAGCAATGATTGTCCGTGAGCTCGAAATGTTGATGAAACCTTAATTACAGGGAAACTTCAACTACTTCGTTATCGAAGCAGAGATAGTAGATGCCTTTGTTGAAACCGGTAAGATCAGCGGTTTTTCCAAATCCTTTTAATACAACATTGCCGTACATGTCGTACATTTCATACATGGTCTCTCCGCTAAAAGTAATATTGGCTTTCGATGCGTTATGGTTAAAAGTCAGCTTTGGTTGTGCATCCGGCGTGAACTTTACTTCCGGTGAATAGCGCACTTCTTTACCAAAACCTACCTGCTTCACACGAAATTTATTTTCTCCCGAGTGTGCAGACACCTGAAAATTATATGTGTTTTCAGTTGAAGTACCGTTACCTTGAACTTCACCTACAAATACCCATTTGTTCCAACGGAATTGTTCTACAACAAAAACTAACGATCCCTGTTCCCCCGTTGTAGTCCAGGTTAGTAATCCTGTATTCGAAATATTGATTGATTTGGTTGTAAACGTTGGACGAGCCTTTAACGCTTCAGGATTTAAAACCTTAGGAGCACAACCGTTCTTATGGAAAATCTGGATGGTAACCGGATCTCCGGGATTCAAATTGTACGGACGTAAGTCAATTTCAAATGCGGAAGAATTGACCTCGTCTGTAGTTACTTTACCGTTCACACGCACTTCATACGCACAAAAGCCCACACCATTCTGGTTAAATACGTTTTGTATGTACACGTTCTTGCTTTGGTATTTGCCTTCAACCATTAATGTTCCGGAATTACCGAATACAACAACCGCAGGAAGGCACAACAGTAAAAAGAGGACAATCAAATTCTTCATTGATGATAATTTTAACGTTATCAGGTTACGAAGGTAGGTCATACTCAAAAGCAAAACAATGCTTTTATCGAAAAATAATGCATTTCGTCGACAAAAAAACCTAATTAATCGAAGTTTAGGATCCAATCTAAAAGCTCTTGGCGGCTTTAATTATTAAAAATAACCCGATAAATCCTGCGATTACGTAAATAATCATTTTCCAGGCCCCGGGATAGTATTTTGAGTTGATGATTTTGTCCTTACTATATGCCCAGATAAGACCAACAACAAACGTAACAATGAAAAATATAATAAAACCTATCTGACCGCTGCTGAATTTCATGGAACAAAGTTATGTAATAAGTAAACGCAGTATTTGGAAAAATGTTGAATAACATCATGACGTAATTGTACGATGCCGTCTTGGTCGATCGTATTTTTGATACGTGAATAAGCTCATTCAACTCATGCTGTGGTTGCTGGTTACTGCTACAAGTGCGCAGGCAGGCACTTTGGAACGGGCTTATGATGCCTTGCAACGATACGATTACTTTAAGGCAAAAAAACTTTTACAACGATGTAGTAATCGCCAACCTACAGGAAGTGGTTATGGCCTTGCACTGATTTATTATAGAAAAGACAATCCGTTCTCGGACAATACACGTGCTCACAATCAAATTTTATCCGCCAAGTTTTCTTATCCGAAAAGTACTTCCGCCCAAAAAAAACGATTGCTGAAGTTGGGCGTAGATTATTATTCTATAAAAAAATTAGAAGCACAAATCGATTCCGTTGCATTATCGCAAGCCTTGCAAACAGGGTTAGTCGTGGCAATGGATACTTATTTGGAAGTGCATTGCAACTCGCGATGGGATTCACTCGCAATAGTTAATCGTGACGCGTTTGCCTTTCGTGATGCGGAAAAAATCAATTCGTATCCGGCGTATAATGATTTCATGCTTCGCTATCCCAAGTCTTTATTGTTTCAGGAAGCTCAATCGCGTTATGATCGTGTTTTGTTCGAAACAAAAACTGCCGATAGCTCTTTAGTGGCTTATGAGCTTTTTGTAACGGAATATCCGGATAGTCCTTATCGCGGAGTTGCAGAAGACGCCATTTTTAAATTGTCTGTTGGTGGAATGGATATCGATTCTTACCGTACCTTTATTCGTAAACATCCTACGAATCGAAATAAAGATGAGGCTTGGATGAAATTATACAGCCTATACACCGCGGATGGTTCTTCAACAACCATTGCGCAATTTTGGATCGATTATCCTGACTTTCCATTTAAAGAAACTATTACGGAAGATCTGCGTTTGTCGATGACGGAATTTTATCCAATTCGTGATAATGGACTTTGGGGCTTTGCGGATAGCACAGGATCCGTATTAATTCCCTGTGAGTACGAATGGGTGGAAATTTTTCAGGAAGGCGCGGCGGCGGTTGGTAAGAACGGGAAAGCGGGCTTTATTAATAAACGAAACAAATCGTTGGTTGCTGTGCAATATGATGAGGTTAGTTCATTTCGAAAAGGTGTTGCTGTTGTTGAATTGGATCAGAAATTCGGACTGGTAGATAAAGCCGGTTTCGTAATTGTTCCGGTTGAATATGATGCCATTTACGAATTCTCGGAAGGTAGAGCAGGCGTGGAGCGAAATGGTAAGCACGGTTATATTGATCAGACCGGGAAAGAAGTGGTGCGTTGCATGTTCGAAAAGGGCGGCGATTTTTCGGGAGGATTGGCCTATGTACAAGACTCCACAGGTTACGGTTTTATTGATCGTTACGGAAAAATTGTAGTACCGACGATTTACGAATGGGTGGGCAAATTCAATAATGGAATTGCTCGTGTTCAGAAGAATGATTTGTTTGGTTTAATTGATGCGGAAGGGAAATACATAACTGCATGTGAATACGAGTTCATTGGCGAATTCAATGATAACCGTGCTTTAGTTGTACAAGAAGGTCGTTGCGGTTATATCAATCGAGCAGGTGAATTGGTGATTCCAATGAAGTACGATTATAATCGCGCTTTGCTAGGTGATAATTCTTTCAAAAACGGCACGGCAAAAGTGCTTCTTGAAAATAAATTGGGAATTATTGATACAGCTGGAAAGTCGGTGGTAGCGAGAGAATACGAGGATGTAGGAATTTTCGGTGACAACCGTTGTCCGATTAAGAAAAAAGGTAAATGGGGATTTATTGATCATCAGGTGAAGTTGGTTATTCCTTACGATTATGAATACGCGTGGTCATTCACCGATGGCGTTGCTCGTGTTCGCAAGGATGGTTTGGTGGGTTGCATTGATGTGCGCGGTAAATGGATATTGCAAGCCACATATAATGCTATTGATCATGTCGCCGCGGACTTTTTAGTTCTTGAAACGGATTCCGGTAAGGGACTTGCAGATGTGTCGGGTAATATTTTTCTATATCCTGTTTGGGATAAAATAGCTCCGGTATCAGGAGCCATTTTCCGTGTGGAAAGAAATAGCAAGTTCGCTTACTATAATGTCCGAACAAGGCAGTTTCAGTGGAAGGAAAAGGATTTCGTTCTATAACGGAATTATTTCACACGAAGCTTTTGGCCAATCTGAAGAATTGCCGTTTTCTTTATCCCGTTCAGTTGACACAATTTGTCAACCGTGGTGTTATTGCGTGCAGCAATTGCGCCTAAAGTGTCCCCTTTTTTCACCACATACGTTTTGGCTCCGGCACCTGATTTATTTGCAGGCGGTGAAGTTGTTTTTCCGTTCGGAACGGGCTTAACGCCAGTATTAGGATTAGCGGGTGTTGGTTGCGGTTTTACCTGGATAGGAGTATTAGAGCCGTCAGGAACCAAATTCGGATCGGTGTTGGGCATAACAGGATCCGGAACAATAGCCATGATTGCTTTTGCTTCTTTGGTCGCGTACTTAGGTCCTCCCGGTGTGTAATAGGTTACGTAAGTTTTTTTACTCTTACGCGCACGACGCACGACCTTATGCGTTTCTGAAAGATATTTGAAGTCAGATTTGCAAAGGGGGTAGGCATTCGAGCGAATACATTTCTTTTCGAAATCAATAATGTAGTTTGGATTAACAGGTTGCCCTTTGTAACGCACTTCGAAATGTAAATGCGCTCCAAACGAACGACCGGTATTGCCACCAAGTCCAACAAGAGTCCCGGCTTTGACTTCGTCACCAACCTTTACCAAAAGTTTCGATAAATGAGCATAATAAGTTTCTAAGCCGTTGGAGTGACGAACTACAACCAAATTACCGTAAGTCTTACTGTACTGAGCAATACGAACTTTCCCGTCAAAACAATTTACAACAGAATCTCCGGTATTCAATTTGATATCCACCCCAAAGTGGTAGCGTGATTTTCTAAAGCCGAAGTTGGATGTTACATAACCGTTAAATGGATGAACATACCCGCAATGTTGTGGATCATTCAGCAGCAACATCACTGTGTCGTTGAATGCCAAAGCGTCAAACTTCTCCATATGTACGGAAGTAGTATCGAAGTCATCCTCTTCCTCTTCACCATGAACATGGCCGTCCTCGTCGTGGTCCGGATCTCCGGTTGTTTTCTTTGCCGGTGGATCTGTTGCTGCTAAAGTTGTAGTTGTAGGTCCTGATGTATCCGCGTTTAGTGTAGGATTATCGTCTGTAGCTTCCGCTGTATCATGAAAAGCCAGTTCCGTCCGAACTGCAGCAGGAGGATCTCCGGGCTTAAAGCCAGACAATGTTCCGGTTAATAAAACCAACAGGAATAACAGGGGGATATATCGGATTATATGCAAATCGTCGTATGTTGAAGACTAGTGTATTTTTTTTAGATGCGCTAAATTAAGGTTTCAAACGAAAAAAACAAGTAAAATTTGAGCCACACACCATTGTTTATAACTCCGAATTAGCGACAAAAATTATTTTAAGTTACTGTAAATCAGTATTTAGTAGAAAAAGAAATGCGCCCCCGAGGAGGCGCATTTTAACATTTTTAAGAACTTTATGGGCTATTAATTCTTAATCATTCGGGTTAAAAATACCTGATTTTGGGTTTGGATACGGATAGTATACATACCGGAATTCCAATTTTTGCAATCAAAACTAAATGCAGATGTGCCGGAATTTAAGACAACGGTCTGTTCATTAATGACCTTGCCTTGAACGTCCATAACCTGTAATACTCCGGTAGTATTCTCCAATGCTGATAAGTACAACAGGAAATTCTCACCGGCAGGATTTGGCATAGCATTAAGTACAACAGCCTCTTGATTTACTTCACCAATTCCGATGGTAGAATTCGAGCATGGCAAGGTCGGACCGTTGATTTTAACCATTGTATTGAAGTCGATGTAGCAAGCGTAGTTCACGCTGTCGATAAATGGATTACGATTTCCTTGCAACGAGTCGATGTAGTCATTCTTTGCAATTTCACGCGCATCTGGTAAATCCTGATAGTGCCATGCTTTTAACAAATTCTGGTCCTGACCATACATGATGGAAGTGCTGATCGGATTTGGGAAGCTCCAGTCCGCTACAGTGCTGTTATAACAGGTTGCCATGTAAAACAATGAACGCGCCGCATCGCCTTTCTGATCATCGCGTGGCTCGTAAACTGTACGTCCGTTAGCATCCTGTCCATATTTCGCACCCAAATACGTATTAGTTACGGTAACCACTTCTCCTAATGGGTAATTACTGCGCACTGTATTGGCATCATTCTGATTCACCGGGTATAGGTTAAAATAGTCACTATATTCAGGTGTATTGGTGTTCGGATTAGAAGGCATCCAGCTAAACGAGTACGTATGTTCACGGCTGAACGTTACCCACGCGAATGGTTCAGTGTAGACCAAATTTTCACCGGAATAAACACACGTAACAACTCGTTGTCCATTCGCGGTGTCACGTGCCCAGAATTTAGTAACCATGTACGGACCGTAATTGCTGTAGAAGCGGTCGGTGTGTGGATTAGTTAATGCAGTTAGGTCACTTACAAATGTTGCCGAAGAAGTATTGATGCTACTGTAGTAATTACTAGGCTGCATAGAGGCAGAAGAAGAAACAACATTAGCCAATGGACTCCCATCGGTATAGTTACGAAATGCGCCCGGACCATTGTATGCGAACACGGCAATTCCATATTGAGTGGAAGCACCGACGTAATTAATCCATGTAGTAGTTGATGTACCAACATACGCCACCTGGCTGGTTCCGATGTAATCGCCTACAGTGTATGCAGTGCCGTCCACAGGTGCGTCAGTTACACCACTTCCGTTTTTACGCAATACGATGTATCCATCCGCAGCAGGTGAAGATGCAGTCCAATTGGTTTGGAAACGATACGACTTTACATTGGTGAAATTTAAATTCGTCGGTGCGTTTGGTTCTGATGCCAATCCACCGCCTGCCCCAAACAAATTAATTACATAAGATCCTTCGTCGCTGTCATCATTCGTGATAGTTAATGTAGCGACACGCGTTCCTGCAGCTGTCGGTGTAAAATCAATAACAATATTTCCGGTACTTAACGTATTTACAACACTTGGCGCAGATTGAACGACAAACTCAGCAGCATTAGTTCCGCTTATAACTGAAGACGAAATGTTTAGCGCATTCTGAGTTCCCAGATTTTCAACAGTAAGTGTAAACGAAGTGGTTGAACTCACTGCAGAAGAAGTCCAAATAGAACCGCCGGAAAGCACTGTTTGCGCATTAGACAAAACATTGATCTCTTGTTGAGGACCTGCAGCAGGAGCTGCTATGCTTACGTCGTCAAGTCCAACATTTCCGCTAACTTTTGTAGTATAGTTAAACCGAATGTAACGGCTCGCGGCAGCGGGCTGATCCGTGAACATGGTATAATTGGTAGGCATGTTAGAAGTGAACGTGCGTAGGGTTGTCCACGTATTGCCATTAATAGATTCCTGCACTTCAAAAGTGCCGCCTGAGAAACTATTGCCGGTGATGTAGTAGGTAACTGGTCCTGCAGAACCTGCATACCAAATCACTAGATTGTCGCCGGTGTTATCCAAACGCAAGGCAGGAGGGGTGTTTCCTGATCCTGTATAAAATCCTGTTCCTGTTGCTGTCCAGCCCGCAGGGAAAGATGTTGTAGTAAAGCTCCATGTTGAAGGCAAAGTAGCTTGACCAAATAAAATACCCGTTACAAGAACGAGTAAAGTGGTAAATAATTTGTTCATGTGTGTGTAATTAATTGACGTATCAATGATTATTAAAAGCTAAAGCGCATCCCAGCATTCCAGCGTCGTCCTTGGCCCATATATACTAAAGCGGTAGAGGCATCAAAGTTAACTCCATTTTGGGCGTCGGTAATATATTTAGTGTCGAGAACATTAAATATGCTAAATGTAAAGCCGACACGACTAAATCGCTTCTCATCTTTCGGGACGATGTCGCGTATTTCAAAACCGCCGAAAATGTCAAGCAAGCCGTAGCTTGGCGCCACCCATGATTCACGGTCGCGATTATCTCTGATGATATCACCTTGTGTATTATAAACCGGAGTTAACGCAATTGGATCAAAGTTCGCATAATTGCGCGCGAAGTACGTGAATCGTGCCTTAATGTATGCCCCTTTAATAGGCTCCCAGCGCAGTGCTCCTCCGATTTGTGTTTGTGCTGCATCGCCAACATGTATGCCTCGTCCGCTATATTCAATGGTGTCTTCCAAAATAAGATTTTGATCGTATAAGTATACGATACCCGCAGAGTTGTTTACCCAGTCACCGATAGACATCAAAAATTCTGCCTGTACATTTCTCCAGATTTGCCAGTTCGCATCAACTTCAACGCCTTTGTGGATTGTAGTTAAACCAATTAAGTCGTATGTGAATACATCTCCTGCGATATTAATAGTCGGTGAAAACGTGGGTGGCTTATTTTCCCAGTAGGTGTAGTATAAGTTAAGATTAGCTGCGAATCCTTTAAATCGAGCACCCGAGCCCATTTCAACAGCATATATTTTTTGATTTTTTACACCGGGATATTCACGGTTAGCATTATCAAACACCGTATTGAAACGAGGTGCCATATTCATGTATCCTGCATTCAAAAACACACGATAATGATCGTTAATGTTGAAGTTTGCGCCACTCTTTACGGTGAAGCCCGGAAACAACTTCCGTTCTGTTTGCGCAAATCGAGCTTTGTCAGATGCCCATGCATACGATTGTGCATTCGTTATAGCATAATCGGCTCCGCTCGGATTATTAATAAAAGTCGTATCACCTGAAACAGTCACGACAGCTCCATTTGCTGCAACACCTTGTTGTTGTCCATTGGTGTATAACACTTCATTGTAGCCAACAATCTGATCCACTACGGTTCCGTCTTCCATCACAATATCTTTCTTGCGGAAGTAATCCACACGTTGATATGAAGTCATGGAACCTGTTATCGTAACGAACGTACTCCATTTTCCTGAAACATATTCGGCTTGAGCAAACACACCGCCCCAGTTGACTAAACCGACATTGTAGTAACCAATTGTGTCGTTCAGCCCTTTCATCGCGTATTGTAAATTGCCTACGCCATTTGGTTGATTGCGATTTGAGAAATCAACGAAGTAATCTCCACCGACTAAGTCGTACACTTTACGATAGTGATAGCCGGTGTAAGAACGACCATCAATCCCAAGCATCGCAGAGAATTTCTCGTTCGCTTTGTACGTTAGCGTACTTAATCCTCCGTACCAGAAATGATTATTCATGGATGCTTGCAGAATACGTGTGGACTTGGTTTCTGTTGTACTGTACAACGCATCAATATTGCTGGAGTTCGAAAGGTAAGGTGATGTCACATTCAGTAATCCGGTCAGGGTGTCGCGATTTGGAATGGAGTTAAATGAAGTTCCTCCTCCGTTTCCTAACGACAAATACACGATTGTAGATAACGATAGACGCTCTGTAATTGTCCAATAATGTTGTGCCGTAATTTGTGGCTTGTGATAGAAGTTGATTCGCTCGTTGAAGCGACCTTGCTGCCCATCAGGGTAATTTAAATACCCCCAGCGAGAATTGAAACGTAATCCACGTTCGCCTTGAAATGGTGTAGTGTAGGCATTGTTTTGATAGGACGAATCAACATTGATGCCTAGTTTTTCGGCATACTCGCGATCATACACACTAATTGGCAAACGTTCGGATCGTTGACCATGAGACTGCGGAGCTCCGTTTACACCAATCGAAACCAAATGACGATCGCCAAAGCGTTTTTGTACTTTCAAGAAATACGACCATGAATCTGTCCAAGTTTGATCGGCCCAACCATCGCCAGTTCTGCGGCTTCCGGCTAATGTAACACCCCATCCTTTTCCAAATTCTCCAGAGTTAAAACCGAAAGAGTATTTCTGCCCGTTGTTGTTTCCGAATTCGGAGCGCAGCGAAAACGCTTGTTTCTGATCGATGCCACGTGTTAAAACATTTATCGTTCCGCCTACAGATGGGATTGCTAAGCGTGAAGCCCCCAATCCGCGTTGAACTTGCATGGTGCGTGTAACATCTGCAAGTCCGTCCCAGTTGCTCCAATACACCTGACCGTTTTCCATGTCGTTAACCGGCACACCATCAACCATGACAGCGACATTTCGTTGGTCAATTCCACGAATATTCACACGTGAATCACCGGCACCACCTCCTTGTTCAGTAGCGTAAGCGCCCGGTGTAGAATTCAGCATCATGGTAATATCTCGCGATCCGCCTTCCTCGCGAATTTTAGCATCGCTGATATTCGAAAAAGCAACCGGAGTTTTGCGTTCGATTGCAACATCGGCAACAATTTCAACTTCTTTAAGCGTATTACTTTTGGCGGCGATATCAACATTTAGCGCTTTGCCGGCTATTTTGATTTTTACAGCACTTGCCGCATATCCCGAATACTGAATGGTGAGAATATGGTCGCCGTCAGCTAACTGAAGTTTATAAGAGCCATCAACATCTGTAGTTGCAAATGCTTTTCCTCCATCTGCGACAACAACAGCACCAATTAAAACTTCTCCGTTTGAATCGTCCTTAACAATGCCGCTAACGGTGTGTTGCGCAAATAATTGAATGGATAAAAAACAAAGAATAAACGCAGCTGCTTTTTTCATAATACAGGTTCAGAAAAAATGCTGATGACGAACCATCAGCATTTTTCAGGTTTGTACGGATATAGCTTCTTAATATTAGCGCTGGGTAATCTTAACTACCTGCACTTTTCCGCTCGCAGTTTTTACTTCAACCATGTAAACGCCGGGAGCGAAGCCGGTTAGATCAATCTTTTGTGCTGTCTTTTGTTCTGCTGTATCGTAATCTTTTACCAAAACTGACTGACCAAGTACGTTGTAGATAGTAACATCAGTGATATTCGTGCCTGCAACTACATTAATTTGACCATTCGCAGGATTCGGGAACACCGTTACTTTGCCGTTAGCTAAATTTTCTGCAATACCTAAGGTGTTACAAGCGCAATCATGCTGACCTAAATTAGTCCATGTGTTTTCAGGGAGTGAATCGTATTCTGCAGTTACGTTAAATGCAGTTGGATTAACGGTAACACCGGACGTAACTGTTGATTTACGAATTAACGTATGATCACGAGTCCACCAAGCTCCTTGGGCATCGGTATACGGAAAGACATCAGACCAAGAAGAGCCCGGATCTTCGCCGATTTTTCCAAAAATGTCGATAATAGCATACGGCTGTATACGCACTAAAGCGATGGCATCGTCACCATTAAAATATAAAACTGCAGTACCGTTAGCATAGTTTGCAGGACCAACCTGGTCGCCAAGTGCAATTAATGCAGGGTCACAAAATGCACCATTCTGATCGGGAGTTGCTTGTCCGTTCACGACTACCCAAACATCTCGGGAAGGAATTGTGCCAACCAAGGCGATACTATCTACGCCTGTTGGAGAGCCATTGCTATAGCGCACCAAACGATAGTCGTTAAGGTTAACCGCGTTAGCAGTTGGATTGTACACTTCAAGTGCTTTGCTATGAGAAGATCCTTCTACATATTCCGAGAAGAATAATTCATTGCAACCTGTAGTTTGTGCTTGGGCAGTTGCGATAAAACCAAGCGCAGCAAGAGCTAGTAAAGCTTTTTTCATGTGTGTGTAATTTAAACTGTTGTGTGTCCGCGTTAAATACAATTTAGCATTCAACGTTCTTAAGTGGTTTCGGACGGTTGCAGGCGCAACTCC
Organism: Bacteroidia bacterium; assembly: GCA_044344795.1. Taxonomy (GTDB): domain Bacteria; phylum Bacteroidota; class Bacteroidia; order Palsa-965; family Palsa-965. Next base: position 24,684 of record JBIJCF010000026.1, on the reverse strand, counting down.
GGAGAGGATGTTCACTCAAGACGGTAGCAAAATTAATTCAAATTTTGAAACCGAAGACTGAAGTTTGTTACGTTTTTATTACGAAATATGAACCGTTAGAATTACGAGTTCGGGATTTTGTTCACATTTATGGCAGCAGGACCACGTGCCATCTCCTTCAACTCAAATTCTACATGATCGCCTTCATCAATGGGAGTCATCGTGTCTTTGATATGCACGTAATACTCTTTCCCGGTTTCATCGTCTTTAATGAAACCAAATTTGCTTTTGCGATTGAAGAACTTTACCGTGCCGCGTTTCATGATCAAATATTGAGCAGATGGTGTGAAATTACACCGAACTATTCGTTACACCAAGTGGGGCAGTAAAATATTACCTTTGCCGCCTAATGTTATAATTTGTAATCATGAACAAAGGTCCTATTTCTCAATTCATCGAACATCATTACCGTCATTTTAATGCAGCTTCTTTAAAAGACGCTGCGAAAGGTTATGAAACGCATTTGCTGGAAGGCGGAAAAATGCTCGTATCTCTTGCCGGCGCAATGAGTACAGCAGAATTAGGTGTTTCTCTTGCGGAAATGATTCGTCAGGATAAAATTGCCATTATCTCGTGTACCGGTGCTAACCTCGAGGAAGACTTGATGAACCTGGTTGCACATTCACATTATCGTCGCATTCCAAATTATCGTGATTTAACGCCGCAGGAAGAATGGCAACTTTTGGAGAATGGACTTAATCGTGTAACTGATACCTGCATTCCGGAAGAAGAAGCATTCCGTCGTTTACAAAAACATATTCATGCCTTATGGAAAAAGGCCGATGATAACGGTGAGCGTTATTTTCCGCACGAATTCATGTATCAAATGATCAATTCCGGGGTATTGGAACAGTATTATGAAATCGATCCTAAAAATTCCTGGATGGTTGCTGCAGCAGAAAAGAATTTACCGATTGTGGTTCCGGGGTGGGAAGACTCAACCATGGGGAATATTTTCGCATCTTACGTAATTAAGAATGAAATTAAGGCTTCTACCATGAAAAGCGGAATCGAATATATGGTTTGGTTAAGCGATTGGTACAGAAACAACTCTTCTGGAAAGGGTGTTGGCTTTTTCCAAATAGGCGGTGGAATTGCAGGAGATTTCCCGATTTGTGTCGTTCCGATGATGTATCAGGATTTGGAATGGCACGATGTTCCGTTTTGGTCGTATTTCTGCCAAATTTCTGATTCAACAACTTCTTATGGCTCCTATTCCGGAGCTGTGCCGAATGAAAAGATTACTTGGGGTAAATTGGATATTAATACTCCGAAATACATTGTGGAATCGGACGCAACAATTGTTGCTCCGTTAATTTTTGCATGGATCCTCGGCTGGTGATCCATTCTCGTGTTTTTTTGAAAGGCTTTCTATGATGGGAAGCCTTTTTATTTACCTTGATTTTTTAGCTTCGTAGTATGTCGAAACAGAAAACGAAATCACCCAATAGCACCTCGTCTATGTCGTTGGAAGCCAAGATTGGCTGGGGGCTCGCGTTACTTGCATTTTTGTTGTATGCTTCGACTATCGGATTCGGTTACGCACTTGACGATCGGGCGGTGACGTTTAACAATGAATTTGTAAAGCAAGGATTTAAGGGATTTCCGGAAATACTTACCAACTATTATTGGAAAGGTTTCGGTTATCCGAACGCAGGATTATTTCGTCCATTGTCCTTATTACTATTCGCCGTGGAATGGCAATTTGCTCCTGATAAACCCGCAGTTTTTCATTTTGTCAACGTGGCGTTATATGCCGGAATTGCATTTGTAGCGTTTCGATTTTTAAGAACGTTGTTAAGTCAATATAATGTTTGGTTACCGGCTGCCGCTGTTGCGCTGTGGTTGGCAATGCCGGTGCACACCGAAGTTGTGGCGAATATTAAAAGTGCCGATGAACTGTTAATGACGTTGTTTTCGTTTTTGTTTCTGGAATCTGTGTTGAACCATTTTCGCAACGGATCTTTTGATTTTAAGCGTGCATTGAGAATGGGAGGATACTTGTTGTTAGCGCTGCTATCGAAGGAAGGCGGGATACTGTTGCTTCCGGTTGCTGTTGTTATGATTTATTTGTTTGAGAAAGCATCATGGAATCAGGTGAAGATGCCTTTAGTTGTAATGTTGTCTGTGGCTTCACTGTGGTTGGTTTGGCATCGATCCGTAATTGCGTCGGGTGGAGATGTGATTACGTATTCATACCATGATAATGCACTAGTTGGAGCACCTGATCGTATTTCGGGATTTGCAACAGCGGTGAGTTTTCAGCTAAGTTATTTGCAGAAAATACTTTTGGGCTTTCCATTGTCGTACGATTATTCGTTTAAAGAATTTGAATATCAAAGCATCTTATCATTGCCGTTTATTGCGGCGTTGACACTGATCGTCGGATTGATATATGCAGCTATAAGATTCCGGTCTACTATGCCGGTGATCAGCTTCGGTATTTTATGGTATGCGATTACATTCGCACTTACGGCGAATATTATAACGTACATCGGTGCGACGTTTGCGGATCGTTTTGCATTTCTGCCATCGTTTGGTATCGCACTTAGTATAGTGTTTCTATTTTATCGTCAGTCGGGAATACTAATGGAGCGAAAAGCTTTTTCAGGAATTTCAGTTATTTTCTTACCGTTACTCTTGGTGTATAGTGTGCAAACTTATGCGCGTGCTCAGGATTGGAAAGCCGAAGATGTGTTGTTTACTGCGGACGCAGAAAACGCACCGGGCAGTGCGCGTGTGAATTATAACTACGGAACAGTATTGATGAGTGCGGCAGAGCAAGAGAAAAATGCCGAGCGTTATAATCAACTGCTTATACTTTCTGCCCAGCATTTACAGCGCGCCATTGAAATTGATTCTGGCGAATATCAGGCTCTGTGGAATTTGGGTGTGGTGCAATATCGTTTAGGTAATTACCGGGAATCTATTAGAGTTTCGAAGCAAGCACAGCGTATAAATCCAAAAGATTATTTACTCCTTGTAAATATGGCAGATGCCTATGTGCGAGCGGAACAACCGGATAGCGCCATACTACTTTACAATACAGCAATTGAACAAGGTGTGTATGCCGACGAAACGTACGATGTGTTGGGATATTGTTACTTAATTACCGGCGATACCGTTAAAGCTATTAGCACTTTACGGAAATCTGTGAGCATGTATCCTAAACGAGTAAAATCGCTGGATAAATTGGCAAATGTGTTGGGCATGCACAAGGAGTTTGATGAATCTAATAAGGTGTTTTTACAAATTGCTGAATTGGAGCCCGGAAATCCTGCGCCATGGAAAATGGTGGCTACAAATTATCTCGCCATGAAGGATACAGCGAATGCTGAAAAATATTGGGCAGAATATCAGAAACGTGGCGGTCGTTAATTTTGTCCTGTATTACGACCATTGATCCGAATTTCTCAGGATTTCTAAAGTATAGTCGTTAGTTTCGCAAACTTATCCAGAGCTTATGAAAACACGTGTTTTATTTTTGGCAGCGGTAATAGCAACTGCTGCACTGACCTTCACACAATGTGGTGGTAATTCCGGGGATAACAAAAATCTCTCTGCGGAGGTAGATTCTTTCCTTGTTGCGTATAACAATAAGTGGAGAGAGTTAAATATTGTTGCCAATGAAGCGCAATGGAAGTTGTTGACCTATATGATGGAAGGTGATACTGCTACATCAAATGCAGCGGAACGCGCTTCGAAATTGTATGCTGATTTTACCGGAAGTAAAGAGAACATAGAAAAAACTAAAAAGTACTTGGAAAAGCGTGATCAGTTGACGCCGTTGCAGGTAGAACAACTCGAGCATATTTTGTATTTCGCAGGTGCTAATCCGATGACGGAAGAAGAAACCGTAAAACAAAAAATCAAAGCGGAAACTGAAGCGGGGAAGTTACTGTACAGTCATACATACACCATCGGGAAAGACACCGTTACTCCAAATGATATCGACCGCATTTTGATTGAAGAAAAAGATACTACAAAGCGTTTAGCGGCGTGGGAATCGAGTAAGGAAGGCGGTAAGAAATTGCACCAGCCATTGGAAAATTTACGCTTGTTGCGCAACAAAACAGTTCAAGGATTAAACTATCCGGACTATTTCAGTTACCAGGTGGCTGATTATGGCATGAGCGCTGACGAAATGATGAAGGTGTTGCGCCAAATCAATTCAGAAATATATCCGTTGTTTCGTGAGCTTCACACTTGGACACGCTACGAATTGGCACGCCAATACAAGTCGCCAACTGTGCCCGATTATTTGCCGGCACATTGGTTACCGAATCGTTGGGGTCAGGATTGGAGCGACATTGTGAAAGTGGAAGGATTTGATTTGGATGGTATTATTAAGCAGAAAAATTATGATAGCATGTGGGTGGTGCAGCAGGCAGAACGTTTTTATGTAAGTATGGGATTCCCTGAAATGCCAAAATCATTTTATACGAAGTCGGATTTATTTCCGCTGCCTAAAAATGCGATTTACAAAAAGAATACACATGCTTCCGCATGGCACATGGATCTTGATCAGGATGTGCGTTCATTGATGAGCGTAGAACCGAATGCGCGTTGGTATGAAACAACGCACCACGAGTTAGGTCATATTTACTATTATCTGGCTTATAGCCACCCCAACGTTCCTTACATTTTGCGTGAAGGTGCTAACCGCGCTTACCATGAAGCATTAGGAACCATGTTTGGAATGGCGGCGATGCAAAAGCCTTTCCTTGTTGGGTTGGGATTGATTGATCCTGCAACGAAAACTGATTCTATTCAAACGCTGTTGCAAGAGGCGTTACGTTACGTTGTTGCGCTGAACTGGCAGGCCGGTACGATGAGTGAATTTGAATACGAATTGTACAACAAGAATTTACCGGCTGATCAATTCAATAAACGTTGGTGGGAAATTGTTCAGCGTGAACAGGGTATTGTTCCTCCTTATTTGCGTGGAGAGAATTATTGTGACGCTGCAACAAAAACACACATTATTGATGATCCTGCACAGTATTACGATTACGCGTTATCTACCGTGTTGATGTTCCAGTTCCACGATTATATTGCTAAGAATATTCTGAAACAGGATCCTCGAGCAACCAATTATTATGGCAACAAAGGGATTGGTCAGTTTATCGGCGGCATCATGCAATCGGGTGGTGTAGGCGACTGGAGAGCTTTGCTGAAAGAAAAAACGGGTTCTGACTTATCAGCAAAACCAATGTTGGATTATTTCTCCCCTTTGATGTCCTGGTTACAAGAGCAGAACAAAGGCAGAAAATACACCCTTCCTGAAACGCGCGGCAACTAAGCTAAAATTATATGTGCTGAAAAGTCTCCACGTGTTGGAGACTTTTTAGTTTTTAATAAGTCGCGTGCGTGAAATGCCGGATGTTGTCACGCATTCAACAATATAGCATCCCGGCTCAAGCTGGCTGATGTTGATCGTGTTCGTTGAATTTAGCGTTGTAGCATTGAATACTCGTCGTCCGTGAATATCATAAATATTCAAGAGATCAATTGACGTTACACTTTGAATGGTAAACGATTGTTGTGCCGGATTTGGATACAACAAAATTGCCGCTTTTTCGATATTAGGAATGCTGCTTGTGCAAACAGAAGAAGGCGTATTGCCCGTAGCTGCGATTTGAGTTGCAAAGAAATTAGTAATGTTCTGAGTGCGTAAAGGGAAGTTGTCAATAGAATGTCCGTTATCTGTACAGTCGTTCAGATACTGATAGTTATTAACGATATCGGCCTGATACACGGGTGTATTATTTCCAAGAGAAACAAAGTGTTGACGTAAACCTTCACCGCCGTATGCTCGGGGATAGAAGAAATACGATTGACATAAATTCGTTTGCGCGTAACACTCCCAACTAATGCGGCCCAGTACTGCTCCGTAATTGTAATTCACCACCACATCTGATCCTTGGTGATACATATAAATCGCAGGTGTATCATTAATCTGATTAAGAATGGATAAATCCATTATACCTCCATAAATGGAAGCCACTGCGTTCACTTTAGAATCATAAACTCCGGTATGCAGTGTGCCGTCAATGCTGCCCAAATCAGGTCGCGATAAATTGTTGGGTGTAGGAATGCAACCGTAAGTGTTCATGTCCGGATCAGGATTTGGAGCATTGCTGATTGCAAAACAGGATGCATGCTTTTCAGTAGTTTGATCGGTGTAAGCAGCGGCCAATGCAATAAATGCTCCGGCACTTTCACCAACTAAATACACGTTGTTAATATCGGTGGAGTCTGTTTGGTATCGACTTTTCATGTATCGAGTAGCGCCTTTCGCATCTTGCATAGCCCGGAAGTTCGCACGATAAACTTCAGCACTGTCGCAGATATAACCACACGGAGCTGAGATCGATGTGTTACACAGTGCATACATCGTGTAGTTTGAAGTCTTATGTGTACCTAAGCGATAGTTAATATTCGCAACAACGTAACCGCGTTTTACTAATTCACGAGATAACAATGTAGGATACGGATCGCTTTTACTTCCTGCAATCCATGCACCACCATGAATAACAACTGCTATCGGGCGATTGCAGTTTTGGTCGCCTTTGGGCTTATAAATGTCAAGCGTTAACGATTGTGTGTTGCCCGCATAATCAACAGCAGTGCCATACACCACGTTTAGCGTGCTATCGTATGCGAATTGTGCCGATGTATAAGGCGTTTGTGTAAAAGCGAAATTAGTTGCCAGAAAAAACAACCCGAAAAACACGGCGTGTAAGTATTTCATCATTGAGGATTAAGCACCTCAAATTATGAAACGATTTCCAACTTCGCGAATTTTAGCAACAATTGTTTTTGCCCGCCCTGATCGAAATGCACGGTAGCCTTGGTATTGGGGAAGTTGCCTTCCAGCTGCAATACTTGCCCCGTTCCGAATCGTTCATGTTTAACAGTCTGACCTACTTGCAAATTTCGAAGGTGCGAATTGTCGATTGGTGTTGGCGCGACATTCGCTGTGCTCGCTTTAACCAATTTTTTGGGTGGTGTGGTTGTAGGTTGCTTCGTCGTTGCAGCAGGCTTACGAATACCGAAACTCGGTTCGCCAAACGTATCAGCTTCTCCACGAGCAGCACTGTTTCCATATTCTATGTATTTCAAATCAATTTCTTCAATGAAACGACTTGGTTCGCAACTGGTGAGTGTACCCCATTTATACCGTGTTGACGCATAAGAAATAGTTGCACGCTTTTCTGCACGAGTTAATGCTACATAAAATAAACGACGCTCTTCTTCCAGATCGGCTCTCGAATTAAGTGAAAGCGGAGAAGGGAATAAGTTTTCTTCCAAACCAACGACAAAAACATACGGGAACTCCAGTCCTTTTGCAGCATGAATAGTCATCATCGAGACTTTATTCAAGTCTTCTTCCGTTTGCTTGGAGTCGGCATCTGTAAGTAATGCAATATCCTGCATGAATTGATCCAGCGTGCGCAACGGAGCTTCTATTCCTGTAGTTTCTTCCAGCACTTCCGACTTCTTTTCTGCTTCCAAACGTTGCAGCTCCGGATCATTTTCGATCAATTCTATCGGAGGTGTATTTTCGGAATCGGAAAACTCTTTCAAACCATTCAATAACTCCTGTACGTTTTCATAACGACTTACACCTTCCGGAGTTTTATCCGTGTATAGTTCTCGCAACAAGCCGCTGGCCGATGAAATGTGATTGCCCACGTCATAAGCATTTTGGCCCGGCACCATCACGGCAAAACTTTTGATCATGGTGACGAAATCCTGAATTTTATTCACCGTTCCGCTATTAACTGGCAACGCAAATTCCGCGATATTCTCGCAAACCGTCCATAAGCTTACATCGTTGTCACGAGCAGCAATTGTAATGCGATCAATAGTTGTATCTCCAATGCCACGTGCCGGATAATTAATAATTCTGCGGAACGCTTCTTCATCGTGATGATTTAACGTAAGCCGGTAATACGCTAACAGATCTTTAACTTCTTTACGCTGATAGAAGGATAATCCTCCATAAATGCGGTAAGGGATGTTCAGCTTGCGCAATGCTTCTTCCATTGCACGACTCTGAGCATTGGTTCTGTAAAGAATTGCGAAATCCTTGTTGTGCGCATGATTCTGCATCTTCGTGTCGAAAATACTTCGCGCAACAATTTGCCCTTCCTCATTATCGGAGTGGGCTTTCATTAAAATGATTTTATCACCTTCGTCGTTGCTGGTCCATACGTTCTTTTCCAGCTGATCGCGATTGTTTTTGATGATAACGTTCGCTGCTTGAACAATGTTTTTCGTGCTGCGATAGTTTTGTTCCAGCTTGAAGGTTTTCATTTCCGGATAGTCACGCTCAAAATTCAGAATGTTCTGAATGTTGGCGCCACGGAATGCGTAAATCGATTGTGCATCATCACCAACTACACAAATATTCTGAAACTTTGCTGCCAGTTGTTTTACGATAACGTATTGTGAAAAGTTGGTATCCTGATACTCATCCACCATGATGTATCTGAACTTATCCTGATACTTATTTAAAACATCCGGATAATCACGCAGAAGAATATTAGTATTGAAAAGCAAATCATCAAAATCCATAGCTCCCGCACGAAAACATCGTTTGTGGTACAAATCGTATATCAATCCGATTTTGGGTTTGCCGCTCATGCGGTCCTCTTCAGTAATTTGCCCGTTTTGAATATATGCTTGAGCAGATATTAAATTGTTTTTTGCAGCAGAAATTCTACCCAATACTAATCCGGGTTTATAGATCTTTTCATCCAGACCTTGTTCTTTCAAAATGGTCTTAATAACGCTTTTCGAATCGTCAGTGTCGTAGATGGTGAAATTTGGCGGATAACCTAAACGTTCTGCTTCTGCTCTTAGGATGCGAGCAAATACCGAGTGAAAAGTTCCCATCCACAAATTGCGAGCTTCACTTTTGGAAACAATTCGACCGATACGTTCTTTCATTTCACGCGCGGCTTTATTCGTAAATGTTAATGCGAGTATATTAAAAGGATCCGCTCCTTGTTGAATGAGGTGCGCAATGCGATATGTTAATACGCGAGTTTTGCCCGATCCCGCACCGGCCACGATCATTACAGGGCCTTCGGTAGTGATGACAGCTTCTCGCTGTACGTCGTTAAGTTCGTCCAGATAATTCTTGTTCACAGCAAATCAAATTGAAGAACAAAAATAAGGTTACGGCCGACGATAATTAGAGGGTGTGATTTTAATTTCTGAACAATGTTGTTCTGCTCTTTTTCTCAGTTCCTGCGCTATTATTGAAGAGTAGAACGGACGTGTAGTTGTGTTGATAAATTATCGTGAAATGGCAGTGCGAAAAGTGAGGACTCACCGCGCGTAGTTATTAGTTGTCATGAGTGGTTTAACGACAACTTGTTACGACGTTAATAATCTTCATTTATTCTTCAAATTCTTTGCGATCAGGATCAATTAGTGCTGCGGCTTCTTCAAATTGTGGTTCGATCGCAATGTTTCCTTCCGCATTTAGGTATCCATACAGTTTACCTTTCCTAAAAGCAGCGTAGCCATTGATCATTGGATGCAAGTCATCGTATGAAGGCGCAATGATTTCTTTGCCTAGTGAATCCACCATACCGAACTTACTATTTTTGAAAACGGTACTGTAGCCGCGGAAATAGATTCCTATGCTATCGTATAGAATTGGAATGATCAGTTTTCCTTGTTCATTGATTACTCCGTATTTGTCATCTTTACTTACCTCTGTACGACCTTTCATAAAGTACAGTGGTGTTGCGGATTGTACAGGAAATATTTCTCGTCCCGTAGTGTCGAAACATCCCGTCAGCAGATCTTTTTCAACAGTAAAAAAATCCGGTTGTAAGTAGAATATTTCGTCAAAACTCTCTGTCAATATTTTTTTGCCGTCTTTGCGGATTACGCCAACTTGTCCGTCAGCCAACGCCACTTGATAAAATCCGCGTCCGAGATAATAGATGAATTCAAAGTTCGCGGGAATAACAAATTGTCCTGCGGTATTGATTACCCCGTAATTGCCGTTTTCGGAAACAATCGCCATTCGTATTTCCGGGTCAAAGTCATCGGCTGCGTCAAACTTCACCGGGATGACTCTTTCTCCTTTGTCGTTAAGGAAGCCGTATAATCCGGAATTAGACCTGCAACGTGCGAGTCCTGCGTGAAATTGATAAAGTCCTGCACCTTCTCCCAGGTTCGATTGTACTATTTCTCCGTTGGGATTGATGATACCAATTTTACCATTATCACTAACGATAGCTTTTCCTTCATTAAACGCCGTTGCATATTCCCACTGAGCCGGTATCACAATTTTTCCGCTCTTGTCCGCGAATCCATATTTGTTGTTGACTCGGACACGAAAAAAGTTTTCACCCCAAACCGGTTGTTCGTCAAATTGCGGCACTGCAATTATCTTACCTGTAGTGTCTGTGATGCCATACAATCCCTGATAAAACAAAGGTGAGTTTTCGGGAAGTGTATCCGCGTTGATATTCTTATCACGAATGAACGGGAAATAGTAACCGTGAGCAGCGTCGTCAAAAATTTCATCATACTGTGGTTGTATTATGATTTTTCCGGAGCGATTGATTAATCCGGCCTTGCCGCTACCACTGCCACTTACCATCGACATGAGATAATTCAACTGATCAGTGGTGTCGTACTGGGTAACAATAGCGCACGGTCCATTAAATTCTTGCAGGTCTTGCAGCACAGGTTCACACATCAATTTCCCTTCGCTATTTACAATGCCTAATCCCTGTCCCTTTTCTACAACGCATAATTCATCGGTGTAATAATATACCCGATCGTAATTCGGATCGACCAAAACCTTACCTGTGCCATTCGCAATAAATCCGAATTTGTTATTCTGCTGCACAATGCAACATGCAGCACTGAATGGGATAATAGAATCATATTGGAACGGAGTAATCTCGTTTCCGTTTTTATCAATTAGGCCATACTTATCTTTGATGTTAACAACAGCGGATCCTCGAATAAACGCCATAGCGTCTTCGTACTTGGCTTCAATTACCATGGTGCCGTTTTCATCAATGTATCCGTATTTGCCGTTAAGTTTTACGGGTGCACGCAATTTGCCGGCTTGCTCGGAACAAGAAGCAAGAAGTACAATTGCTGCTATCAGTATGGCTAAACTATTTCGCATTTTTTTGTGGTGGTGCTTTCCAAAAAGTGAGTTTAAAATCATCGGCATATACATCGCCCGGACCATGATGTATAACAAGCATAACAGCTTCACCTAAATCAGTTTTGGGCATAGGTATTTTACGCGCAATTTTTACAGTGTGCCAACGATGAAGTCCATCGCAATGCCAAAGCAGAGGTTCTGCTTGCCAGTCGATAACGATAGCGTTGTCTTTGAATGCCAACGCCAGATACGCATCTGATCTGGCAGTTGTGAGGTACACTTTAGCTTCTGCAGTTACCCAGTAATTTCCGTTAAGTGTCGAGTCGTTGGTTCCTTCATAAAACCATGCCCAAAGGTTGGCTGTAGCTTTTGTAGAATCATCAATATGAGCGCTGAAATTTCCTGAAGTTCGAGGCAGATTTTTCTCCACACTGAACCACGTGTGATAACGTGTTGAAGAGTCCTCTTCGAAAGTCCGTATATACTCATTTAGCTTCACTGCTCCTTCCGGAAGTGATCTGGATTTTTCTGAATCAGGAGGATAAATGTTATGGTAAATGCGATGTGTTTTAAGAAATATCTTTTCGTATTTCGTTTTTGTCATTTGTTCGTATGGCAATATGCCGACGTGGAATTGATACGTTTGAACAAGATTCAGAAATGTTAGAAATGCGACTATTATTGAAGTGGTAATGGATATAATTTTCCAACGACTGGTGTATTGAATGAAACCCGCAAGTCCTATCGCCAGTGCGCCGTAATGATCTACTAATGGCCGACTACCGAAACTCCCGCCGTAGGTCCATGAACTCCAACTTGATGCGATATACACCAGTGTTGCAATAAATGTCATTGCTGTTATGGTTCTGAACTTTGGACGTAAAGAGATAAATCCTATTAAAGCTAACGGCATCATCGGTGTGTAGATCCACCAACCTTTCTGCCAGCTGATCAAAAAATCGATGTAGTGCGGATTCTTGAAATCAAACTTCTCTCCAACATAACCATCAGCAATCCAAGAGTCGACCATCAGGTACCACATGTAACTTTGTAATAATAGGGGCGCAGATCCTATAACAACTGCCGTTATAAGAATACTTGGTCTTTTGAAGAAATGTACAATTGAAGAAATGAAAGTGGAGCTTGTTGCAACAAGTGCAGGAATAAATAGGACAATTAAAGCATTTACCGGTCGAATGAGAACGATCATTCCAAATAATATTCCGGCGAAAACCAAATCTTTGTTCAACCTCATGTTGAGTGCTCGCTGCATTCGATACAAAAACATCGATATAAATGCGAAGGAGTATACATGGGACATTGCGGGTTCATTCAGCGTGTAGTGGTATAGATTTGTGCCAAGGAATAGAAGCAGCAAGGTTATTGCAATGTGATGATCACGAAAGCCCATGTTTTTAAGCAATTGTCGTAACCGTACAAGTCCAAGTAATCCCCAAAATAAAGCAGCTATTGCGACGGAACATTGAAAAGGGAATGAGTATCCATCGACCGGATAATCGAACAAGTTCGCAACCAATAGGGCTCCTGAGAAAAATGGTAATTGCGCTACAGCAGTGCCAACAAAATATTTATTGATTTGCTTGCCTTCAGGCGTTCGATTCATGAAGAAATAGTCACGAGCGCCTTCACTATCGGGACGTTTTTTATTATTCGGCCGTGTAAATTCAAATTGCAAATCGTCGTAAATAAAATAAGCCGGGAGATAAGCGTAGTAGCCGGCTCCGTCACTCAGTATTACTGATTTTTTACCGTCTTCATCAAGTCGAACATAAAGCAAATTCCAGAGCATGATGATACTCAGAAGCCATAACGTTATTGATGACCATTTTATGGTTACAGATGAAATACCATGGCTTTTAAGCTTAATCACTCCACGAAAATACAATACTTACGCGGACTTCCGAGGTTCTTGTAAGCGCCGTACACCAAAGAAAAGTAGTACACCTGAAAGGATAGTGAAAGTGATAAGGATCCAATCTTTTGTTGTAGGGTGCAAAATCAGAACCGCACCTATAAATTGTACCAAGATTACCGCAATTAGGAAGTATGCAATTTGAAGGCTTTTAAATTTCGTAATGACCCAAGCTCCCAAAGGAGCCATACAAATTGCTACCGGGACAGCAGCTAATAATGCGTAGTACACTTCTTGTTCGACGTCATTCATTACAAAAGCATGCCATAAAAATCCGAATACAGTTAAAACGCTCATCAAGATAACTGATGTTGGTGTGGCCACTTTTTCGTCGATATTGAAATACATGATGAGAAAGCAGAAAGTGAAAATATCTATTCCATTGCCCAATACAGAAGTTATGATTCCGCCCAATAATCCTGCGAATAGTAGTATGATGTGATCAAGTTTTGCCTTTAATTCAATTTGTTGTCTGATAGTTTTGTTCCCATTTTTGTTAATCCACCAAAGCGATGTACCGAAACTGAGCCATAATGAAACAAAGAATAGCTTCGTGGTTTTAGCTGGCAGTTCGGGGGCAACGAAATACGTTCCGAGAAGGAAACCTATAATCCCGGTTAGGACAACAGGAATGATGACAGACTTGCCAAGAATGGGAATGCGTTTGTCTTTTATAAATAGGGAAGCAGAGACCATTCCGAAACTTTGACAGCCTAATGAAAAATTGCGCGCGAGGGATGGAGCAAGGTGTAAGATTAACGTCATTACCGGAAAAGCAACAGCACCGCCACCTTCACTGCTTGCACCCGCAATGAATGATCCGAAAAACATGGTAATGCTATACACGTATCGGGCTGCAACTTCGGACCACAAATCCAACGACAATACAATTATCAGCCAGCTAATAAGCACAATGCCGATAAAGATCAGATAGCGTGTAGGTAATCTTCCGAACATTTAATGAACGAGTTGAGGCAAATCTAACAGCGATTCATCCATATGTCCATACACTTCATGTGCTGTTTCCTCACATGCATCGGGGCCGAACTGCAATTCCTTGGAATGCGCGAGTGTGACATATTTCTGGAACCAATTATTCTTTTCAATGTCATCAATGAAATCACTGTACTTATCAGCATTAGTGAAAAAATCACCGGCCAACAAATTGTGAAAAATGGTGTATGCAGCCTCGAACTTATAATACATCAGCTTTTCAGGATTGCCGACGAGCGCAAAATTCATAACCTCGGGCTTGTAGAACAACCGTATAAACTTTTCAAGTAGTCGATACGATTTGTCCATGTGCGCGTAGTGATTTTCCAATGAGGATAAACCTTCTTCAGTAGAATTTTCGAAGAGCTTTTGTATAGCAATCGCGGTGCGTTCTGCACTTTCGAAAGCGACGTAAATTCCGCTGGAAAAAATGGGATCCAAAAACGCAGCGGCATCACCAATAATGGCAAAGTTTGTATCGTATCTTTTGGTTAAAGAATACGAATAGTCTCCCATTACAATAACATCATGTGTTCTTTGCCCATTACTAATAATGGATTGTATTTCGGCCGAACTGCGAATTTCATCTTCATACAGGTGTGTCTTCCATTCCGCTCCGTAATGACTGTATTCAGCTTTCTTTTGTTTTACATAGGAATTATTCAGGGTTACTCCGATGCTCAACAAATCTTTCCCTACAGGAATCATCCAGCACCAGCCGATTTTCTCACCACCCAAATACACAATTTTAATTAAGCCGTTTTGTAAAGCGCGATCAAATTTGTTTCCACTCCAATGCGAGAAAAGCGCTACTCGATCTAAACCCGGGTAACTGACTTTTTTGCCAACCTTTGGTGCTAGGAAGGTATTCTGTCCGGTAGCATCAATAAGAAATCTGCTATGGTGTACTTCGCGTTGTCCTGATTTATTTTCAACAGTTACCACTGCTTTTTCAGCGGATGACAAGTCAACATCAACAATTTTATATTCTTCAAATACAGCAGCGCCTTTGAGTTTTGAGTTGTCTAACAGCATTTTATCAAACGTCGAGCGCAACATGTGATAACTCAATTGACTCGGATCTTTAAGCGTGCTTGCAAAACACCACGTAGTGCGATGTTCACTGTCGGCACTAACGAAATTGATGCCCGGTTTACGTACCGCTATTTTTTTCATTTGATCCAAAACGCCGAGCTTTTTAAGATGTCCATAGCAAAATGGAATCAACGATTCGCCGACATGATCTCGAGGGAACTTTTCTTTCTCGAAAACGGCAACCTTGTATCCCATTTGCGCTAAATGCGCAGCAGCCGAACTTCCCGCAGGTCCACCTCCGGCTATTATAACATCATAATTGTAATCAGGCATTTTCTTTATTTATTGAAGTTGTTCTTACAATATCGTCATCAATTGCTCCAAAGATGTCTTCGAATGACGTGCCGCAAGTTTTTTCGTGAAGATTTGGACGATCAATTACCAAATTTTTCCAACGCGAGAATTGTTTTGGGTTTCGTAGCATATCTAAAAATTCACTGTAGCGTTCGTAGTTGTTGAAGAAATCCCCCGCTAATAAATAGTGAACTAACGAAAATGCAGTCTCGTAACCTTGATAGTTGGATTCAGATGTTGAGCTTAATTCTGCCAAATTAAATGACGTAGGATCATAGTAAATATTGACGAATTTCTCTACCAGGTTATAGGCTCCGTCGATGTGTTTTTTAGCGTCGGTCATAGCCTGCAACCCTTTCGCAGTTCCTTCCTTCATCATCACATCCAGCGCTTCTGCAAACATTTTGGAGCTATTCATTCCGAGATAAACACCGGAGGCGAAAATAGGATCAAGGAATTTTCCGGAATCTCCCAACATGGCGAAATTGCTGTCAAAAGTACGCTCTGCATAGTAGGAATAGTCAGAAACGGCTATCAACGGCTGCGCCATATGTGCGTGTTCCAGAATGTCTCGGGTTAACGGTGCCTCACGCACTTCCTGCAAATACAATTGCATTTGCCAGTCGTCTTCGTGCCCGGCTTTTTTAAATTTTTCTTTTTGTTCTTTTAAATATTTTCTGCTGATAATTAAACCAACACTTAAACGATCTTTACCTACAGGCTGTATTCCAAACCATCCGCTTTTATGTGGAGGTAAGTAACAAATCTGTAGTAATCCAACATCAATGCCTTGTGTGTACTTCGCACCTTTCCAATGTGTTAGAAAAGCAATACGGTCTAATTCTTGATACGATTTCTTATCTCCGAGTCTTCGCGCCAGAAACGTATCCTGCCCGGAAGCGTCAATGAAAAATCGTGCATGATATTCATACTCTTTGCCTTCGCATGTCGCTTTCACTTTTACTTCTTTCGGATTATCGAGATTAACTTCGACAACCTTGCTTCCTTCTTGCACTGTTGCCCCTTCCGATTTGGCTTTGTCTAACAAGAGTTTGTCAAAATCAGCACGCACAACATGAAAAGACAAGTAGCTTTCATCCTGAATAATATTTCTGAAACACCATGTAGAACTTTTACTTCCGTCATGATTCGTAAAGCGTGCTCCGGGCTTACGCACAAAGCGTTTTTTCATGTCCTCTAAAACTCCTAGTTCCTTAAATAGAGGATAACAAAACGGCAGTAACGATTCACCTACATGTTGTCTCGGAAAATACTCGCGCTCGAGTACCAAAACAGAATAGCCTTTGCGCCGAAGATAGATAGCGGATGTTGATCCTGTTGGACCGCCACCTGCAACAATAAAATCATATTTCCTCATATCTTTCCCCATGATAGCAAGTTAGCAGGATCACCGAAAATTTACAATTATTAAACAATATTTCCTGCGATAATGTTTCGCATTATATCGTTTGTTCCGGAATAAATACAGGAAGCCTGTGAAGCTGTGAGATGTTCCAAAACACCTGCATATCCTGAAAACGCTGCACCTCCTAAAATAAGTGAACTTTGCAGTGCGGTTCTCACGTAAGCTTCGCTGCATATTATTTTTGCTTGTGCAGCCGACATTGTTTTTGTCGTTTTGTTTCCCAAATTGTTCAAAGCTTTTACAGCTATTAATTCGGAAGTCTCGATATCAACTGCCATATCCGCTATGCGGAACTGAATGGCTTGATAGTTGGATATGCTGCTTTGTGCCGTCGTTCGCGATTTACTGAAATGAACACATGTGTCCAGCAGATAGCGCATACTGCCACAATGCATAAAGGATAAAACAACCCGCTCTACGTCCATGGCATCCATAAAAATGAATCCTCCGGCGCCCACGTTTCCAATGATGTATTGCTCGTCAACTGCGCAATCCTGCAAAATAACTTCTCCCCATCCGGTATGCTGTAATCCTTCCGATTCATCGATTGGAGTGATGTTGAGCTCATGAACTGTGCGGTCGATCAGAAAAGCGGTAATGCCTCCAAATAGTCCTTTACTTTCATCCGTTATCGCATACACTAAGATAAAACGCGCATCACAGGCATTGGTACAGTATGTTTTAACTCCGTTAATGATGTAATTATTGTCACTCTTTACAGCGGTGGTCTTCATATTGAAAGCATCACTTCCGCCATGTGCTTCTGTCATTGCAGCAGCAATCAATTCAGACTCTACTGAAATCAAATTCATAAGAAACGAACCGCCATGCTTCATCACAGGATAGTAGCCGGCGCTGTAATGTGCCCCAAGACTAAATGCAATTCCCGGCTTAAGTCCTGCTCTTTCAAGTCCATGCAGGAAATGTGCAGTTTTTAATGCAAAGTCATTTGTTTCCGTGAACTCAATTTGGTGATCACCTCGCAGTAATTGTTTTTTTATCACATTCCCGGATGACGTTGTTGTATGATAGATTTTCGCTAACGACTCTCCAAGGTTGGTGTATTCTGAAAAATCGATACTCATAGCTGTAGTTGAAGTGAAATGTAATCAGTTTTGCCGGTTGTAGTAACAGGAAAATCATCAACCTGCACATATCGGTCGGGTATGAAGTAGTGTGGAATGTATTCTAATAAATGACTTCGGATATCATCCCCCGAAAGCGTCGTTGTCGCGATAATAAATGCCACAATTTGTGGAGTTATTTCGGGAACTTCAATTTTCAAAACAGCACTACGAATAATTTCAGGGTGCAATAATAACGCATGTTCAATCTCTGCAGGTTCAATACGATAACCTCGTCTTTTAATCATACGATCGGTTCTGCCGATAATATACAAGTGATCGTTGTGTGTTGTGACAAGATCACCTGTTTCATAAAATATTTTACCATCTATTGTTGTGAAAGGATTGCGATCGTGATTGTTGTCAATATAGCCATGAAATACGCCAAAACCCTTCACCAATATTTCGCCGGCATTGGAAATGTGTAATTCAAAATCGGCGATAGGAGACCCAATTGGAAATGTGTTTTTATAAATTGGAGTACGATTGGGAATAATTTCCTGGGCTGTACAAACGTTCGTCTCGCTTGGGCCGTATAAATTGAAAATTCTCGCCTGAGGCACAAGTTGATGAAATGCACACAGACGATTCGCCGGATAAGTTTCTCCTGCTGTAAGTATAAATCGGAGCGCAGTTGGTTGATGTTTATTCAACTTGCCATGTTCATGCAGGGCTTCGTAAAAGGTCGGTGTTGCGTAGATATGTGTAATTTCTTTTTTGCTGATGAATTCACCAATCAATCGAATGTTCTTCTCGGAATCGTTTTTCAGCAGGTATAGATTTCCCCCTGTCAGTAGTGTGAAGTAAATATCAAAAACAGATAAGTCAAAGTGAAATCCAGCAATTGATAATACACGAACCGGCAGTTTATCTTGAAACGTTTCAATACAAAAATTTATAAATGCACTTGCGTTCTGATGTGTAATTGGAACACCTTTGGGCTTTCCGGTAGTGCCCGATGTAAAAAGGATCCAGGCAACGTTCGGGAATACTGTAGTAATGCCTGTGAGTTGCGCAAGATGTTGACCAATATTATGTATTGCTGATGTTGTATCGACTAATTCAAGGTCCCCCTGAACGTCGGTAATAACCATTGAAGGTTGCACCAATTCATTGATTTGCGCTATTCGTGTTGCCGGCCAATCAGGATCGCATGGTATAAAAGTGATATTTTCACAGAGCATTGCAATCATTAACGCAATCGTATCAGCTGACTTGCGCGCACTCAATAAAGCAGAACCTCCGTTTGGCAACACTTTGCTTAGTGTTTCCCGGTACATTCCAACCTTTTGATACAGCTCTTCATATTTCAATTCAATGTTATCGTGCGTTATGGCTGTGTGGCCATAGTGCAAATGAAGTTGCTGCTGCAAAAGTTGACCAACGTTCATGTCGATTGCTTTCGATGAACAAATGCTGTGATCTTGTTGATACTGTCGAGATTGTCTTGTGTAACCTCGTGTGCTTCGAACGCTATACCGAATGTATCTTCCAAATAGCTCACCAATTTCAACGTAATGATGGAGTCCATCAGTCTCGATGCAATTAATGAAGCATCATCAGCAGGAAGTTTGCTGCGATCACCGTGACACAGATGTTCGGTTAAGTATTGCCGTGTAGTTTCAATGACAGTTGTTTCGGACATGATTCAAAGTTACTTAAAACCTTCTGCTTTGCGAATTTCAAGCAGGATTGGAAATAATGTGCCAGTGAGTTCTCGCGCAAGCAACAGATGACCTTTTGCATTGGGATGGTTGTCTTCGGATGAAATTTGTAAATATCCGGAACTATATGAGCTGTACGGAGAATTTAGAACATACAGTTCAAATCCGTTTTTCTTCAGCAATTGACGGGTAGTTGCAAATTCGTTATCATGTTTGTCGTGACCAAGAGTTGGAACCCCAATCCAAATTGCGCTATATCCGTGTAAAGTTTGTTGTTGTTTCAAAAATTGATAAGATTGCTCCATCAAGGATTCCGTCTGTGGAGCTAATTTTAAATCAATTTCTTTACGCGATTGCCCTTGATGCACATGACCTCGTTCAAATGCGGATTCATAAAACGGATATTTCGGATCAATGCCATGTTTTACTATTCCTGAAAGTACGGACCGGAATCGAGTTAATTCGTTGCTGTGCGCAAAATAGATCACCACTTCCGGGTTGAATTTTGGTATAACCTGTTCGGTAACATACAGGTATTGAGGTATGTGATAACCGCCGGTAGAAAAATTGATTAACTCCACAGTGAATGTTTGTTGAATAAATTTCAACGAATCATTAATTAACTTTTCTGCAATACGGATATAAACTTCTTCATCACTAACGCCACTTCCCATTTCATAGGATCCGCCGACAATAGCAATACGTAAAATGCCCGGCGACTGTTGATTCTCAATTTCCGGGCTGCGAAGGCCGAAAGCATTTGTTGTAAAAAACTTAGTGCCGTGAACAATTTTAACGTTCGGTTTTAAAATTCGTTTGCGCAAATCGGCAACAGGTTGTTCGGCACCGGAAAACCACTCCGCGCGTGACCCGAATTGAATAGGAAGTTCCCAAGGTGTCTTCCCTTTGCGTTGCGTAAGCTGTTCGTAATAGCCTTGCTCCGAGTTTATTTTATCTGCCGCACTTATAAAGTTTCCTTTCGCGATATCGCTTAAGGCAGTATTACCGGTTACGGTAATGTGTGGACCGATAAAAGCAATGGCGAATAGAAGAGCCGTGCCCGATAGCACTATACCTAAGGCGTATTTACGTTCATTAAGTATGTTATTCAGCCGTTTGTTGAATAACCAATAGCCGGAAAAAACCACACTAATGAATGCAACAACAATGATTACACTTTTGTAACTGTTGTAATTATTAATTAAAATATGCTTAAGCAGATATAGGAATTCACCTATAGAGCTGCTTTCCCAAAACAGCCACATGAAACTCATAAAAAGGAACATGCCCGTTACACGTAAGGAGTATATCAAAGCAGACTTTAGATCTTGGTATGGGGCATAGGGCGGACGGAGTATTTCCAGTTGTAAACTAATGGAAATACAAGCTCCCAATATTATCCAGTACAATAGGTCAGTTGCTCTAAAATCTATCGTTCCTTGTATCCAGAACCACTGATAGTTGTGTAGAAGCCATGTCGCAGTGAACATGAACAATCCTGTAAGTAAAACAGGATATTTTACTTTTTTACGCACCTTAAAATAGATCCTGTAATACAGGATCCTCGTGATAAAATCTTTCCAATAGACGTTTAATTTCCTCCAAACCGATGTAAATCCGGAAATGAAAAATGCATTATTAAAAATTGGTGGTAATGAATACCCGAATAGCCCACAAATACCAATTATCACATGAAAACTTCCGATCATTTGCAGGATAAGAAGATAGTTGATTACCGTATAAACAATCAGCGACCAATTATCCGTAATTGATGTTACAGGAGGTTGAAGCGCATACAGTACACGATAGGTAATAAGCTGTCCTGTTCCCAATAGGATTCTCCGCAGAGATATTCCATAGAGTTCGTCATCCGAACAGCTCCGAAATTGTGAAGTCCATGTGCGGTAGTCAAGAATTGGGAATAGATAAAATACCAAATTAAGGGGTTGAAACAAGTAAGTGATTTGCAGTGAAAGTGGCACAGATTCAGTAGCTACTTTTCGCTCGTACGAATAAAGAATCAGACGGAACATGAGCATCGCTCCTAGTATTGGAAGAGCAATACGCAACGAAGGAATATAAAGTATATTGAGGTTTATCAGTGCTGCGAAGGTCATCAAAATTAATAGCAAGACCAGGCGGAGTAGTTCGCTTTTAACCGCTATAAATATTAATATAATAACTGCAATTGTGGTTAGTATGAAAATTGCAGTTAATAGTGGCAATGCGGATATTATACAGAATACAGATAAACCAATTTGAAATGTTGGCTGAAATTTCTTCGGTAGAAAGTGATTGATCGCTGCGCCTCCTGCGAGAATGGGCCACACGATGTTCAGGCCGGAATCTCCCGCTATGTTAAATACGTCGAAAAGCACGGTGGAAATAGCGAGCGTAAACAATAGGAACATGAAGTCCCTTGCATTTCCACTTCGCAGAGCGTCTTCACCATTCGGAAACCAATTACTATTTAAGTATTCCTTGATATTCATCAACCTCGTTTACTTAGTAACGATTTAATATTCCACCACCAATCCGTATTCTCGCGGTATGCTGCTGTTAATTTAAGAAGTTCCGACATCTGATCCCCAATTTGAACCTGCTCTAATTCCAATGCAAATTCGTAAAGCGCTTTATCCCAGCGGTTCATTTCAGTAATAATTGACTCGTCGGTTTCAGAGTATTTGATCGTTGCACTTGCCTTTCCTGAACGATGAAGTATACGATACTTCGGCGTCGGAAAATTGTGGTAGCGACATAAACGTACAATGAACATGTCGATGTTTGGCATAGTTCCGACAAGCGTAAAGTATTTTGTCAATACCAATTTTGCTTGTTCTATATGAGCTTCACCGATTTCACCATATGGCAAATGCAGCGTATTCGATAACATGCGCACCTGACAATTGTCAAGCCCTTTCCATTGTTTGGTTTCGTGAATGCCTAAAATCCCTTTCGTGTTATTTGTAAAATTTGAATAAAGAAAATGTGTTGGATCGTTTAAAATATTAAAGTAAGCAGATTTTACTCGAGAAACAGGTTCACGAAAAATACCGCTGTAAGAAGGATGTGCACACATTATACGATCGTGAATGCCGAATGGAAGATGTCCGTGCAGGCACTCAATAGCTTGTCTTCTTTGTTTACTTATCTTCTCCAAATCCTTATTGCCTTGCCACATACCTTTAGTCGCCATTCGCTTATTCTCCGGGTATATTTTCTCGAGCACACTGTGCACCGTTATTCCTCCCGCTTTCGGAATATGCATGTAAACAAAACAGGACTTGTCGGTGTTCATAAACTCACTTGTTATGCTTATTAGTCAGGCTTTGCAACAAAAGGTATTGCATTCATGAGCATCGAAAAGTAAACATTACGTTTTTGATAACGTGGAAGTTTCTTTGCAATATCCGGAGATTGGCTGAGTTGCTTTGCGAAACGTTCACTCACGTATTGATACAACTCCTGATCCTGTTGGTTATATGTTGTAATTAGTTTTAGTGTAGCCGCATCAGGCTGATATCGGGACGTAGAACGATTAACTTTTAAACGACGATAGTATGGTATTTGCCACTTGTAACGCCGTTGTAGTAGGAGAACGAATTCATCAAAACGCTCTTGAATACCAACAATCGGGAAGTATTGTTCAATATTCGAAATCGCTTGTTCTAGATCTTTGGAAGTAATTGCACCAAATGGCGCGTGCATGTTTCCGGATAGCATTCTTACTTGACAGTTATTAAACGCCGGGTGCTTAGCTTTGGTAAACAGCTCTGCCAGTGCGTAGCCGTGCGCTGTCATTTCTCCCGCAAAGTGATGATCAGGGAATCGAAGAATGTGTTCGTAAAGTGAAATTATTCGAGGCACGACAGGGCGCATTAAGGAGAAATATTCAATATCCGAATGGTTAAGCAGTTCGTGTAAGCCAAAACCCATATGCCCATACAGCAGTTTTATCCGCGCACGTTCGGTGTCTGCAAGGCTCTTGAAGTTGGGATTGTCTTTCCACATCTCCCGCACTAGAAAGCGTTCACTCTTGCGATAATTCATCTCAAGAATGCCTCTTGTTGTTGAACCTGCAGTTTTTGGAATGTGCAGGAAGATTAACGTTTTGGGATGTGCCATGATCATAAAATTTGATGAATGGGATATCCCAAATGTCGGAGTACATCGCCGTTTTCTGCCTCCACATAAGCCAACTGTTCAGGAGTATAGTGTGTGCGCCACTGTTCAGATTGACCTTCTCTAAAGAACAATTGTTGACTCTTGTCTCGGAACGCACTGCCGTGTTGCAATTCTGTTTTTTGCAATTCCGCAAACGAACACCGTGAAATAATTTCTTCATTACTCAAAGCGGAGTTTATTCCGCAAAAGTCCCGAATTCGCTGAATCTCTACTTCCGGTGATTTTAACAAGTTTTCATATTGTAGTAACAATATTCTATCAGGATAAAGCCTGTGAAATTCCAAGGCGTTCAAAACATGCTTTCTCCATGTGCCAAAAACATTGTACTGATGTACTACGCGAATGTATTGATCAAATGAACTTTTAAATTCACCAAGTGCTGTCTGGTAGTGAAAGTAAGAATTGAGCACATCCCGATAGTCTCGATATATATAAATGCTTTTCGGGTAGTATGCAAACCAGGCGTGATGCGTTTTCATGAACCGCGGTTGCTGTAATTGATTGGCAATGGCGTAATGTGAATAGAGATCAGGAATAAACGCATCTATGTTGCGGGAAGTAATTTGCTCTTGTGGTTGAAGCAGATTTCCGAGAATAAATCGCAACCACGTGTTTCCCGATTTAGGGTACGAAACAATAAACGTATCCGTTGTGTTAATCTTATCCAACGCCAGTTTCCATGCGCCTTCATCAAATAATCCTGTTTTAACCAGGAAATACCGGTAATATTGTTTCAACGTTTTAGGCATGGAGCCTTAAATTTACTTGCTTTTTCG
>JBIJCF010000065.1:0-7038 GCA_044344795.1 Bacteroidia bacterium | reverse complement strand
TCTTTGCAGTATTCTTCACATCTACTTCCACCAATTTGAAATTCGGGGCTTCATTATTCGTGCGGATGATCATCTTATCGTCAATGATATCCATCACTCCGTAATCGTCTTTGTGCTCTGCGATTACTGTGGTAAAAGGAGCAGTGCTGTTTAACGGTCGAAACATTAAGCCATTTCCACTGGTAGATTCAGAAGTGTAAACAATTAACCATTTTTTATCATCACTGATTTGCGGGGAATAACTGCGTAACGGATTTTTATCATCCCCATAAATCAATACATCCTGATCTTGAGTGGTACCCAATTTGTGATAGTACAATTTCTGATTTTGATTTGCATCTGACAATGCACTGCCACTAGGTTTTTCATAACGCCCGTAATAGAAACCATTATTGTCCCATGCTACACCGGAAAATTTGTTCCATTCAATATGGTCCGTTAAATCTTTACCGCTTTCAATATCACGAACAAACCATTCTACCCAATCTGATCCGCCTTTGCTAATGCCGTAAGCCATGTATTTACCATCGGGTGAAATTTCCCAACCACTCAAAGAAACGGTTCCGTCTTTCGAGAGTTGATTCGGATCCATTAATAGCTTCGGTTCTGCATTTACTCCTTCTTTGTAAAACAATACCGACTGATTTTGCATACCGTCGTTTTTACTGAAGAAGTAACGTTTGCCTTTTAAATAAGGCGCACTCTGCTTTTCGAAATTCCAGATTTGTTTTAAACGTTCCTTGATCTTATTCCTAAAAGGAATTGTATTCAGATAATCAAACGTTACCGCATTCTGCGCATCCACCCATTTCTTGGTGGAATCAGAATTGTCATCCTCCAGCCAACGGTATGGGTCTGGAACTTTAACTCCAAAGTACGTATCTATGCTGTCCACCTTTCGTGTAACCGGATACTTGAGAGTAGTAGTTGGTTCATTTTTCTGCCCTTCATTGGAGCATTGAGAAAACATGAAAGCGGCTGCAAATACCGGAAGTAGATTTGGGAATTTCATGAGCGTGAAGTTATAACGATAAATATACAGACAAGTGTAAGTGTTTCAGTTGAAATTATGACCAACGGTCGGTATGATGGATCAGATGTTGTTTTAACGAGCCCGGTAAATCCGGCATAGACTGTAGGGTTAAAAATAGACAAAGGTAGTTTTGATTGAGTTGAAGTTATTGCTTTTACTCTTGGATAGAAATACAACACCAATTAACCATATAGGTAAAATGTCCGTTATCTTCTTCGCTATTCCTTGTTGAATTGCCAGTTGCGGCATTTTGTTGATTATAACCGGTTCGTGTTTATCGTTTCTTTTTAGATGATAACTTCGCAAAAAAATA
Organism: Bacteroidia bacterium; assembly: GCA_044344795.1. Classification (GTDB taxonomy): domain Bacteria; phylum Bacteroidota; class Bacteroidia; order Palsa-965; family Palsa-965. The sequence continues at coordinate 5,692 of JBIJCF010000065.1, read as the reverse complement.
TTCTTATGTCAGAGTCGGTTAAAAAACAAGCTCAATCTGCTAATATTTATCGGTTAACAAACGGCGCTTGGGAAGACATTTACGGAGTTGATCCGGCATCTCCTGATCTTTTTCATATCCGCTGGAAACGGTTGTTTAATGCTCATGGTGATTTGCTGGAAGAGATTGAATTTGACGAAGACGGAATGGAACTCCAGAAAACGATCAACGAATACGATAGCAATAACAGGTTGATAAAGTCATCGTTATTTGATAGTGGCAACTTTGCGGAATTCACCATATTTGAATACAACGATAAAGGGAAGTTGGTAAAAGAAAGCCGGAGTTTTGAGGAAGGATATCCTGTACACGTTTTATATAGCTACAATGAAAACGCTATGCTGATTGAAAAACGAACAGAGGATGATGATAAAGAATTAGAGCGAAGAGAAACGTTTGAATATCATCCGGAGTGGGCAGATCAGATTGTTGTGCATAGAGTTTATGATGAGGAAAATACATTGACTCAGGAAACACTCACCCAATGGGAATTGCGAGATGAGGTGGTGAAAGCGAAAGAACTGATTTCAGAAGATTTCATTGCCGGACATTTCAAGCGTACAGAGTTTTTTGATCCTCGAAAGCGTCAGGATAGCGTGGGATTTGTATCGTATGATCGAAAGGGGAAAGTGCTGGAAGTTTTCAAGATAAAATTCGATGAACACGGTAACGAAATCGAGGAGAAGTCGGAGTCTGTAGTTGCCGGCGATAATTTTACGGTAACATACGAACATGATGAATCGGGTCGTGTAACACGACAAATTCAAATTCAAGGCGATAAGATTATCAGTGATCACCAACGTTCATATAACGATAACGGTGATGCACAAGTACATGCTTTCCGTTCACCGGCTCGTGGAATTTTTGTTGAACGCTACGAGTACGTTTATTTTTAAATCGTACTCTATGAAGTGTCGGAAATCGCTATTCAATTACACAATTACCGATTCGAATAATGACACGGGTTCCGTTTGGACTTCCGTCTTCAGCATATAAATCGGTGATGGTAAGCGTGCTTTGTGCCTTGCCGGCTTCATTCATCCGTTGAAGTCGCTCGGATGTAATTTCCACTGCGGCCGAGCGATGTTCTTTTCGAATTCCCTCGTTATATTGTGCAGCTTGGGCACGTCCGACTCCGTTATCTTCAATCGTTACTACAATTACAGGAAACGATCGTTCGCGCTCCAGATTAAAACAAATAGTTAAACGTCCAGCCTCTGCTATTTTATGCTTCAATCCATGAATGATGGCGTTTTCAACAAATGGTTGGATCAGCATTCCCGGAATGTAAGTGGCCTCTTCGTCAATCTGCTCATCTACTTCAATTTGGGTGGTAAACCGATGCCCCATCCCAATTGCTTCTAATGCCGTGTAGTGATACAAAAGATCAACTTCTTCTTTTACGCTGACGAAAGGTTGACGTGAATTTTCGAGTGTCAAGCGCATGAGTTTGCTGAACTTGGCGAGATATCGTCGAGCTTCTGCAGTGTCGTTTTGGGCGATGTAACCATTAATAGATTGCAACGCATTAAAAATGAAATGCGGATTCATTTGCAGCAACAACGCTTTTTGCTCCAATTCAATAACTTGTTTTTCCGACTGTAATTGTTGTAATTTCCGGATATTAGCACGTTGTGATACTTTCAATCGCCAATAGAAAAGTAAAAGCAGCAGTACTACAATAATAGCGCCTGCCGCAATTCGAAAAGTCCATGTGGCCCAAAACGGTGGTTGTATTATGAAAGCGTAGTCCCGAATATCACTCCATACACCATCTGCATTTTTTGTCTGAACCTGAAATACATATTCGCCGTGTTGCAAATTTGAAAACGACGCAGATCTTTCATCAGTTGCAGGTGACCAGTTGTCATCCAATCCCAACAAGCGCCAACGGTAACGAACGCCTTCAGGATTCAACAAATCAATACCAATAAATTCAAAACGTAACGTGTTTTGATCAAAAGGAAGCACAAGGCTGTCCGGAATTGCGAACCAATTGGAGTATATGGAACTCTGACCATAAGGTGTTGATTGAATTGGATTAAAGAACAAACGAATTCCGGTTAAATGCAGTAAGGGTGCAGTTGTCGCGAGATGATCATGATTCGGTTGATAGCGCGCCGCTCCATATATTGTCCCGAACCAAATCTGTCCGTTTCGTCCAAGGCACGCTGCATTTTGAGAAGTTTCTACACCCCGAAGTCCTTCGCCTTTGCCGTAATGACGTACCCGGATTTTAGCTGTATCCAAATTCCATGTAAAACGATCTAAACCCTTTTCCGATCCTGCCCATATTTGTCCTGTAGAATCGGTAATCACCAAATAAATATTGTTCGAGTGCAAACCTTGTTTTTTATTAATGATATGCATTGTCCCGTCTTTGAATAGCACTACACCACCGCCGCCGGTACCTGCAATAATTTCACCCGAAGCTGAACTGTTGATAGAACGAACCATATTAGCCGGTAAACCGTTGCTTGTGTTGTAACGTGCAATTATATTAAACGCAACGCTGTCGTATTCAATAACCAATATTCCGTGTTCTTGTGTTCCCGCCCATACAGCGCCATCGCGTGCAGTGGTCAGCGATAAAACACGTGATGCATTAAAGTCTTGCTTTTGACTAACGCGTGACATTTTTTTCGTCGACTTATCGAGAACGAATAGATGTGAACCTGCAGTGGCCATCCAGATGCGACCCAAAGTATCTTCTGTAAAATCGTTTACAAAAAGTCCGGTAAGACCATTGGATTTATCATAATGTGTAAAAGAATTGTCATGCAATTGATAAGCTCCTTCTCCAACAGTTCCAAACCACAGGTCTCCATCACGGTCTTCATAAATGCATTTCACTTTAGCTGAGGTAAATCCTGCTCCTTCAAAGTAGTTGGTGTAATACGTGCCATCGTACATCGTAACACCTCCGGCCGATGTGGCAAACCATGTTCTTCCTGTTCTATCCTGCACAACGCTATAGACCCACGTTCCCATGTTACCGCTTTTTTCATTGTAATGAATAAAACGTTCGCCTTCCAGTTTGCAAATACCGCCTCCTGATGTTGCCATCCATATATTTCCCCACGTGTCTTCCTTAATGCGCATCACTACATTACTGCACAACCCTTCTCGTTCCGAAAAAGTAGAAATGTGTTCACCTTGTATTTTGTTTACCCCCGTTGCTGTTGCAACCCACAACGCGTTGTTGCGGTCAATGCTTAAATCATGTACAGTATTATTTACCAAACCATCATCTTGTTGCAAGGGGGCAAACATTTCGTCACCCGCAGTGAAAGAATACAATCCCCAACCGTACGTGGCCAGCCATACTTTACCGGATGGTTCCTGCACCATTGCGCGTATACTCTTAATGCCGTTTTTTATTCCCGTATTAATTGGTTTCGATTCATTGCCGTCCCATCGTTCCGGTCCACCTTCTGTGCCAATCCAGACCGAACCATCTCGGTGTTGTATCAAACAATTCACTCGATCCGAAAGGTGTAATCCATTTTTATAAACGAGATGACGCATGGGTTTGCGATGCTGCAAAACGAATAAACCACTGTCTTCCGTTCCAATCAACTCGTTCCCTTTTTGATCGAACAGAATGGCATTGATGGAATGTGTTTCATTACTCAGACTGATAGTCTTAAAATTTTTCCCATCGTACACGCATAAGCCCGCATCCGTCCCAATCCACACCGATCCATCAGGGTGTTGTTCTATACAACGGATAAAATTGGAGCACAATCCATCATCTTCCGTGAAGTTGATAAAGTTGTAACCATCAAATCTGCTGACACCGCCACCGCGTGTACCTAACCACAAATAACCGCGCGCATCTTCGCATACCGCGTAAACCTGAGATTGGGCCAAACCATCTTGGACGGAGTAATTGCGGAAACTGTATTGTTGGCCGAATACAACGTGCCCGTAACAAAACGTAACAATGAAAATGACAAATACGGACAACCTCATGATTTCAATTTCATAAAGTTCTTCCAGTATAACTCTTTGTTCATTTCCGACCAATGAATCAGGTAATAGCGGTATTGGTAGGTTTGTAACTGACAGGATAGTGTTAACACTACAATTATTCCGATAACGATTGTTCTAAAGATTATTCCTCTGCTATGTTTGACAACAAGTGCCAGCGGAATTGCAAAATAGATCAGGAAATCAACGATTACACGACTACCGAAACTACCTCCATAATACCAGTTCCACCAAGAGGAGAGTGTCCAGATTAAAAGCAATAGAAACCCTATACCCGAAAGTGCTTTGAACTTGTTCGTTTTGTAAATAAAAATCCAACCGAACAATGCTATAGCCAGAATAGGCAGATAGACGAACAATCCTTTTTTGTAACTGAACAAAAAGTTGAATAATTCCGGATGTAAGAAGTTAAATGTTTCTCCCGGATACGAATCGAGAAAAAAATGATCAACTGACATTTTGTAAATAAGCAATTGTAAAATCGGAATTCCTATCGCGATCAAACCACTAATGAAAAATATTGGTGATCGTATTAAGTCTAAGAGTGGATCTCGGTATTGACGAGGATGTCCCCACAAGAATGGAAGTGCCGCAATTATGATAACGTTAAATGGGCGAACGAAAATGATAATACCTAATACTATCGATCCGAATAAAATGTTTTTTCGTTGAAATGACTTACGCCAATTTAACATCAAATTTGTAAAAATGGTAATTAGTGCAAAAGAATAGACGTGTGACATTGCAGGTTCAACAACCGCGTAATAGAATAGGTTACTGCCAAACAACATTACCGTGCTTATGAATGTTGCTTCACCGAGTGTAACACCAAAATGAAATAATACTTTTCGTAGATAATGACTTCCAATAACCATCCAGAAAATACCGGCTATCAATATTGAAATCGTAAATGGAGGACTGTATCCATCAACGGGTAGGTTAGCAGCACTAGTGTAAATAACTGCTCCTAAGAAAAAAGGAAGTTGAAGTAATGAAGTTCCCGCAAAGTATTTATTGGTGCAGCCTAAATCGCATGCAACGCGGAATTCATAATGTGAAAGAGAATCGTAATGTTTCTTCTCAACTTGATCTATAAATGAATAGTTGAGATCGTTATAAATAAAGAGTGCAGGTAAGGTGCTGTAGTATCCTTTGCCATCAGAAATTATCACATATCTGAATTCTTTCTTGCCTCCTTGGACGTTGAGTCCAATCCACAGACAGACGATGCCGATTAGGGGGAGGTAAGCGTATTTCACAAAGTGTTGCAGCATCTATTCAAAGATAGTCGCAAAAAAGAAAAGCAGAGTCGGAACCGTAATTCTAACTCTGCTTTCTAATCGGTTTGACTATTCTTTAGTGCACCGCAAGATATTCGGCAACACCTGAATGCGTCGCGTTCATTCCTTCTTTTTCTTTGGTCCAGTTGGCGGGACAAACTTCTCCGTTTTCTTCATTGAACTGAAGTGCGTCAACCATGCGGATGGCTTCGTCTACATTACGACCTAATGGCAAATCGTTAATCAACTGGTGACGAACCACTCCGTTTTTATCGATGAGGAATAATCCGCGGTAAGCAATCATTTCTGATGTCGCCAGCATCATTCCATCCTCAGAAGCGTCATAACTACCGTTTAATACTCCGTAGTTGTACGAAATG
>JBIJCF010000047.1:0-19076 GCA_044344795.1 Bacteroidia bacterium | reverse complement strand
TTAGACTGCGCTTGACGCATTCGTTTTTCAAAGTGTTCTGCGGTGTTTAAAAGCAGTCCTTTATATCCCGGACGGTCAGTATATGATTCCAGCAAGCAGGCACCACGAGAGCCGAGCGCGCCATCAGCATACAACTTAAATGAACGCACATTCATACGATCAGTTTTGTACGGGCCATGTACTAAATAATGATCGTAGTTCGGTTGACTGTCGCTGAGCATGGCATAAATCCTGATTTTTAAGCGACCTTCTTGCTGTAATTGATCCAGTCGCTTAATCTTTTCGTGCATCAACCCTGCATCAACAACACTGGTTAATCCAACACGAAAGCAATTATTTTGTGCTTCCTTTAACGCCTCGTTATACACGACTGCGCTTGGTTCCGGCATTTTACGTTTTACCAAATCCACCGCATTATCTATCAGTACACCGCTTAATGAGCCATTTTCTCGCTTCAATAATTCACCTCCGTTGATGATGGTACTGTCGTTGATGCCCGCAATACGTAAAGCGGCACCATTAGCTATTGCTGCGTGTCCATCAATTCGTTCTAATAGTAAGGGCTGTTGCGGATACAAGGAATCCAGCATGTAGCGATCGGGCCATACTTTTTCCGGCCAATCGTTCTGATCCCAACCGCGTCCTACAATCCACGGTAATTTATTGTTGGGGATAAAATCTTTAACACGTTTCAATACATCACTCCACGATTTTGTTCCTACTAAATTGCATTGACGCAAACCAATGGCGTAGCCTTCAAAATGGGCGTGACCATCTATAAATCCGGGATAAATATATTTTCCCGTCATATCTTTCACGCTATCCGACTCAAACAACGTCGCAATGCTTTCGTCTGTTCCAACGCCGACAATTTTTCCGTCTTTCACTGCAATGCTCTCCAGAATGGCGTTACTGCCATCCATGGTAATAACCGTTGCATTCGTGATGATGAAATCAACTTCTGTTTTATTACGACCGCAGGATGCCAGCACAACACTCATAACGAGTGTACACATGAAAAGTAAATTACGCATCAGTTTTGCGAATTGAAGTAGTTGAATTGGCTTGTGCGGTTGGCATGATGACGATGTCATTAATGTTTACATGCGCAGGACGTGAAGCACACCAGAAAATGGTCTCCGCAATATCATCTGCTGTTAAGGGTTTTAATCCTTGGTAAACACTTTTAGCACGATCTTCATCTCCCTTGAATCGCACGATGGAGAATTCTGTTTCTGCCATACCGGGTGCAATCTGCGTTACACGGATGCCGTGCGGAAGTAAATCGATGCGCATGGCTTTGGTCAATGCATCCACTGCATGTTTGGTAGCGCAATAAACATTGCCATTAGCATATACTTCTTTGCCTGCGATAGAACCGATATTGATAATGTGTCCTTTGTTGCGTTGTGCCATCCATGGTGAAACGATGCGCGTTACATACAACAAACCTTTCACGTTGGTATCAATCATTTGTTCCCAATCGTCCAAGGATCCGTTTTGAATGGCTCCCAATCCGGCTGCTAGTCCTGCATTATTTACCAATACATCAATGGCTTGCCATTCGGCAGGAATACTATTAAGTGCACTTTTTGTTTCACCGGAATTGCGAATGTCAAAACATAAGCTCAATACTTTGATCTGATATTTTTCTTTGAGTTGACGTTCGAGAACATCAAGACGAGTTTTACGTCTGCCGGTAATAATAACCTGATAGCCGTTAGCAGCAAAAAGTTCTGCAGTTGCTTTGCCAAATCCCGCCGTAGCGCCGGTAATAAGTGCGATCATAAATGAAAGGTACTAGGCTGTGGTTTTGTAAAGTTTACTGTTTTTGCTGCTGTATGCGAAATACACGATTAAACCGACAGCAAGCCAGATTCCGAAACCAATCCAGTTGGACACACCTAATTCAGCCATCATGTACAAACAACTGATCAAACCCAATAACGGTATCAGTGATAAGTTTTGCGTTATGGCGTAATAGGTTAATACCAATACGATGATGAGAAAAATCCACATCGGAATTTTGTGCTGAAACAAAGCCCAACCGGTTTCGTACATCCGTGAATCTTTAAATCCTGCAGCTTTTAATGTAGCGATGTACTGCCCGGTATTCAATGCAGACAAATACGATTCGGTATCCAAATTACTTGCGCTGAAACCTGCTGAATCGCCTTTCATTAAATGTGCTTTGAAGGATTCAATCTCCATGTCGCTCATGGAAGTAATCATGTCCGATGGCGCCACAAGTTGTCTTTCGTTGGTCAAAAAACTCATCGTATTTTCTTTGTTGTAGGTGAAAGACAACACCACCGCAACAACTAACAACACCGGCATAATGAATTTAGAATTTACGTACGGAGTTCTGAATTTACCGCGTGGAATGTCTTTTTTGTTCTGCAACACCAATACACCACCGCAGACTAAAACAAATGCGAACAAAGTTCCGATGCTGCATAAATCCGTAACCATCGTAAGGTTCATGAACAATGCAGGAACAGCCACTACAAATCCGGTTACGATAGTCGCAAACGAAGGTGTTTTGAATTTAGGATGAACCGTGGCGAATTTTTTCGGTAATAATCCGTCACGACTCATGCTCATCCAAATACGCGGTTGACCCATTTGAAACACGAGCAGCACACTAGCCATCGCCACGACAGCACTTACCGCAATAATTCCTGAAAGCCATTTTAAATTCAGTTCATCAAATACAAACGCAAGCGGATCACCAACCGCTAACTGATCGTATTTCACCATGCCTGTAAGCACTAATGCAATAGCGATATACAACAACGTGCAAATAATGATAGCCCACATCATACCGCGGGGTAAATCACGCTGCGGATCTTTACATTCTTCCGCAGTAGTGGAAATAGCATCAAATCCTATGTACGCAAAGAACACGGCAGAAACACCTTTTAAAATACCCCCGATTCCGTTCGGTGCAAACGGGTCCCAATTGTCGGTGTCAACATAAAAAACACCAACGGCAATTACCAATAAAATAATGCACAGCTTAATGACCACCATTAGGTTGCTCGCATTACGCGATTCTTTCATGCCGCGATAGACCAACCATGTGATGAGCACGATGATTAACAATGCCGGTAAATCGGCAATAAGATGCAACGGGCCAATTGTAGGACAAGTATTCCATGCTGTATACCCGGCTTGAATAGAAGCGGGAAGGTTATCAAAAGTTTTTCCGCTGGCCATTAATACCGCTGCCTGATCGAATGCTTTTGATGCCGTGAGGTAATCCATCTGTATCCATTGTGGAAGTTCCAGGCCTCCGCTCGAAAGCAATCCCGTAAAATAATCACTCCACGAAATGGCGACAGTAATGTTACCGATGGCGTATTCCATAATGAGCGCCCATCCGATTATCCAAGCTATTAATTCTCCGAAAGCAACGTAGCTGTAGGTGTAAGCACTTCCTGACACTGGAACCATGGATGCAAATTCTGCATAGGCAAATGCCGCGAAACCGCACGCCAATGCCGTAAAAAGGAACAAGAAAATTACCGCAGGACCTCCGTCGGCGCTCGCCTGTCCAATTGTGCTGAAAATTCCGGCTCCGATAATGGCTGCAATACCAAATGCGGTAAGATCGCGCACGCCAAGATGTTTGCCTAAAGCGCCGTGTCCGTCATTACTACCCGATTGAATCTGGTGAAGGATATCGGTGACTGATTTTTTTCTGAAATATTTGTTGAATCCCATGAAGGCGCTCCATTAATTAGAGGTGCCCAAAAATAGGGAATTTGAAGTGATTTCAGACAGTAAGTAAACGACGGATTCGGGCGGGCAATTGTTCGGTATCTATGAGCATAAATAATGCACTAAATAAAAATGGGACAGCGGTTATTTTGTATCGAACAAGAGCACCAAGAACAGGAGTGGTCAAGCCTGCAACGATGAGATAGGTGATGCTGAACCAGCACAAGAAAAAGAAGAGATCGGATGTGTTTTTTTTTCGGTACAAAAGCGCGGCAATAAGCGTTAAATACAGCAATAAATTTTCTGCTGCGGAAGGAATTAACAGCGCTGATCGTGGTTCCCACGGATAGGGGCGCATGGTGGCGTTGTTCAATGCCGCCGGAATGCTAAGTAAGACATCGGTTGCGGAGTGTAACGGTTGTTCATGTAGCAAACTTCCAGCACGCGGATAATCGGTCATAATGGTGTAACTCACCGTATCATTGGTATGCGTTGTTTTCAATGTGTCATCGAAACCTTTCGCATGTAACCAATACAAGGTAGGAGTTGGTCCGGTGATGCGACACGTGCCGGGTTGTGTGTATTGAATTGCACTGTGATGATCGGCATCTACGTAAACAACAGCAGAATCATTATACATGAATGTTCCACCTATGGATAAATTCAGGAAATCATTGTGTTTATTGATTAGCAAACGAAAAGGATCATACGTGGATTTTGCGAAGTGCAATCCGCCTGCAATTAGAATACAAATTCCAATTCCGCTTAACCACAATATCGCGCTATTACGTTGCATGCGTTGAGCAATTACAAAAAGTACTAGCGGAATAAACAATATGAGCAGCAGGTATAACTTCGTCATTGCGAGTATTACTGCAGCGGTAAAAATTAGCACTAAACGCAGGAGCCCGTGGCGTTGCGAGATGAATAGTTGTTCGAAGATAATCCCTAAAGCCAGAAACATCAGTCCTTCTTTCAATACACCGGAAGTCCAGAATACAAAAGATGGTAGTAAGAATAATAGCACTAGCAAAGCATTTTTCCATTCCGGGAGGAAATGCAAAAAAAATCGAAATAATGCCGTGCATCCAATAAAGCCAAGTATGCACATCACTAAGCTGTGGATGTGATAATTTCCGCCTGAAATCGGCATTAACAGTGCATTGTAGCGTATGATGGTATGGGAATCATTGAACAGATTATTCTCAAATTTCTGATGCCAGTGATTCATTCTTGTATAATATCGTTCATCAAGATCCTCCTGATTACCAAAACCGGTAACCATCTTAAAATAGTCTGAAGGTTGATCGGGCAATGCAGCAGCTATAATTTTACTGTCGTCGAAATATTTCCAGATATCCGCATATTGCCTGTCGGCGTAGTAATACGTGTACAACCCCCAAACGGCAAAGGAGGCAAGAATTTTAATCAGAAATAGTGTTGCGGTAATCCACGTTTTTACACCCGGCAAAAGTTTGTTCCCTTTACGCAATAGGTACACAAAAAATGCGGATAGAATTAGGGTATAGGTGATCCAACTCACCCCACAAATGTAAAGTTTGAATCCATAGCTTGAAAGAAAGATCGTATGATTACAACTGAGAGCACAAATGCCCAATACGTTTTACACCAAATGCTGAAAACTTGTGAAGAACAATCGTTGTATTCTCCGTAAATTTGCCCCTCATTTAAGCATCACAGCACATGTCTCTTACTGCATCTGAAACACAATTGGCAACCGTAGATCAAGCCAAACAGTTAGGTTTATTACCGGAAGAATTTCAAAAAATCACTGAAATATTAGGGCGTACTCCCAATTTCACAGAGCTGAGTATTTATTCGGTGATGTGGTCAGAGCATTGTTCGTATAAAAACTCCATCGTTTGGTTGAAAACCTTACCTAAAGATGGTCCGCACATGTTGGCAAAAGCCGGAGAAGAAAACGCCGGACTGGTGGATATTGGTGATGGTTGGGCTTGTGCGTTCAAAATAGAATCACATAATCACCCTTCAGCATTGGAGCCTTATCAAGGAGCAGCAACAGGTGTAGGTGGAATTAACCGTGATATTTTCACGATGGGCGCTCGTCCAATTGCAGGATTAAATTCCCTGCGTTTCGGTGATCCTAACCTTGATAAAACAAAATGGCTGGTACGCGGTGTAGTAAAAGGGATTGGTGATTACGGTAATGCTTTTGGTATTCCTACTGTTGGAGGTGAAGTGTTCTTCGATGAATGCTATAATGTTAATCCTCTTGTCAATGCGATGTCAGTTGGTATTGTTCGTGTTGGCGAAACAGTTTCAGCAACGTCATACGGAGTGGGAAATCCTGTGTTTATCGTAGGTTCTGCAACAGGTAAAGACGGTATTCACGGTGCTGCATTTGCGTCAAAAGATATTACAGAAGATTCTGCGAAAGATCTACCTGCTGTTCAGGTTGGTGATCCGTTTCAGGAAAAACTATTGTTGGAAGCAACATTAGAAGTGATTAAAACAGGCGCTGTTGTGGGCATGCAGGATATGGGTGCAGCAGGCATTACTTGTTCTACTTCCGAAATGTCGGCTAAAGGTGAACACGGCATGGTGATTTGGTTAGATAAAGTTCCTACGCGTCAGGATCACATGAAATCATGGGAAATATTGTTGTCCGAATCTCAGGAGCGTATGTTGATTGTAGCACACAAAGGCCGCGAAAAAGAAGTGTTGGATGTTTTTGAAAAGTGGGATTTGAATTGTGTGCAAATTGGAGAAGTAACTGCCGGCGATCGTTTAAAATATTACATGCACGATGAACTCGTTGCCGATGTTCCTGCCGAGTCGCTTGTTCTTGGCGGAGGGGCACCGGTATATCATCGAGAATACAAAGAACCTGCATACTTCGCGGAATCTAAAAAGTTCTCTATTGATCAGGTTAATGAACCTGCAGATTTAGTTGCGGTGGCCAAGCATTTGGCAGCACACCCTAACATTGCTTCCAAACGTTGGGTGTACAATCAATACGATTCCATGGTCGGAACGGTGAACATGAGCACCAACAATCCTTCCGATGCTGCGATTGTTAATTTGAAAGGTAGCAACAAGGCATTAGCATTGAAAGTAGATTGTAATTCACGTTACGTAAATGCTGATCCTGAAACCGGATGTGCCATTGCAGTTGCAGAGGCTGCTCGTAACATTACCTGTTCCGGCGGTGTTCCTTCCGGCGTTACTAATTGTTTGAACTTTGGTAATCCGTATAACCCCGAAGTGTATTGGCAGTTCGTCGGCTCCATTAAAGGAATGGGCAAAGCGTGTTTGAAGTTTCAGACTCCTGTAACGGGAGGAAACGTTAGTTTCTATAATCAGTCTTCTTACGAAGGACCGGTATTCCCAACGCCGACAATCGGTATGTTAGGAATTGTTGATGATAAGAAGCACATCACTTCATTGTCATTCAAAAACGAAGGTGATGCTATCGTTATGATCGGTCGTTCGCGTAATGACATCAATTCTTCGGAATATGTGTATTCGTATCACGGAATTAAAAATACTCCTGCTCCTGATTTTGATTTGGACGAAGAATACAACGTGCAAGCTGCAATCCGTGAAATGATTCGCGCAGGTGCTGTGCATTCAGCTCACGATTGTGCAGATGGTGGTTTGTTTATCACTTTGCTGGAGTCCGGTATGCAACATCAATTGGGTTTTGAAATTAATTCAACCGCCAATGTTAGAAAGGATGCTTTCTTGTTTGGTGAAGCGCAGAGTCGCGTAATTGTTTCTTGTGCTGCAAGTAAGACGGAAGTGCTTAAAGCTATCGCAGACAAGCACGGTGTGGCGTTCAACGTGTTAGGAACGGTGAAAGGAAATGCCTGTGTTGTAGATGGTAATAATTTCGGCACTGTTGCTGATTACGCGAACAGTTATAACACCAAGCTGGAAACTATTATGAATAACTAATAGTTGTAAGAAGAACAAAAGAAAAAGGAGCGATAATTACATCGCTCCTTTTTTGTTGATTAATGTTCGCTTAAGGTTGACTTCGCAACAAATGCACGAAGCCGCTGTAATCTTTCACACGATTTTGATAATCAGTGACAGTTGCCACCCAATAATACACACCATCAGTAGCATCGTTGCCTGCAGTAGTGCGTCCGTTCCATCCGGAAGTAGGAGCTGTCACATCGCTGCCGGTTAAATTAATGGTTTGAATTAACACGCCCCAACGATCGAAAATATCGAAACGTAATGCCTGCACACCGGAAGAAGTGGCATTGAAGAAATCGTTAAAGCCATCGCCGTTTGGTGTAAATACATTCGGGAAAGTAATTACAGCTTCACTCAATACACGAACGCATGATGTTGCAGTATCCAAGCATCCGAAGGAATCCTGCACTGCAAGGTTAACGCAGTAAAAGCCGGAATCGTTAACCGTGAAACAAGGTGTTTGCAACGATGAAGTTTGTGAACCATCAAATACCCATGCCCAGCTCACCACAGAACCCGGAGCAGGATTAAAGAAACAAATGTTAACGCTATCACCGGGAGCGTTTTGAATCAGCTGTCCGTTCACTGCATTGGAAGTAATTAGCGGATCAACAGGAGGATTGGTATTGTTCAATACAACCGTATCAATTACAGCACAACCTGCAGCATCCGTAATGGTTACAATATAAGTTCCTGCGGTAAGGTTAGTTGCTGTTTGTGTCGTTTGTCCTCCCGGCTGCCACAAATACGTGTAAGGCGCGGTTCCTCCATTACCGGTGGTTGATGCAGACCCGTAACCTCCATTGCATATATCAGCAGTGCTGGTTGATTGTGCAGTAACGGTTCCGGGAGAAACTCCAATCGTTACAGTATCTTGAACCACGATTGTTCCTGCACAAGATGTATTTGTTACAACAGCTACGTAAGAAGTTGTTGTTGGAGGGCAAACCTGAAATGTAGTTTGTGTGCTTAATTGATTGCCTGCCAGATCAAACCAAGCGAAGGTGAAATTCGCGGCACCATTAGGTTCAAAACGATAACCATCGTTTGTTGCGGTCCATTGCGTCGGGAAATTTCTACCTGGAGTAACATACGCAGTTGTCCCGGTGGCATTCTGAATTCCTTGAATAGCTGCACCGGCATTCCATTGCGCACATGTTGGTTTATTGGTAAGATAGATATCAATAATATTGGTGGATTCGTGAAGCACTAATTGTGATGTAGCTAAGACACTCGTACAGCTGAACATAGGGACGCTATACCAAGTAATCACAAACTGTCGACATGGTGCAGTACCATATACTTGCCAATTGATGTCTGCAGGCGGGTTTCCGGGAACTGACGGATCAATATCATGAAACGGTGCCATGATAGAGTTCATCGGATTTTGATTCGAAGGAATCGCAGCGTTAATAGGCCATTGGCAATATCCATTGGCTTGTGCAAGATCGAAAGTCACGATCGCATTTGAACCGATGACAATCTGATTGTATGTATTTCCGAAGAATTCGAAGCAGAAGGGCATGTTGATTACGTTGGACCACGTATCATCAATATTTAACAGGATAGAATTTCCACCCGTAAAGGCATACGGACTATAAGGAATTGCATAGCCGTTGTAGCTGGTTGTAGCTCGTGTTCCCTGAACCTGAGCATTCAAGTTCACGCATCCGCCGGTTCCGCACAATGATGTGTCAGGTGTGGCAAATACGTCGGGACATGCAGAGGCTTGCGCATTCATATCCTGATAAAAGAAAGTACCGAGCACGAGCGCTGCTACAATAATTTGATTTTTCATGATAGCGTTTTGAGAATGTAGACACTAAAGTTAGCAGAATTCTACAACAAAACGCGCAGTTTTTATGCCGGAAACTGCAACATAACGTGTGTATCACCGGAAGAAGGGTTCGTAAATACAACTTTTCGGTCAAGTTGATCTGTGAGCGTGTGCACGATGGTCATACCTAATGATAAATGCTGATTCCAGTTCAACCAACCGGTGATCACGGTATTGGATATCATTCAGTCCGCTAAAGCCTTTTAGGATAAAAATAAGGCCGACCTGAAAGAGGGCGCACAAAATAAATACGGCCGTAAACACGCGGGCTTCATCACACAGGTATGATTGTATCGTTGCAGCAATGAAGATGATAGAACTGATGAGATAGAATGTGTTTAACAGCACGAGACGACGTCTGTATGTCTCGTCTGTTAACTCAGAAACGCCAAAATGCGTCAACTTTTTTATCCATCGAATCAGAGATGCTAATTTGCGCAACTTTATGGTACGTGGTACTTCTTTAATGCTCAATCATGAGGATTTCATAACTTCGATGCCGCAATGAAAAATAAGATCGTAACCGCGCTTAGTACATTAGGAAAAGCTTTTCTATTCTGCTTAAGCCTTGCCGTTTTGCAGGTCATTTTTTTGCGTTTCATCCCTGTTTCATATTCGCCTTTGATGCTAATTCGTGCCGTGCAATTTGCAGGTGATGAAGACTACCAAGGTGTTCAGCATGATTGGGTTAGCTTAGAGGAAATCCCCAATCACATGCAATTGGCCGTGGTTTGTACAGAAGATCAGCGTTTTGTTACACACCATGGTTTCGATTTTGAAGCGATTAAAGATGCTTTTGAAGATGCGGAAGAGGGGAAACGAGTGCGTGGAGGTAGCACCATAAGTCAACAAACGGCAAAGAATGTTTTTTTGTGGCCATCCAGCACATGGGTGCGTAAAGGATTCGAGGCCGGTTACACACTGCTAATTGAGACATTTTGGAGTAAAGAACGTATCATGGAAGTGTATTTGAATACCATTGAATTTGGTAAAGGTGTTTATGGTGTTGAGGCTGCGTCCAATCATTTTTTCAAAAAAAGTGTATCTCGAATTTCTACTCTTGAAGCTGCCCGACTTGCGGTTGTATTGCCTAACCCCATAAAGTATAAGGCGAATGCTTCGGGTGGCTACGTGGTGAGTAGACAGGTATACGCTTTAGGTCAAATGCGGAATTTCGGAGGTGTTTTAAATTATCACCCCGAGATTAAAGAACAGAAGAAATCAACGCGAAAGAAATCGAAAGTCTAAATTTCGTTTTGCACCAACTGACGAAACTGTTCGAATTCCCGACGATCAATCAGCTGGGCAATTACATGTCCGTTTTCAATCAATACTGCGACACCCGCAGAAATGTGCTCCTTATCGGTTAAAATAGTTTGCAGGGTAATAGGTGCGATGTGAATTGGAATAATGTAAAAATCGGGTTGTTTACTTTTCATTCTGCTGATACGATTCAATAAACTTCTTGAGTTCATCAGACTGGTGCTATCTCCGGGAGTGTGAAACCAATATAAAGTGCGTATGTTGGGCACTAATGGCAAATCATGTTCATCTAAAATCCAGCCTACATGAAATGGGTATTTATTCAACCACATGCCGAATTCTTCTTTCAATGCACGAACGGTTTGCTCCCTATCAAATAAGGTTATCGTTGATGTTTGCTTGGTCCAATTGGATGGCAATAATTTTTTTAATCCTAATCGAAACAATATTTTTTCGGGAGTCAATTTCATTTTTTTCGAATTAACGTCAATCCATCTCGAACCGGCAACATCACTTGCTCAAAGCCCAGAGCTTTTAACGTAAGTGCATTAAACTCCCGTAGTGCAACGGTATCGTCATCCTTTGCTTTCGGATCCATAATCTTGCCGCTCCACAATACATTATCTGCAATTATTACAGATCCTGATTTCAAAAATGGTTGGATCAAATTAAAATAACGCGTATAGTTTTCTTTATCGGCATCAATAAATACCAGATCAAAATGCCCGGTCAACGTAGGGATGATAACCGAGGCATCTCCGTGTTGCAAGGTTATTTTGCTACCCAGCGGAGTCAGCGCGAAGTGTTCACGAATTAATGGAAGTAATTCATCATTCTTCTCCAAGGTGATTAATTCTCCTTCTTTCGTTAATCCTTCAGCCAAACACAACGCCGAGTAGCCCGTAAACGTCCCGATCTCGAGAATACGCTCAGGTTGTATCATCTTGGACAACATCGCCAACAACCGTCCCTGTATATGTCCGGATAACATGCGAGGCATATAGGTTTTCAAATACGTTGATCGTGAAATACGCTCCAAATATTCCGGCACAGCACCGGTATGCTGCTCGCAATAATTATCTATTTCGGGTGAAGTAATGATCATGAACTGTAAGTTAACGTATATAAATTCCCTTCCTGGAAAACAATGCTCGCACATTCCTGAACTTCTTTGCGCGTTATTTTCCGAATTACTTTTTGGGTGTCACTGTGATCTGTAAGTTTTCCCGTTTTCAATAAATGCCGAGCAGTACTTAGAATTACGTTAAGTCTGTTTTCGGAAGCAACCGCTTGTTGTCCCAATAATTGAATTTTACCGGCTTCTAAGTGCTCTTTGCTAATGCCATGCTGCGCGAGTCGTGTTAACTCTTTCCGTATCGCATCGAGACATTTTTCGTTGTTCTTACTCTCCGTGCCAAAATAAATATGAAATATACCGGTGTCATCATAAGAATGAAATCCGGATTCAATGGTATATGCATAACCTAATTTTTCGCGGATCAACAAATTCAATCGTGTATTCATAGCCGGGCCGCCAAGTATGTTGTTCAATAAGATCAGCGGCATGCGCAACGGATCGGCGTATGCGAATGCTTCAGCACCCATAATGGTATGCGCTTGCGCAGTTGCTGCTTTGCGTTTGGAATAAGCTGCTGAGCGACGTATCGCTAAATGATCTTTTCGACGGTAACGAACACCGGACGGAATCTTGTTAAATGCTTCGTGAGCTGCACTCAATATTTTCTTTTTTGATGGACCTCCTGATATTGTCAAAACCATATTGTGCGCCACAAAATACTGGTGGATGAAAGTTTTTAAATCGGAACGCTGAATCGTCGAAACACTTTTTACTTGCCCTAAAATGCGACGTTGTAATGTGTTTCCACGGAATAATAAACTTTCAAAATCATCGTAAATCTGCTCAGCAGGATTGTCTTTACAACTTCTGATTTCTTCTTTGATGATTTCTTTCTCCTTGTTGATTTCCTTGGAAGGAAATGTGGAGTTTAAAATAATATCGCCGATTAGGTCGAAAGCTTTTTTCAAATAATCACGATGACATGTAGCATGAATACACACTTCTTCTTTTGTAGTATAGGCGTTTAATTCACCGCCAACACAATCCAGTTCGCTAAGTATGTGAATGTAATTTCGCTTCTTGGTGCCTTTAAACAAACAATGTTCCAAAAAGTGAGCTGTTCCTTCAGGTAGTTCACCTTCATCACGTGTACCCGCGTTAATCAGCAATGCGATATGACAGATCTCGTGTTCGAAAGATTGTCCAATAATTTCCAATCCGTTTTCCAGCAGCGAATTCCAAAATTTGTTTTTCATGTTAGACAAAGGTACATTTTACAAAGTATCGCACTAAACGCTGAAATACTTATGGCGACT
Source organism: Bacteroidia bacterium (assembly GCA_044344795.1). Lineage (GTDB taxonomy): Bacteria > Bacteroidota > Bacteroidia > Palsa-965 > Palsa-965. Next base: position 5,893 of record JBIJCF010000047.1, on the reverse strand, counting down.
ACTTCATAGCTGTTTTTAACTTTTGCTTGTGCAAAACTGTGTAAATGCATCAAAAAAACGCACTACCTATTTGTGGATTTTAGCTATATGGTTCGTAAAATAGTATTGATACTGGTATGTATTGTCCTTCCCCTTGTGGCGATGCAGGCTCAGAAAAAAAATAAGACCAAACAGAGGCAGGAAGAAGCTTTGCTGGAAAGTGCCGAATATTATTTCGATGAAAATAATTATCTGCGTGCACTTTCGTACTATAAGCAATTGACAATACTTGATCCTGCAAATCCTTATTACAATTATCAGGCTGGTATTTGTTATCTGTATAAGAACGATGAAAAGGAGTTGTCGATTCTATATTTGGAGAAAGCGAAAAAACAGGATGCTCAATTGCCCCGAATCGACTTTTTCTTGGGACGTGCGTATCATTTGAATTATCGTTTTGATGAAGCCATTCGTATGTTTGAAAATGATTTATCCCGACCTGATTCGCGATATGATGAGGCACCCGAGGTCAATCGCTATATATTATATTGTAAAAATGCTAAAGAAGGTACGAAAGACTCAATTCCGGTTCAGATTGATAATTTGCGAGATCCAATTAACACGAAAGCTGCAGAGTATTCGCCAGTTATAACGATAGACGAGAGTACATTAATATTTACATATAGTGGTGAGCGTAGCATGGGTGGGTTGATGGATCCTAAATTCCGTCCTGATACTACCGGCGAATTTTATGAAGATATAATGTTTTCGCAACGAGTGGGTGATCGTTGGTTGAGTCCGGAACCTATAGGTCCTCCAATTAACACTATGGGTCATGATGCTAACATTGCACTTTCTAATGATGGTCAAATGTTGTTTGTCTTTAAAAGTTCGATTAAAGATGGCGGAGATATTTATATGAGTCGATTGAATGGGACAGCTTGGAGTGCTCCTGAGCGATTGGGTCCGAATATAAATACCAAATATTGGGAAGGCAGTTGTTCTCTATCAGCAGATGGTAAATTATTGTATTTCTCAAGTGATCGACCGGGAGGTTTAGGAGGGCGAGATATTTATGTGTCAAGAAGACAGAGTGATGGTTCCTGGGGACCTGCTCAAAATTTAGGTTCTAAGGTGAATTCTCGGGCAAATGATGACGCCCCGTACATTCACCCTGATGGCGTGCACTTGTTTTTCAGTTCAGAAGGTCATAATAGTTTTGGTGGCTATGATTTATTTTATTCTAAGCTAGTAAACGGGAATTGGCAGTCTCCGGAGAACATGGGGTTTCCAATTAATACCCCTAGTAACGAACGATACTATGTTTTAAGCGCTGATGGTGCGACAGGCTATTATTGTTCAGATCGTCGTGGAGGATTCGGTCAATTAGATATTTATTCTGTTACGCCCGGATTCAGCGGAGAGCAGCCGATACTCGCTTTAGTAGTGGGCTTTGTTACATTGGATAATACACCTGTTAACGCTAATATTTCTGTTTCTGATTCGGCATCAGGAGTAACTTATGGAAATTATAATGCGAATTCTTCAACCGGTAAATATTTGATTGCCTTGCAGCCCGGTAATACTTATCAAATTGCGATCGAAGTTGACGGTGCAGACAAGTATTATGAATATGTGAATGTGAAAGGTTTGGACACTTATGTCGCCGTTAATAAGGAGTTTAATTTTCTAACGCAAGTAGATTCTTCTGCGCCCGGTCCTCGGGTAGTTCCGCATATAGTTGATTCTAGTGAAACACTACAGAAAAAATTGAATGAGCAAGTAACGCGAATCAAAGAAGAACGCAATGATGAAGTGTACGAAGCTCGCATGTACAAGCAGGTGTTGAAGAATCACGGTTCTGAATATACACCAAACGTGCAATATCAAGTAGAACTTGGTACGTATGAAAATCCTGGAGATTTTGATTCAACCAAGTTTAAAGATTTGGGTCCGATCAGAAAGGAGAGTACTCCTGCGGGTTATACCAGGTATAGTGTTGGCGCTTTTAAAACCATGCTCGATGCGGAATTGTATCGCATAAGATTGGGGGAGCGGGATACCGTAGTAGCCAAAAATTCGGAGGTAGTGGTTATTGATAATGGTATTAGAAAAACGGTACCAATGATGTATAGAAAAGAATATAAGAGGGTGGATTACGTGCCACGTACTGATACGAGGGTTATATCTAGTGCATCAACATCAGGTGGATTTAAAACGGCAGTAGGGCAAAATTTCGAATACGAAACATTGGTAGAAGATAAGGGTACTTTTCAGGCCGAAGGATTGCAATATAAGTTAGAACTAGCATCCGTGAAGGATACCAATGATTTCAAATTAGGTCATTTCGCGCAATACGGTAAAATAGACAAACAATTTTACCCTGATGGTACGATTCGTTATTCTATGGGGCCCTGGAATACTTTAAAAGAAGCTGACGATTTCAGGAAACTCTTATTAAAGAAAGATTCGAGTGCCGCTAAGTCTATTGTAATGGTATTCTATTTCGGTCAACGCAAAACCGTCCCCGAATTTTTCGCGGATCAACCTTGTGTAAGTCAGCCTCTAAATCTTGCGTGGTTTAAAGGAAAATCACTCAATGATCCTGCAGTATACAGCAAATTCTTGACCGTTGCCGGTAAAACATGCAGTGACGGATTAACGTACACCGTGCAAATTGGAGCTTACCGCCATCCTGAAAACTTTAAATATCCACAGTTAAATGAATTCGGTGCTGCAAAAATAAAAGCATATCCGGATGGTATTACTCGTTTCACAATGAAGTCGTTCATTACAATTGCAGATGCCGAAAAATTCCGTCAAACTTGCATCCAGCGCGGAATTTCTGACGCATGGATTACCGGAGAATACAAAGGTGAACGCAAGACACTTGAAGAGCTGATAGACGCCAATTTCTATGGGAAGGCAATTCAATAGAGATTGATGATAATAACTTGGATATGTCCGGCGTGAATTAAATTGTTGAACGTGTAGTTTTACTTCAATCTAGAATTAATCGGGATGCTTTTTGTTATACTGCGCTACATTATTTATTCGCAGTTCTTTTCGAAATAAGAACGAAACTCAATTGTTCACGTGAAGCATTTATGGAACCGATCATCCGTATATTATTTCGTGTAAGATCGAACGCGGTAAGCGCAGGATTTTTCGAAAGCTGTTGCTGCAATTTCGGATACAATTTACCTAATCGAATTAGAGCGTCGCGTACATGCTGCGTGCCTTTCACATCAATGAAAATGAATGCAAGGTTGCCGTCACAAAATCGGTATTCAATATGTGAGGCCGGGAAACCTTTGAGCTGCAATCTTTCATTCGTGCGGAAATAACTATGACACGTTGTGTTTCGGATATACACGGCCGTATCCTTGTAAGCGGATGAAGTGTCCAATATAATTACTGCATTCTTCAGTTCCTGTTCCGACATTCCAAAACGAATTCCCGAAATACCTAATGAATCCAATATTTGTTGGGAATAGCCTGTTAAGGCAAAAACGCAGAGAACAACCGATAGCAGGAATCGCAGCATAGACAAAGTTAGCAGTTATTCAGTCAGCGGCTGTGTTATAAATGCCCTTCTTGCTGATTTCCATCATTAGTTGTGGTTCTGCAAGTGGGGTAAATCCGAATTGGGCATACAATCCATGTGCATCTAGCGTGGCTAAAGAAAATTTACGCAGTCCTTGCAATTCGCGATGTTGGAGGATAAAAGCCATTAATTGTTTGCCAACTCCGGCACCACGAAAACGCTCGTCCACAATGACGTCACACAGATAGGCGTAGGTAGTGTTATCGCTGATTACTCGGGCAAAAGCAATTTGTTCATTCTCCCGAAACGCCCCAAAACAAAGTGAATGTTGCATAGCACGTTCTACAGTTGGCTTGGGAATGCCTTTCGCCCAATACGAATTGCTGAGCCATGCATGAATACGGTTAACATCCATTTTCAGAATATCCGTGGAAAAGGTCATTTCACTCATCGTTACTCAGTAACTAAAGCCATTGTTTTTCCATCAGGACTGAATGCCAAACGTGTGATATTCTTAAGGCCAAAACCCGACAAATCTTGCACACTGGTCCATTCTGTACCATTTTCGATATTGCGGTAGTACAATACTGACGTTTTCGCGCAATACATATTACCGCGCTTATCGATAGCAAAATCTTCTACGCCTTCCGGTAAATCTATATTTTTCCATGTTGCATCTTTGTTACCGCTTTTGTCAATGGCTTTTATCGTCCATATTTTTTCGTTCTTCTCAGTGTACAACAGTACTTTTTTCTTCGCCGAACGATAGATCTGCAAACAACGTCCAACATTAGTGGCCACATTGCGTTTCATGCCGTTGTTGACGTTAACAGCTACAAGCAACGTCGGACTGCTTAATTGAAATGCAAATAATGTATTTGCATCGTACCAGCAATAATATCCAACTGCATATAGTTTAGGTATTAATAGTTTTGATGTACCGTTATATCGATTGTATTTCCACAAACGCTGTACACTGTCTTTTTCAACTACAACTGCAGAAATGAATTTATTTCCGGGCATGAACTGTGGTGAATATTCACTCACTGCTGTATTCGTGATGCGCACTACATTTCGAACTCCGATTTCATAACGGTATAAATCTGTTTGTCCGCTATCTCTGCTGGATGTCCATAGTAAGTATGAACCGTTTTCAGAAAAGGCAGGTTGATTATCATATCCCGGATTGTTACTCACATTTTGTGCCGCGAAAAACATTGGGGTTGTTTTGTTGAAACTATACTCCATCAGCCATACTTCCGTATTGGGAAGTTGAGCGAATCCCATGATCGTAAACAGATTCGTATAAATAAATAGACAGTACTTTTTCATAATTCATCTTTCATATAAGATCCGGCTTCACGCGCGGCAGCATCCTTGTGATCCAGTAAATATTTTTTAATTCGTTGTCTATCCTGACCAATGCGGTTCTGACTTAATTTAAATTGAGCTTCCAATTTATGTACCGTGATTTTCACAACAACAATTTCTTTTTTCAGCGCACTCATGTAATTTTCAGAAACCGTATGCATGCGCGAAGCCCAATCCGGATCATAGTGTGCCGAAATAGCTTTCATGGCTTCATCAGCGCTTTCTCCATTTAATATCTGAACACTTCCGGAAGCGTGAACAGCGATATAATTCCAGGTGGGAACATGATCATTTCCGGTATACAAACTCGGACTGATGAATGCATGCGGACCTGCAAAAACGACTTTTACTGATTCTCCATCCTGTAATGAAGCGAATTGTTCATTCGCTTTGGCTAAATGCGTTGTAAGGACAACGTGTTCTTGTTCTTGCTCAACTATAAATGGCAAGTGTGTCGCGAACGGCACTGATGTTCCATTACTCAGCAATAATCCGAACGAATATTCGCGAATGAACGCAACAATTTCATAGTGATTGGTATTCCTGAACTGGGGCGGCACGTACATATTCAAATGTAACCAAATCACGATTAACGTGATACAATTTTTGTAATTTCAGGCTATGCGGAAAATTTGTGTCTTGGGGTTGCTATTGACGGTGCTTTTACATGCGTGTCGCAAAGAGGATACGATTTTACCCGAAATAGAATGGTTTACACCTAACGGTTCGTTGCAATTATCAGTAATTGATACGGTTGAAGTTCATGTGAAGCTAAGCGACAATGAAGGATTAAACCGTTGTAGAATACAGTTACTGGATGAAAATATGATACCGGCAATTCCCGCACAGGAGCAACAGCTCAGTGGAGTAGAAGATGAAGTGCGCATGGATTATGTTGCAGGTGATATTCGTCTGCCCTCCGGATTGTATTATCTGATGGCTGAAGTTAGAGATGAAGCAGGTAATTCGAATCGAGGCTATCGTCCTGTTCAATTA
>JBIJCF010000067.1:0-4310 GCA_044344795.1 Bacteroidia bacterium | reverse complement strand
CTAAAAGGATTCTTCACCGCTCATTATCCACAGGCGAATACAATGACCATTTATCGTGTGGACAGCTCTGCTGCTCCGTTGTTGTGGAAAACGGAAAATTCTGATTTCGGTGATTTATCCGTCAGCGGTTGGTGGCAACAAGTATACGCATGTGGTGATGTATTTGGGAAATTAAATGCGTTCTCAATTGATGGCTCCTCTCCGGAATGGAGTAAGTCTCCAACTGTAAGTACTTCAAGTTTCTGGAGTGATTTGTACGTGAAGGATCGCGTACTATATACAGGCTGGAATGGTCCGGAGCAGTTTCGTTCCTTCGACAACGCAGGAACACAACATGCAACTTATCCCATGCTCAACTTACATCGTGGAGTGGTGATGTGCCGCACTGCAGGTTACATTTACACAGTGCAGAAAGAAATCAGCACAGGACAATCGTGGATGGTGGTGTATGCTGTTTCAGGTGGAACAGTTGCACAATGTCCGTTAAATATGGAAGTACAACAGTTGCTACCGCGCAACGAAGATGAGGTGTATGTTATTGGTAATGCGGCAGGTCAGGGACAATTAAAAATTTATGAACGCATCAGTAATGGTACATGGAATCTTGTTGCATTATCCAACGGAAGCGTGAATTGTGCGGAACAAATTTCATCCAACACTCTGTTGCTTGGGCATAGCGATGGTAACGTATATCGATTTGAATATAATCCGTTGGGAGTTCAGTTGCATTTGCCGGGTGTTTCTGCGCAACAAATTCGTTACGATGTAATAAGCAACAGCATTTACGTGGCTTCCGGAACGTCGGTATTAAATTACAACGGGAGCAACTTAATTCAATCGTGGAATTATGTTGCTCCCGTGCTGGATTTAGAATTGTGGTATAATCGTTAACCTTCTACTACAACGCCCATTTTGCAAAACTTTTCGATACGCTGATCGATGCGTTGCTCCGGCGTTAATTGATCTAATGTCTGCAGTTCTTCTTCAATTCTATTTTTAACTGTAGCGAATATCTCCTCCCAGTTCGTGTGCGCACCACCAACAGGTTCTTTAATAACACCGTCCACCAATCCTTGTCCCATCATATCATCAGCGGTTAATTTCAATGCTTCCGCTGCTCGTTCTTTGTTGTCCCAGCTTCTCCATAAAATGGAAGAACACGACTCCGGGGAAATTACCGAGTACCAGGTATTTTCCAACATGATGACACGATCACCGATACCGATACCTAACGCACCGCCCGAAGCTCCTTCACCAATGATGATGCATATAACAGGTACTTTCAATTGCGCCATTTCCAAAAGATTACGTGCAATCGCTTCACCTTGTCCGCGTTCTTCAGCTTCTAATCCCGGAAATGCTCCCGGAGTATCAATAAATGTAACGATTGGCTTATTGAACTTCTCCGCCATTTTCATTAAACGCAATGCCTTGCGGTAGCCTTCAGGATTAGGCATTCCGAAATTGTGATACTGACGCAATTTAGTGTTACGACCTTTCTGTTGACCTACGAACATTACAGTACGACCATTCAGCATACCGAAACCGCCCACCATTGCTTTGTCATCTTTAACCGTGCGGTCTCCATGTAGTTCAATGAATTCGCTGTCCGTAATCGCTTTGATATAATCTAAGGTATAAGGTCGATCAGGATGACGTGAAACTTGAACGCGCTGCCAAGGTGTAAGATTGGAATAAATCTCAATTTGCTTAGTGGTAATTTTATCTTCAATCTCTTGTAACGAAGATGAAACATCAACACCATTCTTTTCAGCTGTTTGCTTCATCTTATCGCGCAACTCGATCAACTCTTGAATCGGCTTTTCAAAATCCAAATAATTCATGTTTAGCGTTTTTTAATAGGTGGTGAAATTACAAAATGATTGCAACTAACTGCTGTTTAGATCAGGGTTCAATCCTTAGAATTTCCTTATAGAATTTACATAATTCGCTGCAAATCAATGCGGGTCAATTATCTTCGCGCCACATGATTTTATTTCCAAATGCCAAGATTAATCTAGGCCTGTACGTAACGGAAAAGCGTAGCGATGGTTATCATAACATCGAATCTGTTTTTTATCCAATACCGTGGAAAGATATTTTGGAAATTAATGAAACGGCAACAGCGTTAAAGTTTACATCGAGCGGCTTGCCGATTCCGGGTGATAGTTCCGGCAATTTGTGTGTTAAAGCTTATCATTTGTTGGCACAACACATCGAACTTCCTCCGGTGCACATTCATCTGCACAAAATTATTCCGATGGGCGCAGGACTCGGCGGAGGCTCCGCGGATGCTGCATTTGTGCTGAAACATTTGGTGAGTGAATACGCACCTGAATGGAGCGATGAAAAAGTTGCTGTACTTGCGGCGCAATTAGGAGCGGATTGTGCTTTTTTTATTCATAATCAACCGATGATAGCCACAGGGAAAGGAGAAATCTTATCGCCTGTAAGCCTCGACTTAAAAAATTGGCATATCGTGGTAGTGCATCCCGGAATACATGTTAGTACTCCGTTGGCGTATAGTTGGGTGAAACCTGCCCCTATGAAGTTCGATCTTGTAAAGCAACTTACGACAACTACTCCGGAACAATGGCGTGATGTTATCGATAATGATTTTGAGCACGGCGTATTTACTCACCATCCCGAGGTTGATGCAATCAAACAACAGTTGTACACCATGGGTGCAGCCTACGCATCTATGAGCGGCAGTGGCTCTGCAGTGTATGGGTTGTTTCAACAGAAGCCTCAATATCAGCAGTGGAATTATAATTACACGGTTCTGGAAGCTGTTCTCTAAAATGAAATATCCAAAATGGGATGCAACTCCATTTCATTTTTTGCAACGTTTCGCGGATAACGATGATCGATGTCGATAAAACCAACTCCTGTAATGGTAACTGTTTTGCCTGCGAGTTCTCCATAACGCGGCTCAATCCAATTACGGGTTCGTTCCATACGATTAAAAAATGCAAAACTCTCAATGTACGTACGTACAACCCATATTCGGCGCTTCACAATTGATGTAAATATCATTGCCGTTGGTGAGTTTTATCTTTATATTACCATCGCGATGCTTGCTCATCTTATGCACTTTAGCAGTAATGTGAAAAACTTTTTTCTCTACGTCTTGACGTGCGCTTTCTTTATTTACCTCGCACACATTAAGCCCGCCGATTGAATCGACATCAATGTCAATGATATTGATGTCGATTGTTGTAGCTAATTCGTCAATTAGAATTTTAACGTTTCGTCAGGTAGAACTTCCATTGCAAGCATCAGGATTTTTCTTGCCTTTCTTGCACGACATAATGACCCAAACCGGGAAACACATTGTGATGAACAACAGCATTGCAATGAATTTCTCTTCGGCATGTTGCGATTATTTCGGCGCTTTACGCAAGAGGTAAATGCACACCAACGTGAAAATCATATTGGGTATCCACACTGCAATGGCCGCCGGCATTACTCCACTAGAAGCATAACTCGTAAACCATTGCATAAAGAAAATGAAGGAGAAACTGATACCTATTCCAATACCTAAATGCTTTCCAATTCCACCGCGCTCTTTACGACTGGAAACCGCTACTCCAATAATTGTCAGTACGAACGTTGCAAATGGGAAGGCGATACGCTTATGCTTTTCTATTTCAAACAACTTGAGGTTATCAGAACCCTTCAGTCGTTCGTTCTCAATGTGTGAGTTCAATTCACTCACGGTCATACTTTCCATGACGTTCTGTACCCGGCTGAAATCTCTAGGAGATAAGTTAAGTGTCGTATCTAATTTTTGTCCTTTAACTAATCGTTCTCCATTCTTGTCTATTGTGCGAATGATATAATCGTTAATCGTCCATTTTCTAGAAATACTGTCCCAACGTATATCACGCGCTGTAAGTTTATATTTCAATTCGCGATTTTCAACTTGTTCCAATGTAAATCGTGTCCCAATATTTCCATAGTTATCGTAGGTTTCTAAATACGCGAACGAGCCCGGAGCAATTTGAAGATGTACATTGCGATCCATAAAAATGAATCGCCCTCCAACATATTTTGATTCAAAAGCAAGTCGTGTTTTGTTGGCAACGGGAATGAGATAATTGTTGAGTAGCAACGACATTAGGGCAATGATCGTTGCACCTATCAAATACGGGCGTAAAAATCTCCTGAAACTTACACCGGCAGCCAGAATGGCCACAACTTCGGTTCTTGAAGAAAGTCGTGAGGTGAAAAATATAACCGCAATAAACGTGAAAAGAGGGGAGAATAGATTAGCGAAGTAGGGAATAAAATTGAGGTAGTAATCGAAG
>JBIJCF010000064.1:0-7279 GCA_044344795.1 Bacteroidia bacterium | reverse complement strand
CGGTGGATTGGATAATGCCTTTCAGGAACATGCCGCATTATGGAAATTTGATCCAATCACCAACATGTGGACATGGATGAAAGGACCTAATACAGTTGGAGCTGCAGGTGTATATGGCGTTCAAGGCGTTCCGGCTCCCGGTAATTATCCCGGCTCACGAGCTTGGGGCGTATTAAGCTGGACAGATGCTGCCGGAAACCTTTACATTTTTGGAGGATACGGTTATGATGCGTTCGGAACTCTTGGTGCGTTAAGCGATTTGTGGAAATACGATATTACCACCAACATGTGGACCTGGATGAAAGGACCAAATGTTGCCAATGACCCCGGAACATATGGTACATTGCAAGTTCCTGCCAACACGAACAATCCTCCTTCTCGTTTTGAAACTGCTGCTAGCTGGACCGCCAATAATGGTGACATGTACATGTATGGCGGTGGTGGTTTCTTAGGGTATTACAGTGATATGTGGCGCTATTCTCCAGGAACCAATCAGTGGACGTGGATGAGCGGTTCCAATGCTACTAATGTCGCTCCTAACTTCGGGACTCAATTAATTCCGTCACCAACCAACACACCGGGTGCACGCTACACCTACGGACGTTGGAAAGATTTACAAGGCAACTTATGGTTATTTGGTGGTAGTGATGCCTTGAGTGGTACATGGGCCGACATGTGGCGCTATGATCTTACTACACACGTTTGGACATGGATGGCAGGAAGTAATGTCGCTAATACACCCGGTAATTTCGGAACTAAATGCGTTGCAGGTTCACAGTTTCCTGCATCACGTTATGAAAACCGTTGCGCGTGGACAGATGACTGTGGAAGGTTTTGGCAATTCGGTGGATTCTCTTCAGGAATTTCTACGCTGAATGATTTATGGATGTTCGATCCCAACACGCTTCAGTTTACATGGGTTGGAGGAAGTACTGCATTAAATCAACCGGGAAATTATGGTACAGTTACTGTTGCCGCTCCGACTAATTATCCGGAAGGTGGCGCCGGTGGTGCTGCATTCCGCGACTTACAAGGAAACTTTTGGATGTTCGGAGCATGGGTACCTGCAGGAAAATCCAATTCCATGTGGAAATATACACTTGATCCAAACTGCCCTGCTCCTACCCAACCTCAGGTTTCCATCAACTTTACACCAAACGGATCCTGCGCTCCATTGAACGTTAATTTTAATGCGAGTACTAACAATCTTGGATATACGTATCATTGGAATTTTGGAGACCCATCTACAACGGGAGATACGGCCAACACGCCGGCTGCAACGTACACCTATACTTCCGGCGGAACATACACAGTCACTTTGATAATTAGTGGAACTGTCGGTTGCGCCACCGGATCAGATACCGCAACTGCAATTATTAATGTTCCTTCAGGTACATCAGTGAATTTAGGAAATGATACTGCAATTTGCGGTGCGTTCAATTTAACCTTGAATGCAGGATCTGCAACGGCATATCAGTGGAGCACAGGTGCTACCTCCAGTACAATCAATGTTAGCAATCCCGGAACGTATTCTGTTATTACGAATCCAAGCAGTGGATGTCCCGGATATGACACCATTGTAATTTCAGCAGCTACCGGTCCTAATATCGGACCCGACTCTACTTTCTGCCAAGGTGGTAGTGTAACTCTAGCTGCCGGTATTGCTAATTCTTATTTGTGGAGTACCGGAGCCACAACCTCTTCTATTACAGTCAATGCAAGTGGACAATATTATGTAGATGTAACAATTGGCTCGTGTACCTTCAGTGATACGGTGAATATTACTGTTAATCCCGCACCAATAGTTAATCTTGGCAACGATACTGCAGTGTGCGGCAATTTCAATATTCCTTTGAATGCACAGAATCCGGGAGCACAATATGTTTGGTCTAATGCATCAACTTCTCAAACCATAAATGCCACAGCTGCCGGTACGTACTATGTTACCGTAACAGCTAACAATTGTAGTAGCTCGGATACGATTGTAATTACCGCAGTGCAACCTCCGAATGTTGGAAGTGATACCAGTGCCTGCGAAGGTGTGCCGATTGTGCTGACAGCAGGTGTTGTTGGTCAATCGTATTTATGGAACGATAATTCAACAAATGCAACATTGACAGCAATTACGACCGGAACATATTGGGTAGAAGTAACAAATGGAGCTTGTGTCATGCGTGACTCCATCGATGTTACTGTTTTTGCTTTGCCGATAATTGATTTAGGTAATGATACAACCTTGTGTCCGGGCAATACCTTGACGCTGAATGCCGGAAATCCGGGATCGTCATATGCCTGGAGCACAGGCGCACAATCACAGACAATTGTTGCAGACAGCGCAGACATGTATGTGGTTACAGTTACCGGAACAGGAAACTGTCTTTCCACCGATTCGATTACGATTGGTTATCTCGCTCCGTTAAATTTCTCGGAAGAAGTTTCACTATGCGGTAATTTTAACATCACATTAGATGCAGGAAACCCGGGAGCAACATACCAATGGAGTAACGGAGCAACATCACAAACCATTGAAGTTTCAACTGCAGGTGATTATGGCGTAATGGTTGATCTTGGAGGATGTATTCTATACGATACAACAACCGTAACAGGTGTTGCAGGAGAAGGAATTGTATTTATACCGAATACCTTCACTCCAAATAAAGGCGGACCCAATGAAATATTCTATGTATACGGGGACGGCATCAACGACTTCTCAATGATGATCTTCAATCGTTGGGGACAATTAATTTTCCAAACCAACGATATTAATAAAGGTTGGGACGGTTATTTCAAGGGCCAGATCTGTCAGGTGGACACGTACGTATATGTCGTGCAATACCGCACCGTTTGCGCTGAGAAAACCATTAAGAAAGTTGGGCATGTTAATCTGATTCGCTAGTAAATTTATTTTACTCGCTTACCGGAACAATAACGTTAACATCTTTCGACTCTCCAATCGCAGTGGTGATATTTACAAATTGGTAGCCCCAAACCGGTGTTTGTTGTGTACTGTCCCATGATGGGTCGATTCCTTTGGCATACAACACCATCTTGCGCTCACCATTGCCGAGTTGATCAATAATTAAATTACCGGATTCGTCAGTTACGTATCGTTGCGTGTACAATGTTGTATCCTGACCGGGAAAAATCAAAATGCTATCTTTTCTAAAAACAACGGCATTCGGAATGTTAATGCCGTGATGATTGACATTGATCAATAATCGCACACGTCCAGCAGGTACTGTATCCGGATCTTTTTTGCAACCCGAAATACCAATCAACAACAACGCAATGACAATTAATTGATAACGCATCTATTGCTCTCTAAATTTTGGATCGTTAATAAATGTCCAATCGGTTAACGTAGATAAAAATGCCATTAAATCAGCTTTTTCCTGCGATGTTAATGGAATTCCTGAAGTCAACAACGGATCAAGAGTTGCACTCTGATACAAAGGATTCGTATAATGGTCCAAACACTGTTGTAAAGTCTGGTAACGACCATCGTGCATGTAAGGACCTGTTACAGCAATATTGCGTAATGAAGGTGTAGCGAACTTCAGTGAATCGGAAGGAAGACCGGTTATCATCATTCTGCCCGGATCCATGATGGTTGGATCAGGAGCTAAACCGTTGTTGTGAAAAGAACGATCCGTAAACAATGGTTCAGTATGACACGATGAGCATTTACTGCGGAATGTGGCCAATCCGTTCATTTCTTGTTGAGAAAGTTGTGTTTCACCGCGAGTATACTTATCATATTTTGAATCTGCGGAAATCATCATGCCTTGGAATTGAGAAAAAGCACGAGTCATACGTTGTGTGGTAATACTGTCATCGCCGAAAGCATCTTTGAACATCTTCTTGTATTTCTGAGATGCATTCAACTTCGCAATAACGTTGGCAACTGTTTCGTCCATCTCCACAGGATTCTCGATTGGTGCCAACGGCTGACTTTCGAGATGATTCACACCACCATCATGCATAAACGTATAATGCCAAGCTAAATTAAATAATCCGGGTGCATTGCGGGTTCCGAATAAACCATCTACACCATGACTCAAGCCATGTTCAGCATGAGCGAATGCTACACTTTGTTGATGACAAGATCCGCAAGAAATTGTGTTATCTCTTGATAACAATGGATCGTAAAATAATTCGCGTCCTAGAATAAAACCTGCTAACGTAACTTCATTATTTTGAAACGTATAAACCGGAGCAGGAAATCCTTGCGGAACTTTAAACACCAAATCTTCAGCAGTAGTTTCCGGAATAATTTCAGGATCGCGACTGCAGGAAACAATACTTACTGCAGCACAAAGAGATGTTGCAATCAGTGTTCTAAATTTCAAAGTCCTTATCATACTAATTCGTTATTCCCGCAACACTGAACATATCTGCATAATTATCAGCAATAATCATAGCGTCAGCATCCGGAGCTGTTACTACACTTAACGTATTAAACTGGATGTTGTTCGGCGAAGTAAACCATTGTAATACATCTGTTGAAATGTCTATTTTCGGAACCGTTGACGTAGTGACTATTGCCTGCTGAGCATTGAAGCCGGGATTTACTATTCGCTGTGAAGCATAAGGAACTGCAAAACCTCCAACATGAAAAATGATCATGTTTTGAACAGTAGTTGACGCCGGAGATTTCCCCTCCAACTTCGCCATGATATATCCGGTTTGCCAACTCCAGAACATGGCGTTAGATGGATCCAAAGCACCTGTTTGAGTTCCGGAAACATTTCGTGCACTATCCACTCCAATCATCCAGCGCACAGAAACATAGTTTCCTACAGGCATATCGCGAACATATACTTTCATCGAGTTCGTATCATTATGATCTATCAGGTGATAACTTTCCGGTTCCGCCCATTCGTTGCCGTTGTCATCGGTAAACACAATATTGGAAACGTAATATTTGAACAATTCAACAGAGAATGAATCACCTGCTGCCGTTTGATAGCGCAACTGTCCGTCTGCAATTAAAGGCAGAGAACCCGCCATGTGTTTAAAATTAAGCAACACTGCATTACCGGTTGGTGGCGGAGGTGGCGGAGGATTAGTAACTACAGAATCCGGATTTATAATAGGCGGAGGAACAGGTATAGGATCTTTCTTACATCCTGCAGCCCAAAACACCATAAAAGCGATGCCCAATCCAATTATTCGCATAGAATAAAGATACAACAATCATTTGCTGAAAACATGATCGTTATCAATTCCATTATGCCAGATGCAAACCATTTTCCACCGGACGTTCAGGTACTGCAATTACGACACTTCCATCCTGCTGAACAAAGCCGGTTAACAAAAACTCTGACATCAGATTACCGATTTGTTTGGATGGAAAATTCACTACGCCAATGATCTGTTTTCCGATCAACGTTTCCGGCGAATACAAATCGGTGATTTGCGCAGAGGTTGTCTTTATGCCAAGGTTAGTTCCAAAATCAACAGTCACGACAAATGCGGGTTTTCGAGCATTAGGCAATGGTTCGACGTGCAAAATGGTGCCGACACATAAGTTGATTTTTTGAAAATCGTCGAAGGTGATGGTTGGCTTCATGGGCGAGGTTTCATATAAATAAATACAACCGTTAAGCATTTGCAATTAACTCGTCTTATTCCAATCGGAATACGATGAATTATTACTTCTACGTTCAATCACACACAAGGCATTTACAAATTTACCCGCAAACCAATTGCAGCGAGAAAATTTGAGGGTTTTACAACGTAATTAGGTATAGTAACAGGTCCATATGGTTGCAGCCAATCAAATCCTTGCAACTGTATTTCCGAAAAATACGTTTGTTGAATTTCAATTGACAAAGCAATTCTTCGATTGAAAAAATAAGCACCATGCATTTTTCCGAGTATTCCAAATTCTTGTCGTGAAAATTGATAATGGGCAGGAAAATTACCGGTAAACAAAATCCAATTGTGCGCTACTCCAATACCTAGGCTTAATTGAAAACGTTTGACATTAAATCGATCATTATTAATCAAGAAATATGAACATGTTAAAGCTCCGGTATATCCTGATAATCTTGCAGTTCCTAAAGCCGGATGTATGTCTACTCGAGATTCGAATCTACTCAAGTAAGCGTCTAACTCCAAAGCCCGATAAAATCGATATCCCACGTTAAGTAGATATGAATTTGGAAGCGAAACTACAGTGTTATAGCCATTTACGGTTTGTTTAAAATATGCACCGACATGAAAATTACCTGTAGGAAAAGCGCGTTTTATCATACGGGATTCACCAGCGATATCCTCAAAGACCATGTTACTATCCAAAACCAAAGTTCCATTCGAGCATAGAACAGATTCCGGCAATGTATCTTGCCAAACTGTGATCTTATATGTTGATGTAATAATTGAATTTGCTTTTTCGGTTACAGTTGAATCTGTTGTATTATTTGATTGATAGATCCAAACTGTATCTGTTGTAACATATCGTCTTGAATCTTTTCCCGTTGCTATTCCGACAAGACTGCCTGCTCCAACTGCCGGTGCTATAAATATTTGTTGAAAGGCTCGTTGGGGAGTAACAAAATGTAAAAGTGTACCGCAAGCACCGCCAATAAAAGATCCGATAACTGTACTTCTAAAAGTTCGAGAAACCTTTTTGCGGCTCTTTTGAACATAAATCGAATTGATTTCACTGATATCAAATGAATGCACATAACTCAAAGTTTGTCTAGGATCGATAAACCCGCTATCCGCATACAAGAGAAGGAATGAATCTGAAACGAAGATGATTTGACCAATATGAACGGTGCTATCTATAGTCTGTATTTCAACAACTTTAGCTTTTTTCACCCACACTTTATTCAGCTTTTCAAATTGCAGACTGTCCAAATGATACTGAGCGACCAATTCGCAGAACGAAAAAATACAAATCAAGCATGTAACAACGCTTATTTTCATGGTATTCCACCTGTATTATAAGGCAGTTGCAAGCTAGAACTACACAACATATAATGCAATTAATTTCTTGTAACTGGTTAAATTATCCCGAGGTGTGGATAGCATTTTAGAATAAAAGTTGTGAATTATCTTTATTAACGAGATTCACACAGTGTATTTTATACGTTTGCTGAACTCGTAACTAATATCTGCATTTACACGGTCGGGATTATTCGCGTGATCCGCAGGTGGGAGGCTATAAATATTGAAGCAGTTCATATGCGATGAGAGAGTCCCCAACTTGTTGGGGACTGGTTTCGGCCTGTTGGTTCACAATATTTTTCGAACTCCGCACTAAAACCTC
>JBIJCF010000061.1:0-8393 GCA_044344795.1 Bacteroidia bacterium | reverse complement strand
ATCTATTAAAATCAATTCAATTGGACAATTCTTGTCGAATTCCAACCACCAGCACGTCATCAATTTGTTCGTGAGTTCCTTTCCAATTCTCAAATTCACGGCTTACTACTGTTGCTTGCTCATTCATGGAAAGATGGCTGATTTGCTGCAATAGTTCCAGCAATCGTTTCTGCATGAACTTCTTACCCTTTTCACCGCCAAACTGATCGGCATAACCATCGCTGAACAAATAGAAACAATCACCACGCTCAATCGGCAATACATTCAGTTTGAACGACTTTTCCTTGCTTTCCTGATGCCCGCCAATAGGTAATCTATCCGGTTCTATTTTTTGTACACTGCCATTACGAACAACAATCAATGGTCGCAAAGCAGCAGCATATCTAACCTCCGGTTTTGTACTATGAAATGCACAAATAGCGATGTCCATACCGTCCGGAGTGTCCTGTTCGTGTTGGTGTTGTCGTAATGCATTACGCACACCTTCGTTCAGGGCGAGTAAAATTTCATCAGGAGAAATTATTCCACGTTCATTCACAATTTGTTCCAACAAGTTATGTCCGATCATACTCATTAATGCTCCGGGTACTCCATGGCCGGTGCAGTCTGCAACAGCGATCAAGTTCCAACCATTACGTTGTGCATGCCAGTAAAAATCACCGCTAACAATATCTTTCGGACGATACAAAACGAATGCATCTGAAAATTTTGAAACGACATCTTTTACTTCCGGTAACAAGGCCAATTGAATACGACGAGCATATTTAATACTGCTGGTAATGTCTGCGTTCTTCTGGGCCAGTTCACGTGTACGTTCATTTACTTTTTGCTCCAGAATTTTGTTTTCTCTTTTAATGCCTGCTGTACGTAAACGTATAAAAATGAAGATGCCAGCAACGATAATAAGTGCACTCACCGCATAAAATAAATTTGTTCTCCACCACGGTGGTGTAACGGTTATCGACAAACTTATTCCGGTATCGTTCCAGTTACCATTACTATCTGCTGCGCGAACTCGTAGTGTATAAGTTCCACCGGGAAGGTTGGTATAACTGACAAAACGATTAGATGTAACAGGTGCCCAATCATCATCAAATCCTTCCAGCTTCACCTGAAACACATTCTTCGACGGATCTACGTAATCCAGCGCAGCTACTTCAAATTGAAAATTATTGTCTCGCCACGTAACGGTAACTGCATTGCGATAAGATATCACCGAATCCAGTTTTACTTCAATGCCAAACTTCTTGTAGGAAACCAAGTATACCGGTGGTGGAGTGCGTTTCTTCTCCAGTTCATCCGGACGGATAATGTTCAAACCGCCTTGCCCGCCAAAGAATAATTCTCCTGCTTTATTCTTGAAGTATGCACCTTGATTGAATTCCAGAGGTTGTACACCGGTTGCAGCTCCAAAATTCCGGAATGCATTTCTGTCTGATAATCTGGTGTCGAATCGAGTAATACCCTTATTGTGACTTAACCACAATTGACCTTCATTGTCCTGCAAAATGGCGTAAATGTTATCACTGGGCAGGCCGTCGTTTTCGTACCACACAGAAAATGTACCATCTGCATTTAGTCGGTTCAGACCGTTTGCTGTTGCCACCCAGATCGTATGATTCTCACCTTCAGAAATGCAGTAAACCGTGTTGTTGGATAATGTACCCGGTTTTTTTTCGTCGTGCTTGTACACTTGAAATTTTGTTTCATTACGTTTACGTTGCATCAATCCTCCTCCGCGAGTTCCAACCCACATGGTACCCTGTGAGTCGTAAAAAACGGTGTATATAAAATTGCTGCTGAGATTACTTTTTTCCACAGTGAATTGAGTGAGAGAATCGGTTTCAGGATCGAGACGGTAAAGTCCTGCACCAAATGTTCCAAACCAAATTGAGCCTGTTTGCTTGTCTTCTGCTATACTAAGTATAGTGCCTTCTGCAATGCGGTCGTTCGCAGTAGACCACTTTTTTCTGGCGCTTGTTTTCTTGTCATACGAAATCACACCGTCGCCGTACGTTCCAATCAATATGGTGCCGTTTGTAGCTTCAATTAGCGCTGTTACGCTGTTGTTGGTTGATGTGCTGAGTTCAGGATAATGCGTGTAAAGTCTGGTGTTCCGATCCAAAGTGGACAATCCTCCGTGTAGCGTGCCAATCCATAAAAGTCCATCACGATCTTCAACGATGCTCATAATTTCAGAACTCATCAGTGTATTGTTTCCAACACCGATTCTATCCGAATGCCGCAGATGTTGTATTAACGACGTTGATTCGAAATACACGTGTAAACCCTTACCATTAGTGCCAATCCAGAAATTATTCCGATTATCCTTATAAATGCATTTGGTTTCAGCGGATTTGAGCGCGAACAAATCATTTTCATTAGGCAAGTAGTGCGTAAATGTTTTTGATTTCGGATGGTAAATTTCAACTCCTACGCCATAAACCGCCAGCCAAATATTGCCCTCGTTATCCGCTTCCATATCAAAGATTCTGGAATTGGAAATATTGTAAGGCGATTTATCACCGCTAAGACTATTGTAATATACCTGCTCAAACGTATTGGTATTAGTGTTAAAAACAAGTATTCCACCACCGTCAGTTCCAATCCACATTTGATTTTCACCAACAGGCAATAATGTCCTAATGTTACTGCATTGCGCACGTTTTTTTGTGTCTGAACGGACATCTTGTTGCATTAATCGATCGATTTCAGCATCGGTGATCTGGTAGCCACTGAATCTACGTGTGGTTTTGTCAAATCGACAAATTCCTTTGCCGTAAGTGCCTATCCATAATTGCCCTTTCTTATCCTCGCGAATGTCGAAAATGCGATTGCCGGGCAAACTGTGCGGATCATTCTCATTGTATGTGTAGCTAACGAATCGATTGTTTTTTGGATCGTATTCATTGAGTCCTTCATCGGTTCCAATCCAAATAGTTCCCTGTTGGTCCTCATAAATTATGCGTACAACATCGTTACTTAAGGAGTATCGATCATCGGAGTGATTAAAATGCGTGAACCGTTCAGTGGACGGATCAAATACGTTTACACCACCGCCCGCAGTTCCAATCCAAATTTTTCCGGTTTTGTCTTGCAGTAGGCAATACACAAAGTTGTTGGATAGAGAATTGGAATCAAGCGGATTTCGTTTATAAATCTTGAAATTGTTTCCATCGTATCGATTGAGTCCTTCCTGCGTACCAAACCACATAAATCCTTGTTGATCCTGAATTACGCAGTTCACGGCGGATTGTGAAAGACCTTTATCTGCACCAATAGTGTAAAATTTTAAATCCTGCGCACGACCAACGTTTAGTATTGCGTAAAACAATACGAACCAAAAAAACAGTAAAGAAGCACGATTGGGGGAATAAGCCATAGCCGACGTTAAAGGTACAAATTGCGCTTCACGTGGCTACTCGGACAGTTAGTTGTACCTTTGCACCGTGAAATTCGAAAATTCCGACAATTGGTTCGAGGAGTGGTTTGATAGTCCATACTATCATATGCTTTACCGCCATCGTTCTCGTGAAGAAGCCGAGCGATTTATTCACGCATTGGTAAAACACTTGAATGTCGAGCTGGGATCAATTGTCTTAGATCTGGCTTGTGGTAAAGGAAGACATTCTAAAGCCTTGTTCGATTTGGGTTTGCGTGTAACCGGTGTTGACCTGTCACCTGGTAGCATTCATGAAGCCTTAAAAATGGAACGCGATGGATTGGAGTTTTTTGTCCACGATATGCGTTGTCCGTTTCGTATCAACTATTACCACTATATTTTCAATCTATTTACCAGTTTCGGTTATTTTAATAGTGTTCGCGATGAACACAAAGCCATTAGGTCTGCTGCTATAGGATTGCAAAGGGGAGGAAAATTGGTCATTGATTATTTTAATGCCCATGTTGTGCGGAAATTGGTAGTGGATTATCCGGAAGGCAGCGATGAATTCAAAGGTGTACTGTTTAATTGGAAGAAGACAGTTGAAAATAATCGTGTCATCAAAACTATAAACATTAATGATGCTGGGAAGATCAGTGTGTTTAAAGAATCGGTGAGTTTGTTGTCATTGGAAGATTTCAAGGAATTATTAAAAAATGATTTTGATATGTTAGAAGTATTTGGCGACTATCAACTAAATGCATTTGACGTTGTTCAATCACCACGACTGATAATGATCGCAGTTAAAAAATAGAATATGTCGATTCTTTCATACGTTCTGATTCTGTTAATATCCGCTATACTTAGCGGTTGGAGTGTTTTTGTATTGCGTATTGCGAAAACTCCACTTAAGTTATTATTGGCATATAGCGGTGCATTTTTGTTTGCGTTAAGTTTATTGCATCTCATTCCGGAGTTGTATGAAGAAGGTGGAGAACATGCGGGAATTTGGGTTTTAGCCGGATTCTTAATTCAATTATTGTTGGAATTTATTTCGCAGGGAATAGAGCACGGGCATGCTCATATTCATTCGCACGAGGATCATGCTCATTCGAGGATTCCGTGGCTGATGATAACAGGGTTATGCGTACACGCGTTACTTGAAGGAATGCCGCTTGGTTTGGAAGGAGATTATGAAGGTTTTCTCCCTCCGTTTTTAACCGGCATCGTGCTTCATAACGTACCGATAGCTATAACACTAATGATCATCCTGATGCATTCCGGAGCCACAAAACTAAAGGCTTCACTAATTCTTTTACTTTTTGCTGCAATGGGGCCGGTTGGTATGTTGTTGACGTACTTTGCAGGAATCACATTAACGGAAGAATGGACTCCGGTTTACAACGCTATTATTGGAGTGGTAATCGGTATATTTCTGCATATCAGCACTACGATATTGTTTGAAGCTTCTGAAAATCACAAATTCAACGCAATTCGATTTATTTCAATTTTAGCCGGTGTTTTAACGGCGTGGATAATGGTACATTAACATGACTACAACAGGAGATAATTTAAGATTTGTTGCCAAAACAATGCAGGGTTTGGCGCCTGTCGTTTCACGCGAGTTGCTCAAAATCGGTGCACGGGAGATTGAGGAACATCACCGGGCAGTGAGTTTTGTCGGGGATCTTGGAACCTTGTATAAGGCTAATTATATGCTTCGTACAGCTTTACGAATTCTGTTTCCTATTGCAGAATTAGAGGTAAATAATGAAAAGGAATTGTACGAGGCCATCCGATCCATTGATTGGTCGCAATGGATGACAGCAGATGATACGTTAGCTGTTGATTGTACATTGAATTCCGATTTCTTTAATCACAGTCAATACGTAGCTTTAAAAACCAAAGATGCTATCGTGGATCAGTTCCGGGATGCAACAGGGCGTCGTCCATCCGTTGATTTGGATGAACCAACTTTGCGGATCAATATCCATATTTCGGATACTAAATTGACTGTTTCGTTAGATAGTTCGGGAAGTTCTTTGCACAAACGCGGATATCGTGTGGACACAGGGAAAGCACCCATGAATGAAGTGTTGGCTGCAGGATTAATTCAATTATCCGGCTGGGAACGTCATCAGCGATTAATTGATCCAATGTGTGGTTCCGGAACAATTTTAATCGAAGCAGCGATGTCCGCGGCAAATATCCCTGCAGGTTTTTTTCGTCCGTTTTTTGGATTCACGAAATGGAAAAATTTCGATGAAGAATTGTGGACGAAAATTACGGAAGGTGCGATATCCAGAATATCTGAGGAACCCGTTGATTTAACAGGTATTGAAATTTCTCCAAATGTAATACGTAAAGCAAAGGCTAATATTTTAGAAGCGCGTGTTGAGGATATGATCAAATTATTCAATGCAGATTTTCGTTCTTGGACTCCACCTGAAGGGCGTGGTCTACTGATTATGAATCCTCCTTACGGAGAGCGCATGGATAAAGATGATCTGGAAGAGCTGTATGTTTCTATCGGAACAACATTAAAGAAAAAATATTCCGGATACGATGCTTGGCTGGTAACTTCAAGCATGGAAGGAATAAAACATATCGGGCTTCGTCCATCTAGAAAAATTACCGTATTCAATGGGCCGCTGGAATGTAAGTTTTTGAAATTCGAAATGTATTCGGGTACTAAGAAGATTCATAAACTTAAAGGTGCGGAATCATGAAAAGAATAGCTGTTTTTACTTCGGGCGGTGATGCTCCGGGAATGAATGCATGCATTCGAAGCGTGGTGCGAACTGCTATTTACAGCGGTTGTGAGGTAGTCGGAATCTTGCGTGGATATGAAGGGATGATTGATGACGACATGGTCGAACTCAAGGCCGGATCAGTAGCGAATATCATACAACGGGGCGGTACGATTTTGAAAACCGCTCGCAGTGCACGATTTATGGAATTAGTCTGGCGACAGCAGGCAGTTAAGAATTTGCAGCATAGAAATATTGACGGTATTGTAGCCATAGGCGGAGACGGTACTTTTCGCGGTGCACTGGCATTGCATGAATTGTGCCCGATTCCGGTTATGGGTTGTCCGGGAACCATTGATAATGATCTGGCCGGCACTGACGTCACAATTGGTTATGAAACCGCATTGAATACAGTTGTTGAAGCGGTTGATAAAATCAGAGATACGGCTGAGTCGCATGATCGGGTTTTTATTGTTGAAGTAATGGGGCGCGACTCGGGATTAATTGCGTTGTACAGTGGAATAGGAAGCGGTGCAGAAGGAATACTAATTCCGGAATGCAACAACGATTTGCCACAATTGCTCGATAATTTGGAGCATAGTAGATCTGATAAAAAATCAAGGATCATCATTGTTGCTGAAGGTGATGACGCCGGCGGCGGAAAGCAAGTTGCGGACGCCATCAAGTCAAGATTTCCGGGATTTGATGCGCGTTTGTCAATACTGGGACACATGCAACGTGGGGGAGCGCCTACATGCATAGAGCGGGTTAATGCTTCTTTAATGGGTGCTGCAGCGGTTGAAGGGTTATTGAATGGAAGAAGCATGGAAATGGTGGGAATCGTAAAGAATGCTGTTTCTTACACTCCATTTGTTGATGCCGTGAAACAACATATTCAGCCGGACCCGAAACTGCTGAAACTGGCGCATGTTTTAAGTCGTTAAAATATTTTTTGCACCAAAACGACCTTACAGTTGTTGTAAGGGTATGATGTTAAAACAGAAGTCTGTCACCGGAAGAAAGAAACCGACTCATGGTTTACATGTGAGTCTATTTGCAGATATTTCCGCTATTCCGTTGAGCGACTGGAATGTTGTGTGTAAAAACAATCTGTTTATGTCAACGGAATGGATTCAGGCGTTCAATGCTATACATCCGTTGATTCAATCTCAAGCCGTATTATTCTACGATAACGTTATTCCGGTTGGTGCAGCATGGTTGCATGAAATTCCCGTTCCTGAAATGGAGATGCGCGCAACGTTGGAACCTCAGCTGGGTGCGCGCAAGGCAAAAACAATCAGCCATTTTTTAGCCGGATGGCCATTTCATTGTGATGATAACGCCATTCGTGTTCTTGTTGGTGGCAATCATTATATCAGCGGTGAGCACGGCTTAGCTATTGTGCACGGGTATCAGCGTCGTGTATTTGCGGCGCTGGGCGAAGTCATTAATAGTTTGTGCTCGGGTAAATCACGAATTTCTTTCGCTCTGTTGCGCGATTATGAAGAGACTGACAAAGGACTGGCTCAATTCTCTGATGTTCTCACCGGCTTTGATTTTGTACCTGTATCCACCGAGCCGTTAATGCGATTGATTTTGCACGGCGATTGGCATTGCATGGATGACTACAGTAATGCATTGCAGAAGAAATATCGTATGCGTTTGAATGGTATAATTAGAAAGACGAATGCTATCAAAACCATTAATTTTTCATTAGACGACATTCGTAAATACAATTCTCAAATTCATGATTTGTATTTAAAGACATTCCGCCGTGCAGAGTTTAAACTGTTACCATTGGCTCAACAGTATTGGTCTTTGATGAAAAACAAATTCGGTGATGAATTTGAATTAACCGGCTATTTTTTGAATGAACAACTTGTTGCATTTAGATCATTTTGGAAGAACGGTGATATTTTGGAAGCTCACTTTGTGGGTTTAGATTACGAAGTAAACAAGCGCATACCACTGTATTCAAGAATTTTGTACGACTTTTTAAAGGATGGAATTGATAAACAGGTAAAGCATATCGAGTTTGGTCGCACAGCACCTGAAATAAAATCAACTCTGGGTGCGGTACCTATTACATTGGGAACGTTTGTGCGTCATCGAAGCGGATTTTCTACACGTTTACTTCAGCCCTTTATCAATAAGCGGTCCGTACACGATGCGATTATTTACAGGCAGCCGTTTAAATCTCAAGCTTAACAGATTAGGCCTTTGTATTTTGCTTGTTAAATCCTATCTATTTCGGTATCTTG